>PKUM01000024.1 GCA_002868855.1 Chromatiales bacterium | reverse complement strand
GGATACCGCGGTGGCGATAATGCGGCTGGGAGTATCGTCGAAGCCGGCATTTCGCGAATACAGGGTCGACTCAAGCACAGCATTTCTTGCATCCGTTTCGTTGCGTATTGTGCGGTGCAGTTCAGCGCTCATTGCTGTTCCGTCGAGGCCTGTGGCGACTCGGGATCGAGGCTTTCCTCGGCGCCCGGTTCAATGTCGGTTTCGGGTTCAATGTCGGGTTGTGATTGCAGCTCGAGCTGGCTAAATGCTGCATCGATATTTATCGCGGCGCGCAGGCCATCGATGTCGGCCCCGGCTTCTACAAGCGCCGACACGACACCGGGCCGCAATCCCGCAAGAATCGACTCGGAGCCCATGATAGCGCAGGTCCGGATAATTCCACGCAACGCAGCGAATTCGTCCGGGTCGAGAGTTTCCAGGCCCGACACATCCAGTATGACTCCGCGCGAGCCCGTCTCATGGACGCGGCGCAGCAGATCCTGGCGAAACCTGTCGAGCACATTGTCGTCGAGGTCGACCTGGATGGACGCCACCACAATATTACGGCTCACCTGAATAGCGACCGCCGGAGTATCGGTGAATCTGGACATAGGTTGCCGGGTTCAGCCCGCCGGCCGCAGCCGGATAGGTAATGGCGGCGGATGGTCCGAAACTGCCGCGATGGACGGAATATTCGCTTCGGCCCTTCGCCGGCAACGCTCGTCTGCCGTTATTGCGATGTCAATCATGCCGGTCTCGTCGGATACAGGTCCTCAATCATACCGAAAACAGGCCACTGCCATGACATGAGCCGGCGCCCGGTTGCCGTTACCACGGTGTTGCCGAGACGAGGCGGCTCTATTGCTGGTGGCGTGTGTTTGATAGTCTATCCAGACTTCACTCCTTGCCCCCAATTTGTCCAACACCGGCCGGCGATGCATCTTCGGCCGACGGAGCCACAACAATGAGCACACCCATGAAGGCGACTATGACGCCCTGCGATCTTAATGCCGTTTACCAGGCGCTCGATCGGGCCCAGGCACTGATCGAGTTCGATCTAGAAGGAATTGTCGTGGCCGCGAATGAGAATTTCCTGAAGATCTTCGGTTACGAACTGGAAGAGGTGGTGGGCAAACACCACCGTATGTTCTGCGACCCCGACTACGCCGATTCTGACGAATATGCCGAGTTCTGGAAAAAGCTCGGTGCGGGCGAATTCAATTGTGCCGAGTTCAAGCGATTTGGCAAAGGTGGCAAGGAAATCTGGCTGCAGGCTTCCTACAACCCGGTATTCGACGAGAATGGCGTGCCGATCCGGATCGTGAAATTTGCGACCGATGTTACCGCGGCGAAACTGCAGATTGCAGAGTACGAGGGAATGATCCGCGCCATCGAGCGCGCGCAGGCGGTGATCGAGTTCGAACTGGACGGCACGATAATCACTGCAAACGATAACTTTCTTCGCATTTTCGGCTACACGCTGGACGAAATTCGCGGTCGGCACCATCGCATGTTCTGCGATCCCGGGTATGCCGAGTCACCGGAATATGCCCGGTTCTGGCAACGTCTCGGTCGCGGTGAATACGAAGCCGATGAGTTCAGGCGGATCGACAAGAATGGCGCGGAGGTCTGGTTGCAGGCTTCCTACAACCCGATCCTCGACATGGAAGGGCGGCCGATGAAGGTGGTGAAGCTCGCCTCCGATATCACGGTCGAGGTTCAGAAGAGAAGTCTGGCCCTGCTCGAGATGTCGACACCCGTGACCAAGATATGGGACGGCGTGCTGTTCGCGCCGATCGTCGGTATCGTCGATTCGAAGCGTTCCGTGGACATAATGAACAAGGCGCTTTCCAGCATCGCAGATACCCGCGCAAGCACGCTCCTGCTCGACATTGGCGGCGTCGCCGTCGTCGATACCGCTGTCGCCAACCACCTGATCAAGATTGCCAAGGCGGCCGTGCTGATGGGCTGCAGGACGATCATCTCGGGAATTTCGCCGGCGATCGCGCAGACCATTGCGGAACTGGGAATCGACCTTGGCTCGATCCAGACCACCTCGACTATCGAGTCGGCGCTACGCGACTCGATTAACGGAGCGCGCGCCTGATTTGTCGGTGACGCCGCACCAGGGCGCCGCTGACGCCAGTCGCGTGGATTTTGCAACCCCGGAGCCCGGCACTCGGCACGCCTGATTTGCTTCGCTTGTGGCGCGGCACTGAACGCTATCTGAGTGGGTTATTGTTGGGGTGGCGTTTGCGCGTCCGGTTGGCGTTCGGCGCCGTGGGAGCCG
Organism: Chromatiales bacterium; assembly: GCA_002868855.1. GTDB lineage: Bacteria > Pseudomonadota > Gammaproteobacteria > Steroidobacterales > BM003 > BM003. The sequence continues at coordinate 170 of PKUM01000024.1, read as the reverse complement.
ACTGCGGCGAGCGTCTGGTCGCACATACCGCTTTGGGCGGTAACGCGATCCGCCGCGCCCTGGAACAGAAAGAGAGGCCGCCGGTCAGGACCGCTGCGCCGCCGCTCAACAACACGCCTTTCTTGCTCAGCCCGATTTTGGGACTGGCAAGCGTTCCGCCGAGCTTGATG
>PKUM01000202.1 GCA_002868855.1 Chromatiales bacterium | reverse complement strand
TCTCGCCGCGGCCGAGAAGCTGTTCCGACGGGCAATCGATCTCGATCCGGGATTCGCCGAGGCGCATGCAGGTCTGTGCGAAACCTACCTCGCGTGGTACGAACTGGAACGTGCGGTGATGCGCTACCAACAAGCCGAAAGCGCATGTATAGAGGCACTTGAGACAGAGGAGTTTGCAGCTCAGATATACGTCGCCTTAGGCGATCTGTATCGCTACAACGGCGACTACGAACGGGCCTACGATTCATTTTGGCGAGCGACGGAGCTGGATGACACCCTTGCGGATGCGCACATAGGCACTGCCCGTTCGCTTGCGTTGCTAGATCGGGAAATGGAAGCCGAGTCGAGTTTTCGTCGAGCGATTGAGCTGGAACCGGGTTACTGGCTGGCCTACAACGCCTATGGGGATTTTCTCTTCAAAGCGGGTCGGTTTGAGGAGGCGGAGAAGCAGTTTGGAGAGGTCGTAAGCCTGACCCCGGACAACGTTCAAGGCTATAACAATCTCGGCGTCATCCACTATCTCCAGGGACGTTTTGCAGAAGCGGCGCGTGATTTTGAGCAGTCGCTTGCACTCGCACCGGGGCGCGATGCCTTAAGCAATACCGGAACGATGTTTTTCTACGCTGGGGACTACTCGAAAGCTGTTGAAAATTATCGCTCAGCGCTGGAACTGGCTCCAGACGATTACAGGATGTGGGGTCATCTGGCTGAAGCGCTGAGTGCGTTAAATTCCAGCGAGGCAGAAGATGCGTATGTTAACGCCGCGCAGGGAGCGGAGAGGGCGCTTCAGTTAAATAACGCGGATGTTGAGGCCAGGGCACGACTCGCGCATTTTCGTTGCCAACTCGGGCAGCATGAACAAGCGAAGCGACAGATTGAAAAAGCGCTGGTCGCTGCGCCGCAAAATCTATACGTTCAATATGACGCAGCATTGGTGTTTGCTGCGGTTGGCAACAAGGAGAGGGCCCTGGATGCGATTGAGCAGGCGGTGAGTCTGGGTTATCCGCGCCACCTTCTTGCGGTCGAGCCGGGTTTCGCAGAGATCAGCGATACCACGCGTTTTGAGGAAATTGCCAAGGCCCGCCCCGGGCCGGATACAAGCGCCAATTAAGGCAGGAGGAGAGAAGGATGAGAAGAGGAAAGTTTGTCCCTGAATCCCGAAAGAGTGCTCTTTTCGTGGTGGCGGTTGTCGCAGCCGCAACTGTGATCGGTGGCTGCGCGACCCGCGATGACTTCAGCCGTTTGGAGCGGTCGGTTGACACCCTGGATGAATCTGTTGCGGCGTTGGACCGAACGGTCGAGTCATTGAAAAAGCCTGTTTTTGTTACTGGATGGCCTGAGTGCGGAGTTCCCGGGCAGGAGAAGAAAATTGATCTGGATATCATTTTTGAATCGACCGAAAGTTGTTACAAGCCAATCAAGATTATTTCAGACAATAACGGCTGCACGAACAAGACACTCGACAACGTCGCGTGCATTTGCAGACCAAACGCGACGAATGAAAAAGTCACATGGCAGGCAGTTGAGTGGGACTCAAAGCAGCAGAAGTTTAAAAAAATCAGTGTGAACTATCGCCTTTATTTCGCTCCCTTCAATTACCTGGCATCGGACTCGAACGGCAAAATCAAAGATAAGACAGCAAGCACGATTACGCCGCTGGGTCCTTACAAGTATTCGGTAGTGTCCGATGGCTGCGAACTTGATCCGCACATCATTATTGGCCAGTAGCGGAGCGCGCAACGAGTGGCAACAACGCGGCCCGTTGGTGCACATCGTTGCGATGAGAAAATGACGGGCTTTGGAGTTGCCGCGTGGATACTTTACCCGGACCGGTCGCGCCTCTGCGTGTGAGTCTGGCGCCACAGGTACAACACGCCGCCGATTGCCAAAAACGCCGCGGTCACCAGTGCGCCGTTCAGCGTGATCTGGGTTAGCAGCCAGACACAGACCGCGATGCTGATGACCGGCAAAGTCCAGCCGCCGGGCAGGCGTTTCTGCCCGGCGGCGTTAGCATATTTGCGCCGCAGATGCGGCAGTGCGCCGATGCAGACGAGATAGATCAGCAGCCTGACGACGGCGCTCATTCCGGCGAGCCAGGCGAATTTGCCGACGACCGACAACAGAAAAACAATCGCGCCGAGGAAGATTACCGAGTTCGCCGGGGTGCGAAAGCGCGGATGGACCTCCGCGAACCAGGCCGGCAGGCCGCCGTCGCGCGCGAGCGTATAGGTCATTCTCGGGGTCGAGAACATCGACGACGCGACGTTGCCGCCTACCGAGGCGACCACCCCGGCCATCAGCAGGATCGCGCCGGCCGGACCGATCAGTACCGCGGCAACGTCGACGAGCGGGCGTTCGCTGGATTCGAGATCGGGCAATACCGCGACCGCGACCGCCTGGATCATTACATACAGCAATGTTGCCACTGCCAGCGCCAGGAGCAATGCGCGGGGCGTGTCGCGCGTGGGGTTCCTTGCCTCGCCGGCCGGTACCAGTGCGGATTCCCAGCCGACAAACGCGTAGATCGAAAACAGCGCCGCCGCGCCGATCGCGCTGCGGGCTGGCATTGCCGTTTCGGCAAATGGCAGTGACTCGGGTGTCAGGTGGCCGAGCCCGAAGATGACGAGCGCGACGAGGGGAAGGAACTTGAGTATTGTCAGGATGCCAATGGAACGCATTGCATGCTTGGCACCAATCACGTTGACCCAGGTGAATCCGCCGCAAATCAGCGCCAACAGGGCAATCCGGAAAATCCCCTGGTCGGCGCCCGGCCACAGGTACGCAAGCGAAGTGATCAACAGGCTCAGGTTTGCTGCAAATGCGGTGACGCGTGCAATGTAGAACGCCCAGCCGGTCTGGAAACCGACCAGCGGCCCGAACGCTTCGTGGGCATAGAGAATGGGTCCGCCGGTATGGCGGAAGTAGCTCGATACTTCGCCGACGACCAGCATGACCGGCGCCAGCAGCAGGCCGCACAGCAGGAAAATGAGCGGGCTGTAGATGCCGGTCAGCCGTGCTGCTTCGCTGGGCACGCCGAAAATCCCGGCGCCGATCATGCCGTTTATCGCGAGCAACCAGATGCCGACCACGGTCATCCGCCGTACGAGTTTTTCCGGCTGTTCCTCGATATTGATGATCGTATGCCTTTCCCGGAGTCTGGTTGCGGCGAAACCCTGTACGTTGCCGCGGTCGCCACGTTAGCACAGCGGTGGCCGGGTGTTCAGCCGCCGGGTCGGCGCCGGTCTTTTTTGCGATGCGGATCGCTCGCTGACCTGGATCCAGTCTCAGACCCGGCTGAACAGCCACCCCATGTAGCCGCAATAAATCGCGACCAGCAACGCACCTTCCCAGCGCTGGATCCGGGTCTGGGTAAACATCAGCGGCAACGCAATCATCATGATCGCAAACATCAGACCTAGATCGGTGAACGACACGGCTTCGGCCTGAAGCGGCGTAATTGCAGCGGTGATGCCGAGGATCGACAACACGTTGAATATGTTCGAGCCGATTACGTTGCCGGCGGCGATGTCGCCATGGCCGCGGATCGCGGCAACAATCGATGTCGCAAGCTCGGGCAGGCTGGTGCCGAGCGCGACAATCGACAGGCCGATGATCGAAGAAGGTATTTCCAGTGCTTCGGCGATGCCAACCGCACCGCGCACAAACAGATCGCCGCCGGCAACGAGAACCGCGAGGCCAATGAGCAGAAGCAACGTGCGCTTACGAGTATATCCCGAGGGACGTGACAGCGCGTCGCGCATCTCCTGACGGACTGCACGTTGTTCTTCGCGAGCTTTTTTTACTGCAAGAGTAAGGTAGACCAGCAACGCCAGGATCAGTGCCGCCCCATCCAGGCGGGACAACGAACCGTCGATCAGTAACAGAATAAGAAATGCAGAACTGCCGATCATCACCGGTACGTCAAAGCGGATGAGTTGGGCCTGGATGGTCGGAGGCCGTATCAATGCGGTCAGTCCCAGAATCAGGGCGATGTTGCAGATGTTGGACCCGACCACATTGCCGACCGCCAGACCGCCGTGTCCCCCCAGCGCGGCACGCAGACTCACCGCGAGCTCGGGAGCGCTGGTGCCGAAAGCCACGATGATCAGCCCCACCATCACCGGGGCGATGCCGAGACGCATGCCGATGGCGGCCGCGCCGCTCACGACCGCTTCGCCGCCGACATACAGCAGGCCGAATCCCGCTGCGAGAATGAAGATATCTGCTTCCATGGTTCACATGTGAGGGCTGTCGCGGTTCATTCTATGACGAAAAGCCCTGCTGCGGATGTGAGTTCCATTACAGTGCAATCGCGAGAGGAGTCTTCGGGGTGGCGACGATGATCGTCGGTGACCAGTTGTTGTGGGGTCGCGACGACTGGCCCCATCTCGAGCGATATCTGCGCGGCGAGGACCCGTTGACCGCGGACGATCTCGATCCGTGGCTGCGGGTAACCCAGTCTGCAGCGCCGCCGCCCTCAGTAACGGGAAAGGCCCGGGTCAGTCCTCAACTGATCGGACGCACTTACTCTATAATGGGAAAAAACAAGCACTTCTAATAGTTACTGAACGCCGCAAATCGCTTTGTCGTAATGGGGGCGGCAAAAATGGCTTATATCGGTCTCGTTGGCGGTGTCGTCCTGTTGATCGCGCTTGCGTTACGCGGCATCAATATCATTTTTGCGGCGTTGCTCAGCTCATTGCTCGTTATCGTGACCAACGGTCTTCCGCTCGGCGCCGCGCTTACCGACTATTTTTCGTTCGGCCCGCTCGGCGCTTTTACCTTTGCCGGAAAGTTCTTCCTGTTGTTCGCGGCCGGGGCTATGTTCGGCCGGGTGATGGGTGAAAGCCATGCTGCGGCCAGCATCGCGTTGGCACTGAGTGACCGGCTTGGCGCTCATCGCACATTGTGGATCACAACGCTTGCCTGCGCATTTCTCACCTATGGCGGAGTGGTCGTATTTGTGGTGATTTTTGCTATCTATCCGCTCGGACTGAAATTGCTGCACCGGGCCAATATCCCGAAGCGGCTTTTTTGCGGTGCGCTGGCACTGGGTGCGGGTACGTTCACGCTGACCGCGTTGCCCGGCACGCCATCGATTCATAACGTCATTGCTTCGGTTGCACTCGGCACTGATTTATTCGCGGGTGGCTGGTACGGTCTGCTTGGTGGCGTGATCATGCTCGTGCTCGGCATGTGGTACCTGGAGCGCGAACGCTTGCGTGCCGAGGCCAGCAACGAGGGGTTTGTCGCCGCGCCGACCGACCGGGTTTCAACGATAGATCGGGAAGACCCCGATTATCCGCGCTGGCAGGTCGCCGTGCTGCCGATGGCGCTGGTATTGCTGACCATCGTCGTGCCGCGATTGCTGCAACTGGGCATGGGCGACGGAGGCCTCGTCGGCGATGGCGTTGTGCTCGAGGTATTGCGGTTTGCCAATGCCCAGCCGATTGTCTGGCCGAGCATGGCGCTGATGAGCGGCACGCTTCTCGCGCTTTTGCTGTTTGGATCGGTGCGGCGCCAGGCAATGGCCGTCGCCGGTCACGGCACCCAGGACGCCATCATGCCGTTGATGAGCACAGCGGCCGTGATCGGGTTCGGTGGTGTGGTGACTCATACGGAAGGCTTCGCCCAGTTCACCCGGTTGATGCTCGATAGCGGCCTGCCGCCGCTGGTTTCATTGTTCGGTTCCATCAGCCTGGTGTCGGGCATCGTGGGATCGGCATCCGGTGGCCTGCAGATATTCATGCAGACGATGGCTCAAGACTACCTCGCGATGGGCATCGAACCGGAGATTCTGCACCGGGTCGCGACCATGGCGAGCGGCGGTTTCGACTCGTTGCCACATTGCGGTGCGGTAGTGGCGATGCTGTTGATTACGGGGCTGACCCACAAGGAGGCCTATCGCGATGTCGGCATTATCACCGTTGTTATTCCGGTAATCGCGACACTTGTCGTGATGACGGTCGTGGCTGCCACGACCTGAGTGCCGCTGTGCGCCGGCACAGGGTGAGCCGGGCCGGCAGTGCATGCCACGGGTGCTTTACTTCTGCGTTCATACGAGTTGATCACGCAGGATTTTGCGATAGCGGCGGCTGGCCGGCACACCCACGTCGCTGCGTAGCCTTGCCGCGCCGTCGCCAGTCTCGAAAGGAACGATTTCGGCAACCCCGCCTGCCAGAATGCTATTCAGTACCGGGAAAATCTCTGTCAAGCGCATAATATCCAGATCATCAGGTATTTATGGGTCTTGCCATGCGGATCGTTCGGTGCATTGCATTTCTGGCAGCGCTGCTGATGGCGTTGGATGCGTCCTCGCAGCCGGATATATTCGGCGAAGTCATCGCAATTGCCGATGGCGACACGATGCGCTTGCTGACGGCGGAAAAGAGCCAGGTCAAAATCCGGCTGGCGGAGATCGACACGCCCGAACGCGGCCAGCCGTACGCTTCGCGGGCGCGTGAAGCGCTGGCGGAGCTGGTGTTTCGTAAGCCGGTCAGGGTGGTTTATGTGGATACCGACCGCTACGGGCGCACGGTCGGGCGGGTCTATGTCGGCGACCTCGATGTCAACGCGGAACTGGTGCGGCGCGGCGCGGCCTGGGTCTATCGTAAATATGCCCGGGACGAGTCCCTGTACCGGCTCGAGGACGAGGCCAGGTCGGCGCGGCGCGGTATCTGGAGCCTTCCGGAAGTCCAGCGTATGCCGCCCTGGGAGTGGCGTCGCGGCAAACGCGCCGCTGCGGTGCCGGTGGCCAGGAGCGAGCCGGCAGCGGCCGGTTTCGAATGCGGCAGCAAAACTTACTGCCGCGAGATGCGCTCCTGCCAGGAAGCGTTATTTCATCTGAACGAGTGCGGTCTCGCCCGGATCGACGGCGATGACGACGGCATGCCCTGCGAAAAAATCTGTCGCTAGCAAACTGCGCGGTTGCGCATAGCGCCGGTGCGGGAGTGGGCGTTCCCGGTGCGCGACACGCTGCGTTTCGGATCAGAAAGTCCCGATCACGTCGAGAAATTCCGCACCGTAACGTTCCAGTTTGACCTGTCCGACGCCGTTGATCTCCAGCATATCGTCTTCTGTGCGTGGCTTGTCGCGGCTCATCTGGATCAGCGTTGCGTCACCGAAAATCACATACGGTGGAACGCCCTGAGCGTCCGCGAGGCGCTTGCGCAATTCGCGTAGCGCCTCGAACAGTTCCTGGTCGGCGGCTTCGAGATCGCGCGCCGCCTTTGCCGGCTTGCGGCGTTTTTCCTTTATTCGTGGCCGCGCCAGCGTGAGTGTCCGTTCGCCGCGCAGCACCGGTCGGGCCGCCGCCGTCAGCTTCAGTACCGAGTAATTGGCAACGTCCTGTACCAGCAGGCCGAGGTGAATCAGCTGGCGCAGGATCGAAGCCCACTCGGCGTCGCCGCGATCCGCGCCGATGCCATAGGTCGACAGCCGGTCGTGGCCAAGGCTGCGAATCCTTTCGGTGTCGGCGCCGCGCAGTACGTCGACGACATGTTTGACGCCGAATCGTTCGCCCACCCGGTAAACGCAGGACAATGCTTTTTGCGCTTCGACCGAGGCGTCGAATGTTGCCGGCGGATTGAGGCATACATCGCAATTTCCGCAGTCCGTATCTAGCTGTTCGCCGAAGTATCCGAGCAGCACGCGACGGCGGCAGGTCAGGCTTTCCGCAAGCCCGATCATCGCCTGCAGCTTGTGCAGCTCGATTCGGCGTTGCTCCGGGTTTTCGTTGCCATCGATCAGGCGTCGCGCGGTGACCACGTCCTGAGCGCCAAAAAGCAGCAGCGCTTCGGCGGCGAGTCCGTCGCGGCCGGCGCGCCCGGTCTCCTGGTAATAGCCCTCGATGTGTTTGGGCAGGTCGTAATGGACGACGAATCGGACGTCGGGTTTGTCGATCCCCATGCCGAATGCGACGGTGGCGACGACGATTTTGAGATCGTCGCGAATGAACTGCTCCTGCACATCCTGGCGCCGATCCGGCGTCAGCCCGGCGTGGTACGCGGCCGCTTGAAGCCCGCCCAGTTCGAGCTGGGTTGCAATCTCTTCGGTTCGTTTTCGCGACAATGCATAAACGATTCCGGACTCGTCCCTGCGCGTTTGCAGGAAGCGTTGCAACTGATCCATTGGCCGGTGCTTTTCCAGCACCGTATAGCGGATGTTCGGACGGTCGAAGCTGCTGACGAACTGGCGGGCACGGCTGAGTCCCAGTACCTTGACGATATCGGCGCGGGTATGCGGGTCGGCGGTGGCCGTCAATGCAATGAGCGGTACCTCCGCAAAGGTCGCGCGCAGCCCGCCCAGCTGGGCATATTCGGGGCGGAAATCGTGACCCCATTGCGACACGCAGTGCGCCTCGTCGACGGCGATCAGCGCCAGCGGGATCTCCCGCAGCCGGTCGATGAAAGCCGGGTGCATCAGGCGTTCCGGCGCGACATACAGCAGGTCGAGTTCGCCGGCGTGAAGTCTCGCGAGCACCTGCCGAGCTTCGTCCGAGCCGAGCGCCGAATTGTAAAAAGCCGCGGCGACGCCGTTTGCCCGGAGGGCGTCGACCTGGTCTTTCATCAACGAAATCAGCGGCGATACGACCAGTGCGACGCCGTCACGGAGCAACGCCGGCAACTGGTAACACAGTGACTTGCCGCCGCCGGTGGGCATCAGCACGAAGGCGTCCTCACCCGCCACCAGGCGCTCGATGATCTCGTGTTGCAGCGGTCTGAATTCGTGCAGACCGAAAACCTGGCGCAGCGTTTCGGATAACGGGTCTGCAGTGGCGGCGGTAGGCATCGGTGACGGGTACAGGCTGGCGGGAGCGCCGATGATACCCGCTCAGCCGGACCGCGGCAGAAGTGTTTTGGCCATAGCCAGGGCGATTTGCCGCCACCGCCACCGGAAAAGACCTTTGCAAAGAGCAGCCGGCACCGTACACAGCGGTCGGTGTCACGGTACCGGGCTGCCGGTTACAAGGGCGGGTAGTCGATATAGCCCTCCGGTCCCGGGCTGTAAAACGTATCCGGATCCGCCGTGTTCAGTTCGCTGCCGCGACGAAAGCGTTCCGGCAGATCTGGGTTGGCAATGAACAACTGGCCGAACACCGCCGCATCGGCCACGTTTTCCCTCAGCAGCGCTTCGCCGCTGTCCCGGGTCAGTCCGACACCGGCGAGGAACGAACCGGAGAAACGCGGCCGCAGCAGCTCGAAATAGTCGACCTCACCGGGGAAGCGGGCGACGTGAAGATAGGCGATGCCGCGCCGCTCGAGCTGATCAACCAGGTAGCTGTAGGTCTCCCTGGGATTGGCGTCGCTGATGTCGTTGAAGCCCATCTCGGGCGCGATTTTTATCCCGACCCGGTCGGCCCCGGCGACGTCGATCATCGCGTCGAGCGCTTCGAGCGGGAACCGGGCGCGATTGGCGACACTGCCGCCATAGCCGTCGCTGCGAAGATTCGTGCTGCTGGAGAGGAATTGTTCCGGCAGGTAGCCGGAGGCCGAGTGCAGTTCGACGCCATCGAATCCGGCATCCAGCGCACAGGAGGTGGCGTGCGCATACTCCGCGACGATCGATGCAATCTCTTCCGTTTCGAGCGCGCGCGGCGTTTCGTAGTCCAGCATACCGTTGTCGGTATAAACCTGCCCCTGTGGCGTGACCGCCGACGGCGCGACCGGGGTGGCTCCGCCGGGCAGCAAGCTCGGGTGAGAGATCCGCCCGGCATGCATGATCTGGCAAAACATACGCCCGCCCGCGCCTTGCACCGCATTGGTGACGTTGCTCCAGGCGGCGGTTTGTTCCTCGGTATGAATGCCGGGGGTACGCACATAGCCTTTGCCCATCGCGCTCGGGAAGGCACCCTCGCTGATGATCAGCCCGGCGCCGGCGCGTTGCCAATAGTACTCGGCCACCAGCTTGTTTGGGACACCGTCCGCGCTGGCGCGGCTGCGGGTCATCGGTGCCATTACCATCCGGTTGGGCATGTCGATCGAGCCGATCTTAACCGGCTGCAGTAGTTTCAGGTCGGCGCTCATTTTTTTCCTCGCGCAATAAGATTGCGTCACCGCCAGGTAACGTCATGATTTGTGGCAATTCGATCCTTGCCCCATTATGGATGTGGACGGGGCCGAACCCAATGGGCCGGTGATGAAGGTGCGGGGCCATGCGTTGGTCAGGCGCTGAGATTGGCGATCCTGGCGCGGCAGCCGCCGCTGTGGCGGTTGTCGATTTCCAGCCGCCAGCCGAGCCGCTCGCACAATTGGTCGACGATCGCGAGCCCCAGTCCGAAGCCATCGCTGTCGCGTCCGCGCCGGCCGCGGCGTTTCAGCCGGTCGGCATCCTCCACGGCGATGCCGGGCCCGGTGTCGAGCACCTCGATTGCAGTGTTCGATATGACGACGTCTACGCGGCCGCTTTCGGTGTGCTGGAACGCATTTCGCAGCAGGTTGACCAGCGCGATTTCGAGGAGCTCGGGGCGGCAGCCAATTGTCACGGACCCGGCGCTTTCGATCCCGACCTCGACCGGTTTGTCCTGTAGCAGGTGCAGTGTCTGTCGTAGCGCATTCTTGACGACCTGTTCAGCGTCGCATTCGGCCCTGTCGCCGTTGCTGTCGGGTTCGCGTCCCAGCCACAGAAACGCTTCGGTCAGCGCCGTCATGTCGCGGCTGGCACGAGCGATGCGTTGCACGATCTGTTGCGCGCGACTGCCGCGTAATTCTGGCAGGGTCTCCAGCACTTCGGCCGCGCCGCGCACCACTGTTATCGGGGTGCGCAGCTCATGACTGGCGTTCTGCATGAATACCCGTTCGCGTTCCAGCAGGTCGCGATTGCGCCGGATCGTCGTATCGAGCGCGGTGGCCATCGCGCCAACCTCGCCGACATCGTAACGGGCGGCGAAATCGCCGCGCCACTGGCCGGGTGGCTGCGCTTCGATCTCCGCGGCGAAACGCTCGAGCGGCTCCGAAATGCGGCGCGATATCGTTGTCGCGAGCCAGCCGCCGAACAGCAGTAGCGCCGCGCCATATGCCACTGCGAGTTCCGAGTAGTCGCGGGCGATACGCGGGATGGTCTCGACGTCCGGCATATCGAATACCACCCATAACGGGTCCGAGGTGCCTTCCAGTTCGCCGACCCAGATCGCCATGTCGCGTTCGACCGCCGGTCCGGTCCCGGTGTCCATTTCATGAAGTCCCGGCGCGAGCCCCGCGGCGAGTTCGGCATGCAGCGGGGTCATATCGTCGATCCGGGTATAGGCATAGAGCGGTTCCTGCCGCGGCAGCGCCGCAGTGCCGGCCATCGCGAAGCGTGCCTGTATCCGCGCGACCTCGGCGTTGATGAGTGCCTCGGTCAGCGAGTCCTGACCGTCGTAATACGCTTTGACGAAAGTGCCGATCGAGAATCCGACCACGGTCAGGCCGAACAGCGCGAATCCCGCCAGGATCCGGCGCCGCAGGTAATGTCTAGTCCGCATTGGCGGGTTGCAGGCGGAATCCGATTCCGTGAACGGTCTTCACCACCTTGTGGTCGAACGGCCGATCCACCGCCTTGCGCAATGCGAACACGTGGCTGCGCAGGGCGTCGCTGTCGGGCGGGTCGTCGCCCCAAATCGCACGCTCCATGTCGTCGCGGAACACGATATTCGGGTAGGCCAGCATCAACTGCTGCAACAGCTTGAAGCCGGTTGGACTCAGGTCGAGTTCAATGCCGGCCCGGCTAGCCCGCATGGCCTGCGCGTCGAGTTCGATGTCTCCGACGATCAATTTGTTCTTCGTGCGCCCGCTCGCGCGCCGGGTAAGGGCCAGCAATCGGGCCTCGAGTTCCTCGAGTTCAAACGGCTTCGTCATGTAGTCGTCGGCGCCCGCGTCGAAGCCGTCGAGCTTGTCGTCGAGCCGGTCGCGTGCCGTCAGCATCAGCACCGGCGTGTCAACGTTGTTCTGGTCGCGGAGTTGGCGGCACAATGCGAGTCCGTCCATGCCTGGCAGCATGACGTCCACGATCAGGGCGTCGTATCTGTTTTCGCCCACGCGGCGCAGTGCTTCGCGTCCACCGGCTGCATAATCGACGGCGTGTCCGGCGTTTTCGAGGAACAAGCATACGTTTTCTGCGATGTCGCGATTGTCTTCGACGATCAATATCGCGAGTGCGCCGCGTGAGCGCATAGTGTCCACCCCGGTCGGGCTATGCCCGGCGTAATCCGTCGGTGGGGTTTCGTCGCCTGAGTGCATGTGGATTCCCTCGGTGCTCAGAGCAGATGGATGATCGCGCTCAGCAGCGACAGGGCAAGGCCGGCGCCGACAGCGATCATCGCCGGGGTGATGTCGTCTCTCTGGTCCATTTCGGTCTCCCGGGTCGAAGTTGGTCAGAACGAGTAGCTGAATCCGAGCGTTACGGTCAGCGGGTTGTAGTCCACGCTTTCCAGTTTCACGCCCGCATTGTCGAGGTCGGCCTCGTCGAAATAGAGCCAGCGGACTTCGGCGTCCCAGCGCAGGCGCTGACTCTGACGGTAGGAGAGCCCCGCCATCACCTGTACTCCGAACCCGTCGTCTTCGAGATCCTCGTATTCTCCACCCAGCCCCTCCAGGTCGATGTCGATCTCGTTGACCCATGCGAGGCCGGCACCCAGGTACGGACTGATTCGGCCGATTTCGCGGCCGTCGGTGAAGTGGTAGTAGCCGTTCACGGACAGCGACGATGAAGCAAAATTGCCGTCGTCGGCAATCCGCCCGTCGTCGAGCACGACTTCGTCGTTGTCGTTGCTGCGGTACGCCCACTCGAGGTCCGCGCGCCAGTTGCGGTTGAACCAGCGGCCGACGGCGAGGCTCACGGTGTAACCGGTGTCGAAAGAGCCGTCGGCGTTCTGCGTGCCGGCGGGGTCGGTGACATCCGCGCTGTCATCGTCGTCGATCCACGAGATGCCGCCGGCGGCGCGGATATACCAGTCGTCATCGGCGGCGGCGCGCTCGGAGAAGGTCAGGGCGATTCCGGCGACGATACCGGTGAGCAGTGCGGTATGTTTTACCAGGCCGGGATGATTTGGATGTTGCATGATTATCTCCTTGGGAACGATTCCATTTGTTGAGGATGTCGGCGTTGGCCGCCGGTTTCGGGGGAGACAATAGGTGGGGCTGCGTGAATCCGGCGTGAGTCAAATGTGAGGAAAACGTGAAGCGCCGATGACAGATCGCGCCAGACCGGGTGGCGGTTGCGCTATGCTTGTTGCCGATAACGGTTAATCGTCTTCGACGCCGGATCTATGCCGAAAGCCGACCGGAACGTAAACGGTTTCCTGCGCGAGTTGCGCCGCCGCCGCGTGTTTCGCACGGCCGGTCTGTATGTCGTGGGCGGCTGGCTGCTGATCCAGGTCGCCGATGTCTTCTTCCCCGCATGGGGCCTGCCAGACGAGGCCATCAACGACCTGCTGATCGGGCTGGTGGCGCTGTTCCCGCTGGTGCTCGTGTTCGGCTGGTTCTTCGACATCACCACGCTCGGGCTCAAGCGCACGTTGCCGGCTGCGGATGGCGTTGAGCCGGGAGGGCGCACGCTCGAGCGAAGCGACTACGGCATCCTGGCCGGGCTGGCGGTGCCGGCGGCGCTTGTCCTCGCGTTTGTCGTTTCGACCGTTTTGGGACCGGCCGAACCGCCGCTGCCGGATGCTTCGCAGTACCGTGTCGCCGTGCAGCCGTTCCTCAATATCAGCGCCGACCCCGACAACGAGTATTTTTGCGACGGCATCTCCGAGGAGATCCGCAACCACCTGGCCGGGTTCGGCGAGCTGGAGGTGATCGCGCGCAGGTCGTCCGAGGCCTTCAAGGGCAGCGACGTCGGCATCGCGCAAATCGCCGCGCTGCTCGGGGTCCGCTACCTGCTGCAGGGCAGCGTGCGCAAGCATGGCGACGATCTGCGGATCTCCGCGCAGCTTGTCGATGCCGGCGGTGTCCAGAAATGGCAGCAGGACTTCGACCGGCGTCTCGAGAACGTGTTCGAGATCCAGAAGGAGATCGCCGAGGCGGTCGTCGATACGATCGCGCCATGGGTCTCGCATGTCGTCGGTACCGGCTACGAACCCGACGTCGATACGTACCTCGTATACCTGCGCGGGCGCGAGGCTCTTCACCAGCGCGACGTTGCTCGCGCAATCGAGTACCTGGATAAGGCGATAGGCATCGACCCGAAGCTTGCCGTGGCCCATGCCGATCTCGGGATCGCGCTGCTCATCGGCGATCCGGGTCGGGCGAACCTCGACCGAGCTGCGCAGTTGATCGATACCGCGCTGGAGCTGAGCCCGGGTCTGCCGCGGGCGCTGGCGGCGAAAGGTCTTTATCTGCAACAAAAGCGGCCGCCGGACAATCGCGGCGCGCTCAAGGCGCTGTATGCGGCGCTCGAGGCGGAACCGAACATGGTTGATGCGATCAACTGGCTCGGCAACCCGTCGCGCGCGCTCGGGGAGGGCGAGGATCCCGTGAAGCGGCTCGAACGCGCGCTGGTATTCGACCCGTTGCATCCGGTGGTCAACCTCAACCTCTCGCAACGTTACGCGGACCGCGGCGAGCTCGAGCGAGCCGAACAGACGCTGCTGAGGGTTCTCGAGGTACCGCGGCCGCCCCATCACGCGTTCATGGGGATGAGGGATCTGCTGCGGCAGCAGGGGAGACTGGCAGAACTCAACGCAATCGCGAAAGGACGCTCGCTGCGGCATCTCGACATGCACTACGATCTCATTCTCAGCTATGCCTTGTTCGGGATGTGGGACGAAGCGGACTACTGGAGTCGGCGCACCCGGGAGGAAGTCCCTGCCGATTACTGGTTCAAAGCCTTCTTCCCGATGCTGGTGCCCTTTTTTCGGGGGCGTTACGACGAAGCGGCCCGCCTCTCCCGCGAGATCCTCGAATCACGCGGCGAGCCGCTCGAGGACCTGGACAGCAGAGTTCGGTGGTGGAATGCCGAGGTCCGAGCGCTGGCCGGTGACTGCGACGGCGCGGCGGTGCTGGTCGGCGACACCCTCGAGCCGTTGCGCGGGCTCTTCGGCGAGGACGATAATGCGTACCGCGCGGCCCACGCGCTCGCATGGTCGTGCCGCGGCGGCCCGCGCGAGGCCGCCGCTCTCGATCTTCTCCGGGACATCGAGGCGAGCTGGCAGGCCAGGCTTCAGGAAGTATTGTATACCCCGTCTTTGCATCAATACCTGATGGCGCAGAACGCGTTACTCCTCGGTGACAGGGAGCTGGCTCTGGAGCGGCTCGGCGCG
>PKUM01000201.1 GCA_002868855.1 Chromatiales bacterium | reverse complement strand
GTTGAATAGTGTCTCGGAGTTTGAAGTTGCCTCGGCCATTGCTGTCTCCTCAATCGTGGCGATCCGCGCGGTCGCGTCCGTTGCAGTGGAATCCCCACAGGCAATCACCGCACATCCACCGTCCGCTGTCCCGCTGGCCGCCGGGTTCCCGCAGCCCCGCTAAACAGGAGTTGCCTGCGTATCCGCTGGCGGAAGATCAGAACCGCATGCGCTGCACTCACGTTACCGGCTGTCATGTATGCTCTGGTTGGGAAAATCCGCAGTATCTCGGGCAATCATCAGCAATCCGTAGTTGCAGACGTCGATCCCGAGAGAAGGGGAGGGTTTTTTGCGGGTGGGTCAGGCCGCTTTCAAGAGTCCGGTCGATTTACAGACCGTGGGACCGGAACCAATGATCCCGTTGCCAGGAGGAACAGTAATGAGAAATGTTCTGCGCGTCTGCGCGATTGCTGTGGCCGTAGCGATTGCCGCAGGCTGTAAGGATTATCCCGATTCGGAAATTTCCGAATCATCGAGCGGCGATTCTGTCAGGACGTTTTTTGTATCGCACACCAAGGTCGACTGTGTCGGCGTCGCTCCGATGAAGTGTCTGCAGATCCGAGAATCACGCGACGCAGACTGGACACTGTTTTATAGCCAGATCGAGGGTTTCGATTATGAAGAGGGGTACGATTACGAGTTGAGAGTTAGCCTGGAAGAAGTCGAAAATCCGCCGGCCGACGCCTCGTCGATCCGCTATGAGCTGGTAGAGTTGGTGTCGAAGACTCCAAACTAGCAAATGCCATTTAGCGAGGCACGTTGCTGTCCATGCCAGACTGGCTTGGATCGGCGGTTCTATTGGGGGCAGAGTGACTATTACTTTACTCCGGCCCTGCCACTGCCTCTGTCTGATTTTAATGGCGAGATTGAAACGTCGCGGACAGGAGGCCGGTGCCCTCGACAAACAAGCCGCAGGTCGGGTCGACGAGGCAAAAGCCAAAGTTCCGCGATGCAGGCAATCGAAAAAGCCTGGCTGCTGGCCGTTTACCCCACCGCTGTGTCTCGCATCGCCTCTGCACGGAAATATCGATTCTGCCGCCGTGGTTCGCCGGAGCGGGAGTCACGCGCGCCTGAGAAAGGGGTCGACCCGTGTTTTTACGAGTCGATGTACGTAACTCTACGGGTTGTAATGGCAATCGCATCGAGGTAATCAACGGTAGGCGATTTAGAAACGTGGGGAGTTCCTTCATCAAGCCATGGCGAATCCGCGCCGCCGGTCGGTCCGGCGTGCGTCACAGCCGGCGTGAAGGTAAGCTCAGTGCCTCGCCAGCCAAACTGTTCGACTTACAGGAAGCCAGGGCTTATGTCTTCAAGCAAATCAACCGAGGCCCGACACCAGTCGCCGGATGTCGTCAGCATGCATGGCGCCCGGACACAACGGATCTCGGAGCACATCGTAGAGATAATTTCGGACTCCGGTGAGGGAGCCCAGACCGCCGGTCAGATGTTTGCCACGGTCTCTGCGAAGATGGGCAACGGAGTCTGGACCGTCGAGATCATTCCGGCGGAGATCGAGCCGCCGGCGCGCAGCATCGAGGGGGCCAGCGGCAACCGGATTCGCCTCTGTTCCGGTGCGGTGACAAACGCGGGTGATGCCGCGGACGTGATAATCGCGCTCAACGAGCAGGTTCTGATTGGCCGCGAGGCGGCCGGCGAGTTCAAACAGGGTGCCCATATTCTGCTCGAGAACAAGTGGGCGCAGAACAAGATCTCGAACATCGTCACCGCGTACAACGATGCGGTGGGGAATTTCAAGGCGAAAGGCTACCGGGTTCATGAGATTCCGATGGAAGAGGAATGTCGGAAATTCGTCGACAATCCGCTGCGAGGCAAGAATATATTCGTCGTGGGCATACTCTCCTATATTTATTCCCGCGACCTCGATATCGCACGCCAGGAGATCGCCAAGAAATTCAAAAAGAAAGGCGAGGCGATAATCGAGTCGAACCTTTCGCTACTGGACGCGGGGTATCACTGGGCGCAGCATAATCTCGATCTGCACTTCGAGATCGATTCGCCGGGAGTCACCGAGCCCCAGGTCGTGATGAATGGCAATGCAGCATTGGCGCTGGGAACCGTGGCTTCCGGCATGGAAGTGTGCGCGATGTATCCGATTACGCCAGCGACGTCGGCCTCTCATTTCCTGTCGGAGATTTTCGAAGAGGTCGGCGGCGTGGTGCACCAGGCGGAAGACGAGATCGCGGCCTGCGCGTTCGCGATCGGAGCATCCTATGCCGGCAAGTGTGCCGTGACGATTACTTCCGGGCCCGGCATGGCGCTGAAAACGGAGTTGATGGGACTATCGGTAATGGGTGAAATTCCGCTGGTGCTGGTGGACGTGCAGCGGGGTGGACCGAGCACCGGACTGCCAACCAAAGTCGAACAGGGCGATCTTCTGGCCGCGATGTTCGGTGTCCCGGGAGACGCGCCGAAGATCATCATGGCGCCTGCCACCATCGAGGATTGTTTCTATTCGATCATCACGGCGCGAAAAATCGCGGAGACGTTTCGGACTCTGGTGGTCGTACTGACCGATGCCAACCTGGCGACTGGCCAACAGGCATTTCCGCGGCCGGCGTTCAAGGAAGAATGGCTGGCACCACCAGTGGACCAGAGTCCCGTGCCGGCCGGGGCGAACCCTTACGACTGGGATGCCGCGACCGGATTGTCCGTGCGGCGTCTGCCCGGGCAGGCAAACGGAATGTTCACGTTAACCGGCCTCGCGCACACGCGCCAGGGCACGGTGGCATATGGTCCAGGCGTGAATCAGGAGGGATGCCGGCACAGAAGCCTGAAGCTTGCGGCATTCCAGAAAACCCTGAAAACCCCCGAGGTTTTTGGCGATCCCGAGGGTGACTTGTTGATCGTCGGCTGGGGTAGCACGCGCGGCGCAATCGAAGAGGCAGTCATGCGTACGCGGGCCGATGGCCTGGATGTCTCGTCGCTGCACCTGAAATTCCTGCAACCGATGGCGTCGGGGATCAGGGAGATCCTGCACCGTTACAAACGCGTCATGACCGTCGAGATCAATTATTCGGACAGCCTCGATGACGAGATTATCGACGACGACAATCGCCGCTACGCCAATCTGGCCTGGCTGCTCCGTGCCCGTTACCTGGTGGACATCGACTGTTGGTCAAACGTTCACGGACAGCCGATGAAGCCGGGCGCGATAGAATCGATGATCCGTTCGAGACTGCAATAGCACTGCTGAGGACAACCCTATGTTTGGTTTGAAATCCGAATGCGTATTAAAAGTCGACGAGGAGTTCCATGACCTCGAGGAGTATCAGGGTCGCGTAGCCCGCTGGTGCCCGGGATGCGGCGACAACGGCATCCTGGCGGCAACCCAGAGACTGTGTCGCGACGAGCAGCTGCCTCCCGAGAAAACCGTATTCGTGTCCGGCATTGGCTGCGCCGCACGATTCCCTCATTACATGGGTACCTACGGATTTCACGGGCTGCATGGCCGGGCCCTGCCCACCGCGCAAGGTGTCAAGATTCGCCGCCCCGATCTGAAGGTGTTCGTCAATATGGGCGACGGCGACTGTTGCAGTATTGGCACCGCGCACTGGATTCATGCGGTTCGGATGAACATGAACATGGTCGCGATGCTCCACGACAACAACATTTACGGACTGACGAAGAATCAGGTGTCGCCGACCACGCCGAAGGGTATGACCACGGCTACCACGCCGCACGGGTCCGTGCTCAGAGAGATGAATCCGCTTACCGCGACTCTTGGAATCACCAACGTTTCGTTTGTCGCGCAGGCGGTCGAATGGGTCCCGGACCTGTTGTACCAGGTGATCCGCGCCGCGTATCAGCACAAGGGTTTTGCGTTTGTTCGGATTCTGCAGCGTTGCCCTCATTTCATGCCGACGCTTTTCGACTCGCTACTCTCTAACCCGGACGACATCATGGTGCTGGACTCGGACGACGGCGTTAAGCTGAGTGAGGCCACCGCGAAGGTCTACAAAACGCGGGAGCCGCACGATACCGCGGATCTGAATCTTGCGCGCGAAGTGGCGGGCACCGAGGGTAAGGTACCGGTGGGCATTCTTTACAGGAACGCGTCCGTCCCCTGCTACGATGAACTGCGGAAACCGGCCAGGTTGCACACACCCGAGCAGGCCCGCACTGTCCTGGACAGGGCATTCGACCGATTCGGAATCTTCCCAGGCGCAAGCGGGACCAGACATGGAACGGGAGACGAAACGGACCGACGCACCGATGCCTGATCAGGGAGCACCGGGCGACCCGGCGACCATTGACGCGACCGGAAGCGAGGCGCAACCCGTGGAGGCTGCGCCGTTGCCGGGGGCAATCCCGGTGGAACCGGCTTCAGAGTTGCCCGATGCCGCGGACCCGGTAATGGCCGCAAAACAGCGCTCGGAGATATTAAAGTCACTCCTTGCCTTCTACGCCCACGGGCTGGCACCGGTTGGTGAGACCGCTGTCGGTGAAAGGTGCTGGCCCGCTTTGCTGCATCCGTACCGCAGGTTTGCGGCGATACGCCACGAATTTCCATTGTGTCTGCTTCCTCCGGGCGCGGACCGTCCGGCGCGTTCATTGGCAGAAATCATCGATGAGTTTGTGGATGAGTCCGGGCCGGACGGTGACGAAAAAGAACGGCTGCGGCGGCATGCCTATCAGCTCGAGGCGCGCATCGGGGAATTGGTTTCGGATAATCCCGGCCTGTCGCTTGACGCCGCGGCGGGAAAGGCCAGCGCGAATCTGCTTGACGTAACCCCTCTTGCCGGAAAAAAGAAACAGCGTCTCGGCGAGAATCTCGAGCAATTGCGCGCAGCGCTGGCCCGCCCGCTTGGTCTGGCCGGATGCGAGCCGGACCTTCCCTGCAAGCTGTTCGAGCAGGTTGCGCCGCGACATTGGCGTACTCGCAGCGCGGCGTGGAGCGAACAACTGGCAATGCTGGTACATAACCTGCGGGACATCCTGCGGGTCGATTTTGATCATTCACCCGACGCGAAATCTGCCGGTCACCTGCGCGATGCGCTCGGTACCGGACAACGCGACGATGTGGATGCGGAGCGCATGGCGGCGATGCTGGGCCGTACCCGACTGGCAGAGCCGCTGCCGGAGGAGCGGCGCACGCGGATACGCGAGACGCTCGAGACGCTGACCGGTTTGCAGCCACTGTTCGGCGATCCGGACCGGCGGGACGACTCGAACGGGGTCTCGTCTTTTTCCCTCGATCCGGTGAGCGATGACTGTGCGGCGGCGCTGGCGCGGCATGACGCACGACAACGGGAGATGGTCGCCTTTTTCCGTGCCGTCAGAGTCGCCGAGCTGGAGGTATCCAATCGTTACGAGGCGGCACTGCACGACAGTTTTTTCGCAAGCTTCGACGCCTCCCACCTGAGCCGCGAGGAGCTTTCGCTGTGTCCCCCGGTCGTGTTGGTGCTGCATCAGGCCGATGTCGGCGACTGGGATGCCCAAGCCCTGCTCGGGCTGCTTGTGGCCGATCTGCCGGTGAAAATCATCCTCCAGCTGGACTGCCTCGGCAGCCGCACGCCCCCGGGCCGGTCGACGTGGGTTTGTGCGCTGCCGCGAATGGCGATGTCGCTGGGCCATGTTTTCGTAATGCAGTGCCCGGCATCCCGTCCGGGTGAATTGGTAAAGGGATTTGCCCGCGGCCTCGATCACATAGGTAGCGCGCTCTTCTGTGTATACACTGGCGCACCGACGGGCGAGTCGCGGTTACCTCGCTATCTGGACTGCGCCTCTGCGACAGAGTCGCGCGCTTTTCCGGCCTACGAATACGATCCGGATCGCGGTCCCACCCAGGCCGAGCGAATGTGCCTGCTGGACAATCCGCAACAGACGCGCGCCTGGGTCTCCGAGCCCTTTGCTTTTCGCGACGCATCCGGTGCGAACAAGACACGCGATATTGCGTTTACGCTGGCCGATTTCCTGATGACGGATGTCCGCCAGGCTGAATTCTTCTGCCAGGTGCCACCGAGTCACTGGCATCCCAACATGGTCCCGCTGGACGAATTTCTCGACATGGACTGGGAGATCGCGGTGCGCGACATTCCGTACCTGCTCGCGGTCGACGAGAACGGAAAACTGCACCGGGTCGTCGTCACCCGCAGTATGGTCAGACAGATCGCGCACTGCGCTGCACGATGGCGAACACTGCAGGAGGAGGGCGGTATCGGGAATTCCCATGCGCTCAACTTGCTGGCCGCGGAAAAGGACTGCCTGCAACAGCAACTCGCGGAAGAGGTTGCGCGGATACGCGAGCAGCACGAGTTGCAGCTGGAGCAGGGCGTGGGTGAGCTTACCCGGGAGATCGTCGCACGTATCGCGGCACAGCTGACCGATGGCACGGATAGCGGGTTCGCAGCCGCATCGACTCCGAGTCTGACACAAGCTGCGGCCGCGCCACCGGCCGCCGAGTCGGCCGCGGCCGCGGAAGCTGTGGCGGCCGAATCAGCGCCGGGCGATACCGGTGAGACAGACGAGGAAGACTCTCCGTCGCTTGACGAACCTTACATCGACACGCCGTTGTGCACGGCCTGCGACGATTGCACGACGATGAGTGCACAGATTTTCGCTTACAACGAGGACAAACAGGCCTACATCAAAGACGCCGCAGCGGGCACCTATCAGGAACTCGTGCTTGCGGCGGAGAAGTGTCCGGTGAGCATCATCCATCCCGGCAAGCCCCGTGATGCGGATGAGCCCAATCTGGATGAGTGGATTGCCCGTGCGAAACCGTATCTCTGAGATGATCCGGGGCCGCCTGTGAGCGCCGCGCTTTCGGCAATCGGCTTTATGGCGGTACTCACCGGCCTGCTGGCCGTCGTGTTGGCACTGGCCAATCAGCGGCTGAAGGTATTCGAGGATCCGCGGGTGGATGCGATTGCCGATATTCTGCCGGGTAACAATTGCGGTGCCTGTGGTCAGCCGGGATGTCGCGCTTTCGCCGAAAAAGTCGTGACTGGCGATGTCGCGCCGGGTCAATGCACGCCGTCCGGTGCCGCAACCGTTCAGATGATCGCTGATTATCTCGGTGTGGACGTCGGCGGTGGAGAAAAGCGCGTGGCCCGCCTGCATTGCGCGGGCGGCAACAACGTGGCGGTGCAGCTCGCTGAGTACAAGGGGCACCAGTCCTGCCGTTCGGCGGCGGCGGTGGGTGGTGGAGCCAAGGGTTGCCGCTATGGTTGCCTCGGCTTTGGTGACTGCAAAGACGTGTGCACGTTCGACGCAATCAGGATGAGTGTGACGGGTCTGCCGGTCGTCAATTTCGATACCTGTACCGCCTGTGGGGACTGCGTGGATATTTGCCCGAAGAACCTGTTCGAAGTCCTCCCCGCCAGTTATCACCTGACTGTCCAGTGCAAATCGGAACTGGAGGGAGACGACATCCTCGCGCTTTGCAAAGTGGCCTGTACGGCCTGCGGCAAGTGCGTCGCCGATGCGGCGCAGGGCTTGCTGGTGTTGAAGAACAACCTGCCCGTGATGGATGCGGAGCTGTTACACCTGCAGACCCCCGAAGCCACCGCGCGCTGCCCGACCGGGGCCATCGTCTGGCTGGAAGAAGGGCAGTTTATCAGCGATCCGGAAACAGAGATCGATTCATCCCAGCGACTGAGGTTCGATACGCTCAATGTGGTTTCGAAAGTCTAAACAGCCCGCTGATGTTTTCCCGTATCCGGGCGAGAGGTGCGCCCTGGATGGTCACGCGGCGGCGATGCTGGCCGAATCGCTGGCGGCGGACATGCTACTGGTGCGAGCCGACGCCGGGCTGGCTGAACCGACGGGTGTTGTTCCGGCCAGCGCTAACGGCAAAATCGAGATCCGCGAGGTCACGCAGCTCAGGGAGGTGCCGGCGCTGCTCGTAGGCATGTCGGCGTCGGGGCTGCGCTGCGCAGCCTTCGTCGACGAACTCGCGGGTATTCGCGAATCTCTCGCCGCCGCGGCAGGCAAACGAGTGTGTGGGGTGCTGCACCTGACCGCCAAAGCATTGCGACGTCAAGCCGGTTCGCTGCACGGCAGTCATGAAGACTATTACGCCGCCGGCAATTCCGGGTTGCTGCAATTTTTTGCCAGAAACGTGCAGGAAGTCGCCGATCTTGCGCTGATCGCGCACCGGGTCAGCGAACTGGCACTGACGCCGGTTATCTGCGCCCAGGATTTCTATGCGACGAGCCAGGCGGTGCAGACACTGCACAAGCCGTCCGCCGAGCTGGTGCGGGCATATCTGGGGCGAGCAGGGGATGAGATCGCGGCGCCGGATCCGGCCCAGGCACTCCTGTTCGGGGAAACGAGGCGGCGGATTCCGAGGTTGATCGACCCCGATAATCCGGTTGGGGTCGGCGGGGTGCAGGCGCAGGAGAGTTTCTTCCGCGCAGTCGCTGCGCAACGCGCGTTTTTCGCTGCGCATGTGGACGCGATGCTCGAGCAGGCGATGGAAGAATTCGCCGGCCTGACCGGGCGCCGGTACCAGAAGGTGAAGACCTACCGGGTGGAGGACGCGGACGTCGTCGTACTGGCCATGGGCGCCGTCGCGGACGAGATGCAGCAGGTGGCTGACGTGCTTCGCGAGACCGAAGGCCACAAGGTCGGCGTGCTGGATCTGACAGTCTGGCGTCCGTTCCCGGGCAAGGAACTGTCGCGAATCGTTCAGGGCAAGCACTCGGTCACCGTGCTCGAACGCACCGACGCGCCGCTGGCCGAAGATCCGCCTTTGTTGAAGGAATTGCGTAGCGCGCTCGACAAGGCGTTGGAGAACGGTACGGATGGCAACGCCGGCACGCCCTATCCCGGATATGCCAGTTTTTCCCGGCCGGCAGATCGACCGCGCCTCTGTTCAGCGATCTACGGCGTCGGTACCGCGCTACCCAGCGGCGACGATCTGGCGGCGGTCATCGCCAACATGCTGCCGGAAGGCGCTGGCAGGCGGCAATTTTACGTTGGTGTGGATTTCGGCCGGGCCACGCGTCGATACCCGCATCTGCAGCGGGTACAGCAAATCCTGCACCAGGCTTATCCGGACCTCGGCGAGCTGGCGGTGCCGGCGGCGCGACTGCCTGCGGTTCCCCGGACGTTTCGGGCGCTGCGTCTGCACGCTCTGTCGGCCGAAGGCGGAGTGCTGGCGGGTAGCCTGTTCGCGAGGGCCTTGGCCGCAGGTATGGACATGCGGGTCCGCACATATCCGCGTGGTGGGCTGGAGCCCAGTTTGCAGTCGGTTGGGCTGAGCGTGCTGTTCGGTCCGGACGAAATCGTCGGCGATCCGCGGCGCGCTGACATTGTGCTGGTGGCCGGGGCCAATTTCCTCGACAGCCTGCCGATGGATTGCATCGCAACCGGGGGTGCGCTTGTCGTCACGACGAACCAGACTCCGGAGGCATTGTGGAACAGTCTGACCCGCAGGACCGAGCACTGGATCCGCGAGCACAAGCTTCGGGTGTACTCGCTTGATGCCCGCGCGATCGCCATATCCAGCGGGTCGCGCCATGGATATATGGATGAGCTGGTGGTCTGGGCATTGCTCGGGGCGGGTTTTGCGATCGTCGAGCCGACGGCTGACTGCCGCGACGCGGTGAGCCAGGCCCTCCGGGATCTGCTTGCGCCGATCTATGGCGTTTCCAGCGAATTGCTGGAGGCGGTAGTCAGCGCTTTCGATCGCGGTGCGGGCGAAGCCGGCGAACTTCAGTGGGACCAGTGGTCCGGGAGCAACCGTCCGCCTGCTGTCGAGCGTGAGGCGCCGTGGACCGTGCCCCACACCGATCACGGCGCGGAGAGTGTGTTCGACGGCACGCGTTTCTGGCACTCGGTGGGTTTTCTGTACGACATCGGGCAGCCAGGTGAGACGCTGGTCGATCCCTACCTTGCCACCGGCATTATCCCGGCGGCGAGCAGCGCCCACCGCGACCTGACCGGTTACCGGCTGCAACTGCCGAAATGGCTACCGGAGAATTGCACCGGATGTGGTCTTTGCTGGGCACATTGTCCCGACTCGGCATTGCCATCGACGGTGCTCGACGTTCGGAACCTGCTTGATGCGGGCATGTCACTGTGCCAGTCCGAGGGCGCAGCGATGATCCAGTTGAGGCGCATTGCCGGGCATCTCGCCACACAGTTTCACCGGCTGGTGGTGGACGACGGACTGCGCCAGTACCGCCAGGCTGGTCCGCTTTTCGTCGCGGCGTTCGAACGTCTCGCGGAAAAGATGGGGCTGGAGGGGGAACAGCTTGAGACAATGCGAGCGGACTTCGATTTGCTGCATTCGCGTTTCGCCAACTGGCCTTTCGCAAGAACCGAAAAATTCTTCGATAACGCGGAGCGGACCGAGAAAGGCAGCGGGGGCCTGCTGTCGATTGCAGTCAATCCATCCAGCTGCAAAGCATGCGGCCTGTGTCTGGCGGTCTGCCAGGACAACGCAATCGAATGGACCGACCAGACAGCAGAACGGGTCGCCGACGAACGGAGCAACTGGTCGTTGCAGATGCAGTTGCCGGAGGCGACGCATGATTGCCTGGATCGTTTCATCGACGACGATCCGGCGAGCCATGTCTGTCGTCTGCTAAACCGTACCAGTTATCACGCAATGGTCGGGGGAGACGGTGCGTTGCCGGGAAGCGGCGGCAAGACCGCCGTGCACCTGGTGTCCGCGGCCGTGGACGCGGTGATGCAACAACGGTTTCAGACCCACATCGCCAGACTCTCGAGCCTGATCGAGCGACTTCACGACAAGATCCAGGGGCAGCTGGCGCAGGCAGTCAGGATCAACGATTTTGAGGATTTTGCCGGCAGGCTGTCGAGACTCGAAGGTACGCGACTGTCCCCGGACACAATAGCCGGATTGCTGGACGAGGCCGGTGCCGGTTCCCGCGAACTCGACAAGGAACGGCTCAAGCGGCTTACCGGACTGCTTGCTGAACTCGAAGCCCAATACCGGCATTTCAGTGACGGACGTGCACGCTTCGTGCTGGCACTACAGCAAGATGACATCACGCTCTGGAGCGGCACCTACCCTGACAACCCGCATGCCAGCCCGTGGCTTAGCCACACCCGCAGCGATGCGCCGGCTCTGGCCGAGGGGCTTTTCGAGGGCATTTCGCGGCGGCTTGCCGCCGAACTGCTCGTGTGCCGCCTGGCGGAACGGGAACTCGAGGACAGGACCGCTCCAGCTTTGGGCGCGGACTGGCCCCGGCGTCCGCGCTGGTCCGATCTGAGCGCGGAAGAACGCAAGCTCGTGCCGCCGGTACTGGTGGTGGCGCAGTCCCGCGGCACCCGCTGGGGTGATCTCGCTCCGTTGCTGGCCGGGGACTACCCGGTCCTCGTTGCGATACTCGACAGCGATGGCGCCACTGTCGCGGGCGAGGGTCCCGGTGATCGCAGCGTCAATCATGCGATGCGGGCGCTGGAACAGGGCAATGCGTTCGTGTTGCAAGGAACCACTGGCTATCCGGGCCATATCATCAAGGGCGTAACCGATGCCCTGTCGCAGGAGAGGCCCGCACTGTTTCGGATTTATGCGCCTGAGGGTATTGCCAACGGAATTTCACCGGAACGGGTGGCGGAAGACGCGCGACGCGCGGCTATCGGCAGAGTGGTGCCGCTGTTCGAGCTGAATCCGTCAAAGGAGCGGGGACTGGAGCTGCTTGACGGGGCTCAGCAACCCGCCTCGGATTGGGCCGACGAGGAACTGCACTTCAATGATCAATCAGGCGCGGCGGGCTCGATGATGGTGAAGGTAACGGTGCCGGACTGGGCCATCCATCAAGCCCGTTTTCGCACGCACTTCCGGATTCTGTCCCAGGCACACCTGGACAGCAGTATGAAACCGCTGCCGGAATACCTGTCCCTTAGCGCCGCGGAAAGGGATTCTGTCAAACCGTTTATTTACGTCGTTGACGACCAGAAAAGACTCCGGATCGCGACCGTGTCCCAAGCAATGGTCGACACAGCCGTGCGCAGCCTCGGACAGTGGCGTCGCCTCCGCGAGATGGCCGGCCACACTACGGCGGCGAGTGTCACGGCCGATGATGTGCGCATTGCGCAAGCGGAGACGGCGGCAACCGTTTCCCGGGAGGCGTTCTCTCCGGCGGAGCATCAGAAAATTACCGAACGTTTGCTGGCGCTGTGCGGCTACACCACTGATCCGGACTATTTCAATCGTTCGCTCAGGGATTTTCTGGTCCGGCAGCGGAGCGGGGGCCGGGATTCGGCGGACTGAACGGATGGCGCCGGAACGACATACGGGCGGTGAAGGAAATTTATGACACAGGCGCGGACATTTCGTCATGGGATCCACCCGGCTGAGCACAAAGCGCTCACTGCCGGACGCCTGATCGAGCGGATCGCGTTTCCCGATGAGGTGATCCTGCCGCTTGCCCAACATATCGGGGCTCCGTCCCGTCCGCTGGCGAAACCCGGCGATAAGGTGTACCGCGGCCAGATCATTGCGGCGGAAGGCGGGTTCGTGTCGGTACCGCTGCACGCCTCTGTGACAGGAACCGTTAGCGCAATTGCGAAACACCATCACCCGAACGGGTCGCTCGCGGACGCGTTCGTGATCGAGGTCGAGCAGAATTCGCCGCAGACGCTTTATGACGAACATGCGACGGACTGGGAAGAAATGCCGCCTTCCGCGTTGATTGAGCATATTCAGCGCGGCGGGTTCGTCGGCCTAGGAGGCGCGGCTTTTCCGACCCATGTGAAGCTCGCCATCCCGGAGGGAAAACACGCGCGCTGGCTGCTGATCAATGGTTGCGAGTGCGAGCCCTATCTGACCAGCGATCACCGGATTATGCTCGAGTGGGCGGACTCGATTTTTCTCGGTGTCAGAGTGCTGGCCCGCATCCTCGGCGCGGAAAAGTCGTTTATCGCGGTGGAGACGAACAAATGGGATGCGATAAAGACCCTGGTGTCCCGCATTCCGGCAGATCTTGCTTGCGAACTCGTCCCTCTCGAAACCAAATACCCGCAGGGTGCCGAGAAGATGCTGATAAAGGCGGTGCTGGACCAGGAAGTGCCGAGCGGCAAGCTGCCTATCGATGTGCACGTCGTGGTCCAGAATGTCGGCACTGTCGCGGGCATCGGTGATTTTTTTGCGTTTGGTCAACCGCTGATCGAGCGTGTCGTCACGGTAACCGGTCCTGCGATACGCCGGCCGACGACTTTGCTTGTGCCGATCGGCACGCGCCTCTCGAACATACTCGAACACTGCGGCGGCTTGACAGAGGATGCCAGGGAAATACTGTTCGGCGGGCCGATGATGGGAACGCCCCAGCAGTTTCTCGATGTCCCAATCCTGAAGGGTACCTCCGGAATCGTCTGTCTGACCGAGGAGCAGGTCAAATCACGCCAGGAATATCCGTGCATTCGTTGCGCAGCGTGCCTGGATGCCTGTCCGATATTCCTCAATCCGAGCGCATTGGGATCACTGGCACGAACTGCCCGTTACGATGAGATGATGGATTACAACATCATGGACTGCATGGAATGCGGTTCGTGCTCCTACGTGTGCCCCTCCAACATTCCACTGGTGCAGCGTTTCAGGGTCGCGAAAGGCGTGCTGCGCGAGAAGCAGGCGCGCGGAAAAGCCGCATGACCCGCCGCGACCCGCAATTCGTCATCGCAACGCCGCCATTTGCGAAACGCGCGGTCGACACACCGGCCATCATGCGCCACGTCATATACGCGCTGGTGCCGGTGATGATCGCCGCGGTCTATTTTTTCGGCGTGAGCGCGTTGTTGCTAATTGCAGTCTGCACCGGTACCTGCATGTTGCTCGAGTGGCTGCTGACCGGGCGGGGAAACCTCGGCAACAGCCCGGTCCGCGACGGCAGCGCGGCCGTCACAGGTATTCTTCTGGCGCTGACGCTGCCGCCGGGGCTGCCGCTGTGGATGGCTGCGCTCGGCTCGGCCGTTGCGATCGTGTTCGGCAAACTGCTGTTCGGCGGGCTGGGGCAGAATGTCTTCAACCCGTCGCTGACCGGTCGCGCGTTCCTGCAGGCGTGTTTCCCGGTCGCGCTGACCACATGGTCCCCGCAGGGCGGGCTGGGTGCGTTCCTGGAAATGCGCGGCGATACGTTGGCGCTGCCGCTGCTGCGCCCGGTCTTCGACGGCATCAGCGCGGCTACTCCGCTCGCGCGTATGAAATTCGAATCCGAGCCAACCGATCTCGGAGCGCTGCTGTTTGGCACGATCCCTGGGTCTCTCGGCGAGACTTCCGCGATATTGATACTGCTCGGTGGCGCCTACCTTGGCTGGAGGCGCTTTCTGAACTGGCGTATCCCGGTCGGAATTTTTGCGACGGTGTACCTGTTCGCTTCGGCTCTTAACATGATCGATCCCGGCCGGTTTACAGATGGTCTGCACCACCTGCTGTCGGGCGGGCTCGTGCTCGGCGCGGTCTTTATGGCCACGGATCCGGTCAGTTCCCCGGTGACCCCGCGGGGGATGTGGCTGTTCGCATGCGGTATCGGGGTACTGGTGATATTGATCCGCGAATTCGGTGGGCTGCCCGAGGGCGTGATGTACGCCATTCTGCTGATGAATGCGGCAACGCCGTTGATCGATCGCATCACCCAGCCCGGGATATACGGCGCTGTCGACCACCGCGCCGGACGCGGGGACTGACCCGTGCCGGCTTCTTCTGCGTCGAGTCCAAACCCGATGCCCGCCGCCGAGCAGGTTAGCAGCGCCCGGATGGTCATGGCGATGGCCGGGATCGGCATTCTCTCGGGCATATTGCTGGTGGCCACCTACATTGGCACGTTGCCCGCGATAGAGCGTAACAAGGCCGCCGCGCTGGAACGGGCAATCTTCGACGTGATACCCGGTGGCGCCAGCAAGGTGACCTTTGCGCGGGACGGTGAAAAACTTCGGCCGCTGGCCGAAGGCGAGGCGGCCGCAGTCCGCTACCATGCCGCCTACGATGAGGACGGGGCCCTTGCCGGTGTCGCCATCGAGGCGCAGGGGCAGGGTTTCGCTGACGTGCTGAAGGTTCTTTACGGCTACTCGCCGGACTGCCGGTGCATCGTCGGATTCAAGGTGCTGGAAAGTAAAGAGACGCCGGGGCTCGGAGACAAAATCGAAACGGATTCGGCATTCACCGCCAACTTCGAGGCGCTGGATGTCAGCCTCGACGAGTCCGGCGGCGCGATTGCCAACCCCATCGTTTTTGCCAAACCGGGGCAGAAATCGCAGGCCTGGCAGATCGAGGGCATAACGGGCGCAACGATATCC
>PKUM01000025.1 GCA_002868855.1 Chromatiales bacterium | reverse complement strand
TGCGCGGTGACCCGGACGCAGCGATTGGGCGTCTGCGCCGCGCCGTCGAACTCGGCTGGCGCGACTACTATGTCACCCATCATGACCCGCGCATGGAGGGGCTAAGCGACGATCCGCGCTACCAGGCGCTGATGGCCGAGGTCAAAGCCGACGTCGACCGCCAGGCGGCGGAGATTGCCCGTCGCGAGGCCGCGGCAGGCGCCACGGCCGATCCCTGACCTGCAGATTGGAGACTGCAAGCTCCGGTTCCTGAATGACGAGATGACCCGCCGAGCGCATGGGTGTGACTCGTCAGACGGTCGTAGCCATCGAAAAGGAAAACTACTCTCCCTCGCTCGAGGTCGGCTTTCGCATCGCCGGCGTATTCGACGTTCCGCTCGAAGCGTATTTCGCTTCGACAATGACTGATGTGCCGGGCCTGTTCGCTGGCCCGGCACGCTGCAATCATTCGTCCTGCATGTTGACGGCGCAGGTCGCCGCTAGTCGGAATTCAGTTTCCGCTGACGCCAGAAATCCGCATTCTTGATACCGAGCTTGTCCGGATCGAAGCTGTACCGTTTCACGCCGGCCTTGCGCTGACTCTCGTAATCGGCGAGCGCCTTCAGCGCCGGTCTGCCCATGAAGAACAGGATCAGGATCGCGATGATGTTGAGCCAGGCCATCAGGCCGACCCCGATCTCGCCGAGGCCCCACGCCAGGCTTGCCGTGCGGATCGCGCCATAGAATACAGACGCCATCAGCGCGAGCTTCAGGATCACCAGCTCGTAAGGAACTTTGAAAAAGCGCCGCAGGTAAGCGACGTTCGTTTCGGCGATGTAGTAGTAGGCCAGCAGCGTCGTGAACGCAAAGAAGAACAGTGCAATCGCGACGAACGGTTTGCCGAGCCCCGGCATCGCGCTTTCCACCGCCAGTTGCGTGAACGTGGGCGTGTTGGGATCGATGGCGGCATCGACGAAGTGGAAACCGGCCAGCGGGTCGCCGTTGCCGTCGACGACGTTGTAAGACTGCGTGATCAGGATCATGAACGCCGTCGCGGTGCAGACCAGCAGCGTATCGACGTAGACCGAGAATGCCTGCACCAGCCCCTGCTGGGCCGGGTGGTCCACTTCCGAGGCGGCCGCGGCGTGAGGCCCGGTTCCCTGGCCGGCCTCGTTGGAGAAGATGCCGCGTTTGACCCCCCAGAACACGGCGCCACCGGTCACCGCCTCGAGGGTGAATGCATTGTCGACGATCAGGCCAAGAATGCCGGGCAGCGCGGACAGGTTCATCAGCACGATACCGATGGCAACGACGACGTAGCCGAGCGCCATGAATGGCACGACGACCTGGGTGAAGTGGGCGATACGTTTGACGCCGCCGAAAATGATGAACCCGAGGATCGATACGACGACGACGGCGGTGACGAGCTTGGTGGCGCTGATGGTGCCAAAAACCCCCGTGTCGAGCATCGTGCCATTGCCGAAAGCGAGGTCCGCGGCGTTGCCGATTGCATTGGATTGCACGCCGGGCAGCAACAGCCCGGTTGCGATGATCGTCGTCACCGCGAAAACCCAGGCGTACGCCTTTGAGCCCATCGCCTTCTCGATGTAGAAGGCCGGTCCGCCGCGATACTCGCCTTCTTCCTCTTCCTTGTAAATCTGGCCCAGCGCGGATTCGATGTAGGCCGTGGCCGATCCGAGAAACGCGACGATCCACATCCAGAAAATTGCGCCGGGGCCGCCAAAGCCGATTGCGGCGGCAACGCCCGCGATATTGCCGGTGCCAACCCGCCCGGACAGCGACACCGCCAAAGCCTGGAACGAGGAGATGCCGCGCTCCGACTCCTTGCTCACAAACAGCAGCCGGATCATTTCTCTGAACAAGCGCACCTGGACGAACCGCGTCAGGATCGAGAAAACAAGGCCGGCGCCGAGACACAGATAAACGAGCGGTGCGCTCCAGACGAATCCGTTGATGGTGTCGACGATCTGCTGCATTCGGGCGCCCCTCGCTGCTCTTCGAGTTATGGAATTCCGGGGATTCTAACGTGTCGGCGTCGTCAGGAGTTAGGCGATGCATCGCGAACGTTGAGGCGTGCAGTGCAGCAACGTCCTGCGATGCGGCGCGTAGCACGCACGTTGAAAGCCGGCCGATCGAAATCCGCGATGCGGACCCCGACGTTTTTGGCGGCTGCCTCTAACCCACTCGCTAAAGCCACGCCGCGCGCGGCATCGGATAGTGCTACTTGTCTGCCGCCTTCCGCCGCGCGACATCTTCGTCGCGCAACTCGCGGGTCATATTCCGTTACTGCGTATGGTGTTTCCTGGCCGGCTCCTTGACGAAAGCGACGCTTTCAGTACTCAGCGCGATAGTTACCGTTCGTCTATTCCCGTAACTTCGACAATGGTCATTGTGCAGCCGCGAGTGGCAGCATCGTCAGCGTCGCCCTGATCCGATCGAGATGCGCTTGCTCGATCTCCGGCCAGCGCGCGGCGTTGGCGCCGCCGTCGTTTAGCTCCGCCGCGGTCAGCTCGTAAGATGCGAGATCGTCCATGAAGATGATCATCAGTTCTTTCTGCCGCGATGCATCGGTCAGGTAAACCATCCGCGCATAGGCCACCTCGGTCGGATAGGAATATCCCTTGCTAGCCAGGAACTGCCGCACCATCGCACCGTCGGTGCCCGCCTTTCTCTTTTTCTCCGGGTCGTAATGAAACGCCTCGGCATCCGTGAAGAACTCGTAATCGCCAAGCTTCACTCTGAGAGGCGAGTCGTCATAGTCATAGGTGTAGGACTTCTCCGGCAAGTAGGCCTCGTACTGCACCCAGTAGACGCTTTTCAGTTTGTCATCATCGTCGGTTTCGACGAAGAAGTGTTGTTCGGTATCCGCCACCCCGTAGAGAATGAATTTCTGCCCGCCAATGTATTGAAATGACGGATCGAAGCGCAGGACTGCGGCCGGGTCGCGATCCGAGACGAGGTCGTTGCCCGAGACGCTGCGGGCCAGCCCGGTGTATTCGGGCGCGGTCGTAAATCGGCCGCGATCCGAGTAGTACCAATGGCCAGTTGCCGCGGCGATAACAAGTGCAATGACGGTGAAAATGATGATTCTTTTCATTGCGGACTATCCTGCACCGGTTTCTCCATGGCCGCAAAGAAAACCCCGCCACTCGGCGGGGTTTCCGGCTGACGCAAGCATTTGTCAGCTAATAGCCAGGATAATGTCCTCAGCCAGTCCGATCAGCAGTTCCCCTTCCTCCGGCGGCAGGACACCCTCGGCGACCAGCGACCAGACCTCGTTGATAAATGCGTTCAGCTGGTTGATCGCGGTGCCGTTCTTGCCTTTCTCCAGGCTCTTCCCGGCAGCGGCGAGTTTGACCCGCAGCGAATTCGCCTGGCCGGCGTTCAGTATGCCTTCGTCTTCGAGCCGGTCGATCTCGTCGTTGATGTCGAGTGGCGGTTCGCCGGGTTCGCCGGGTACCGGCAGTATGTACGGTTTCTCGGGGTCCGCACCGCTCAGCTGCCAGACTTCGTAACCGTCGGCAGCGAACTCTAGGAACTGGTCCGGTCCGGGATCCTTCGCATCGCCGCGATGGAGAATATAGGCGAGTTCCGGGGCTGCAGGTTCGACCGGTACCACGAAGTAAGCGCCGAAAATGTCGAAGCCCGTCGGTTTGAGCGGTTCGGTCCAGCCCGGATTCGGGCTCGCGGCACCGGCCCATACGTGGAGCCCCCAGAAGTCGTTGTAGTCGTTGCTGGTCGGGTCGCCGTAGTCACCGTCGTCGCGATGATAGTGGATCGTCGCATGGTGTTCGGCGGCGCCGCGCTGCTCGTACACCTCCGGATCGCCGGACTGGATCCACGCCGTGGCCGAATCATGTGGGATGAAGCTCTGGTCGGGTCCCGGGTCTTTGATGTCGCCACGGTGAAGGATGAAGTTGACCGGCAACGACGCGTCAACCAGCAGGACCTGGAAAAAGACGCCATAGCCGTCGAGTCCATCGGGCTTTTTCGGCGATGTCCATTCGGTCAGCTCCGACGGGTCTATTGCGTCGCCCCAGAGGTGCACGCCCCAGAAATCATTGAAATCGTCGCTGCTGGGGTCACCGTAGTCGCCGTCCGGTCGGTGATAGCGGATCGTGACGTATCCCTGCGCCACTGCCTGCCAGAAATATTCGCCGCCGTCGTCCTGCCTGATCCAAATCTCTGGCGTGTTCGCCGAGTTGAAGTAGCGGTCGGCGTTGGTGCCGTCCTTGATGTCACCGCGGTGGACGATGAAATTGACCTGCCCGCCGCCTTCGGGTGCCAGCTTCACCCAGGCGAATCGGCCATACTCGTCCTCGCCGAGGAACGGCTTCGGTGCGGTCCATTCTGTTATCTCGCTCGGGTCGATGCCGTCGCCCCAGAGATGCAGACCCCAGTAGTCATTGAAGTCGCCGGTTGTATGGTCGCCGTAGTCGCCGTCCGCGCGGTAGTAGTGGATGATCGCGTAATCCGCATAGACCGGTTCGGGAGCGATGCTATCGATCGCGAGGATGTGCGTGACGGGGTCGTACACAAAGATGACCGTCGCGCCCGCCTCGACGCTGAACGGAATATTGTCGCCGCCGAGAACGCCACCTGCCCCGTAGTGTTCATCCCAGCTTTCGTCGATCGTGACCTTTGCCTCGTAATCGCCGGCCGGAATATCGGTAGTCTCGTAGACGAAGTTACCGTCGCCGTCGGGACCCAACAGTCGGGTGATCGCGCAGTCCGGTTGCCAGTCGCCGGGGCAACCGACTTCGTCCTGGAAACTGCCGACCGCGGTCGCAACGAGCGGGCCCTCCTCGACAGTGATCGTCAGGATGTGGGTGACGGGGTCGTACTCGAAGTGGACCGTGTCGCCCAAGCCGACCGAGAACGGGATATTGTCTCCGTTTTGAACACCACCCGCGCCGTAGTTCTCGTCCCACGACTCGTCGTGTGCAACCTTGGCCTCATAGTCACCGGCGGGAATGGACGAGGTTTCGAACGCGTAGATCCCGTCGCCGTCAGGATCCTGCAGCCAGGACCGCAGGCAGTCCGGCTGCCAGTCGCCGGGGCAGCCGAGTTCGTCCTGGAAGCTGCCCACCGCGGTGGCGATGACGGCGTTGATGTTGTCTGTGATCCAGTGGGTGTTGTGGTCGTAATAGAACTTGACCGATTCGGGGCCTGGAATGCTGAGCGGAATGTTGCTGCCGCCCTCGGTCGCGTTTGCGCCGTAGTTTTCATCCCACGAGTCGTTCAGAGCGGCTTTGTATTCCCAGTCGCCGGCAGGTAGCGCAAACGACTGTTGCCAGATGCCGTCCTCTTCGAACAGTTCGGTCGCCGCACAGTCGGGTTGCCAGTCGCCGGGACA
The DNA here is from genome assembly GCA_002868855.1 of Chromatiales bacterium. Classification (GTDB taxonomy): domain Bacteria; phylum Pseudomonadota; class Gammaproteobacteria; order Steroidobacterales; family BM003; genus BM003. The sequence continues at coordinate 9,932 of PKUM01000025.1, read as the reverse complement.
GCCGAGTTCGTCCTGCAGGCTGCCCGCAATTGCGACACTCGCCGGTGGAGCGGTGTGGTCGGCCTGGACAGCCGCACTACCCAGGCTCAAAAACGTTGTAATCAGTACAACGGCGAGTCTGGAAAAAAACGAAAATCTGGCGCCGATTCTGTTCATGACTTTGCTCCGATTCAGAGCACATCCGCGCCAGATCTCGGTGATTGCACCTGGCGCGAGTGCAGGGGAATACCCTGAGCCTAGTCAACGCGTGGTGTGTTTGCCATGCGAATTTTCCACGCCGAATTTGTTCGATTTGCAGGAACGCAATACAGGCAATCGGAGAGGTTGGTTATGTGGCCATTCCCGACCATGGTGGCCGCTCGTCAGTGGTCCAGCGGGCCGGTGGTCGTGCAGGTTTCACGGCGAGTTTTCCGTATTGCGACCTGGCATCCGTCCTGGGATCGGGTGATGCCCATGACATTTTGTGACTCGCCTATACTACGCGCATGCCGGCACCCGTCCGAATGTTCTTGCTGCAATTTGCGAATTACTTTGTCATCGCAATCGCGTTGTTCTCTCCGCAGGCGCAAGCTGCCGACCCGGCCTCTGACTGCGTTGCTCTAAAGTCCGACAGGTGGACGGCGCAAGAAGTATGGATCTGGGAGAAACTGTGCGCGGGTGAAACTGCGGACCTGAATGTTCGCGACGGCCTCGAGGAAGAACTCGATGCGTTGACAGCGCCGCTGGAGGACTGGACCGATACGCGCAAGGTCTCGACGGCATTCCTGCGCGACATCCTTCTGTATTCGCCGTTTGTCGATGCGCTGCGAAACAAGCCGGTGAGAATCTCCGGCGCCTGGTTCGCCGAGCCGATCAGAATGCAGGGTGCGCATCTCCAGAATTACGTGGCACTTGTCTGGTCGCGATTTGATGAGACCTTGCGAATCTCCAACGGCACTGCTGCGAGCCGCTTCATGGTCTGGCGTTCATGGTTCCGCAAATCGTTCCGATTCCACGTCATGGACGGATATGAATTGCTGCTTCTCGGTTCCAGATTCGATGGCGATGTCATCATGTGGGGCGTCAACTCGGCCCGGGCGATCGCGATTGAGGGTTCCGAATTCAACGGCTATGTAAACCTGACCGGCTCCAAGGCGCGCAACATTACGATAGGCAGGCACGGAAACGAACCGAAATGGGGCCCCGACGCGCAACTCTCGTTGCGGATGGTCGAGGTCGAAACACTGGAGGACACACCGGGGAGCTGGGACGGGTTAGACGGCCGTCTCGACCTGCAGGGGCTGCGTTACAAGAACCTCGGCGGCTGGGCGCAGTCGTTCGACCGGGCGGAGGCTGCGGTGACGGCGGCCGAGCGGCCGTTGTCGATGCTTCTCGGGTGGATCGAGAGACAGGAGAGCCGCGACGAGCACTACATCCCTCACCCCTACGAGCAATTGGCGGCGGCGCTTGTAGAAGCCGGGCAGAGCGCAAAAGCGCGGCGCGTGCTCTACGCGAAGAATGAATACAAGCGCAAACATGCCACCACCGGCTTCGGTGACAGGGTATGGCTGACGATCAAAAAGGTGATCATCGGTTACGGCTACCAGATCTGGTTGACGGTGTTGTGGGGAGTCGTGCTGATCGTGGTCGGCGCCGGGCTGGTGTATCGCTCGAGCATCGGGCGATCTCTGGGTATCGGCGGCAGCCTGCTGTATTCCTGCGACCAGGCACTGCCGCTGATCTACCTCAATCCGAAACACGAGGATGTCGCGATGAGGCAGTCGCGCAAGCTCGACTACTACTTCCAGGTGCACCAGTTGCTCAGCCTGATACTGTTGTCGTTCCTCGGCGCGGGCCTGGCCGGCGCGATCGGCTGAGAACAAAACCGTCAGATGCGAACAGAGGTGCCGGGAGGCAACTGGTCACGGGGGCGGCGCGCGTCAATCCCGGAATAAATTACCGCCTTCGCGCAACTGCTCCTTCTCGACCGCAAGCGCACGAATCTCAGTCATATTATGTCCAATCGGCGCGTGGTCTTGCATCGGCCGTCCGGCCCTACTTTAAAGAGGGTCCACTGCGCCGCAACGACAATAAGAAAGCGGCGTGCGATGACAAGGAACAGAACAACTGAGGGATATCAAATGTTGAAAGCATCCATACGGGCTTCCGTAGGCGTCGCTTTGGCGGCCGGAGCCATGTTGAGCGTATCCGCCGCGAACGCTGCGTCCTACTTGATCGTCGGCAACCAGTCTTTGCCGAAAAACCTTTCTGCCCAGGTCGACAAGGCCGGGGGCACCCTGACGGCGCGTTATCCGTTCGGTCTGGCCGTGGCCGAATCGGACAATCCGGATTTCGCCGCGTCGATTGCCGGTGTCCGGTTCGTCGTGGAAGACATAGGGTTTGTTGCCGAGGCGCCCACGATGGAAATCGGGGCCGAGGCCGGCTATCCGCCGAACAGCGGTGACGACGACTTCTTCTTTGATCTGCAATGGGGACACAACTACGTCGGCGCGCAGAATGCGTGGAACGCGGGTGTCCGCGGCCAGGGCGTGCGGGTTGCCGTGCTCGACGGCGGTTTTGACCTCGACCACCCCGATCTTGCGCCGAACATTAATCTCGCGCTGAGCGCCGATTTCACCGGCGAGGGTCTCGAGTACGGGCTCCCGGATCCGTTCAGCCACGGCACCCACGTCGCCGGCACGATCGCGGCCGCTGACAATGCGTTCGGTACGATCGGCGTCGCGCCGGAGGCCGAGCGGGTGCTCGTCAAGGTGCTGGGTGACAGCGGCTCCGGTTCGTTCGCCGACGTGATCGCGGGTATCTATCACGCCGCGATGGTCGATGCCGACGTGATGAACATGAGCCTCGGGGCCGTGATCCCGCGTTCGAACAAGGACCAGGATCCGGGTTACGCGGCAGGGATTAGCGCGCTGGCGAATGCGGTCAGCCAGGCAATGTCCTGGGCGCGCCAGCGGGGCACGCTGGTAATCGTCTCGGCCGGTAATGCGGGCAGCGATCTGGACGGCGACGGCAGCATCGTTCGCTTCAACAACGGGTTGTCGGGCGCAGTCGGTATCAGCGCACTGACGACGCTGAACTGGGCGAGCCAGATCCCCGGCGAGAACGAGTCGCTGGTGCCGGCGAGCTACACCAACTACGGCACCTCCCAGGTCGAATTCTCGGCCCCCGGCGGCAGCGTCGACTACCCCGGTAACGAGGGCTGTGTGGTTGCCGGTCTCGCCCGTCCGTGCTGGGTTTTCGATCTCGTGTTCAGCACCGGCAACGGTAGCTGGTACTGGTCGGCGGGCACCAGCATGGCCGCCCCGCATGCGGCCGGCGTCGCCGCGCTGATCATCAGCGAAAACGGCGGCAGCATGAAACCGGCCCAGGTCGAAGCGCAGATGCGCATGCGTGGCATCGACCTCGGCAAGCCGGGTGCCGATGATTTCTTCGGCCGCGGCGGACAGGTGAGCTCGGGTTACTGATTCGAAACTGCTGTTTGCGAAAAAATTGGCGCCGGCCCTGGGCCGGCGCTTTTTTTTGTCTCCGTGATGCCTCCGGCGCCGATCCGAAGTGCGCGCCTGACGGTGAGGCCCGGCGCAAGGCCAGCATCAGCACTACCGCGTGATCGGCGATGCCGATTCCGCCGGGGCAATCCCGTACCCGAGCAACGCGCGATAAGCCGGATCACAGCCCGCGTTGCCACTCCTGCCGCAGCGGCACCGAGCCGGGACGTTCGATCGCCGCGCGAACCTGGGAAAGTAGCTTTTCCTTGTCGCGCCCCAGCGTGCCCTTCAGCACAAGATAATTCGAGGCATGGTCGCTGCGGAAAATCGTGTTGTCGAGTTCGAGCGTTTCCAGTAGCCACTGCATTTCGGCGAACAGTCCGGGTTGATCGAGCGGTTCGAATTCTCCCTGGAACCCGGCCTGGTAGCGTTCGACCCCGGCCGGGAAACTCACGACCAGGGTCGATAAATACTCCGGTTGCGCGGCGTTCATCAGCCGCGCCGAGTTGACCGCATGTTGCTGCGAATAACGCGTCCCGCCCATGCCGTTCAAAATCATTACCGAGCTACGTGCGCCCGCGGCCTTGATTTTCTGCAGCGCCTCCAGCGATGACTGGTAGGTCTCGCCTTTGCTTACCCGCTCGAGCACGAGGTCGTCGCCGCTCTCGCAGCCGACGTAGAAAAGCGACAGTCCCATCCCGCGCAATTCGGCCAGTTGTTCGACCGTCTTCCTGCGCAGGTTGCGCGGCAGGCAATAACTCGACACCCGCTGCACGGTCGGCAGATTCGCGTTGATGCATGCGAGGATTTCGCCGAGCCGCCGGTGCGACAACGTCATCGCATCGCCATCGGCGAGAAAAACCCGCCGTACCGGGTGGCCAGTGGCCGCAACCGCTTTGATCTCGGCCTCGATGTCGGCGAACGGCTTCGGCCGGAAGCGCTTCTGTGGCTGGGTGTACATCTCGCAGAATGTGCATTTGTTCCATGAGCAGCCGTTGGTGACCTGCAGGATCAGCGAGCGCGCCTCGGATGGGGGACGGAATACCGGTTCGATGTATTGCATGGGTTTCTTATACCTCGTCCGGCAACTGAAACAACGTTTCGACAGTTACGCCGAACACGCCGGCAAGCCGCAGCGCCAGCACGGTCGACGGCACGAAATGCCCGCGCTCGATCGCATTCATGCTCTTGCGGGTGACGCCGATGCGTTCGGCCAGCTCGGCCTGGGTCAGGTCGTGCATTGCACGCTGGACTTTCAGCGTGTTGTGAAGGCGGTGGCCGCTCATCGGTTCAGATTCAGGCAGCGGCCGAGCGCGGCGGCGATGGCGGTCATCAGCGCCAGGGATGCGGCGGTACTCATTGTCGGTTCGATCCCCGTCATGCCGCGCACCAGGTCGGCGCCCGGCAACATAACGATCTGCAGCACCATCACCGTGGCAAATCCGAACTGGCAGGCAAGAAAACGAACATGGGAGACGCGTTCGTCATTGATTACCGATGGTAAGGGCCCGGTCCGGCTGGCCTGGGCGGCCGCGATCGGCGCCCCGGCGAAGACCAGGAACCCGAAAAGCGACAGCAGGGTCGCCAACAGTTCCAGCGACTGGCCCGCGGTGAAATACGCCAGTTGCCCGTCGAGAACGAACGCGACGATGCCAATAATCATCCCAATCAACATGATCCGCTGCGGTCGCTCGTGTTTTTGCTCCGGTCCTGCCCCGTCATGACGAATACCGGTATAGAGTACTCAGGCTAAAAAGTAACCCAAAATACTCATTATGAGAAGTAAACATGCCTTTCTGGCGTCGGAATTGCCGCGGACCGAAAAATTCGACGAAGTTGAATCCAGCCTGGACCGGTTGGCGAAACCTTGCTCGACTGTCTAACTTCTGTCGCATTTTTAACAGACAAAACTTAGACCAAAGGATTTTTCGAATTCACCCTCACGTTAATTTCGACATTGGAGAAAAACCTCATGTTAGTAACCAGGAAAAAAGTATTCGCCGCTGTTGTCGCGGCCCAGACCGCTCTCGTCATGGCAGTCGTGACGGCTACCCCGGCGCTGGCAGGTGGTCACAAGTCCGGCGGTTATCACGCCGAAAAGGCAAATGCCGACATCGTCGATGTCGCTGTTGCCAATGGCAATTTCAACACCCTCGCCGCAGCGCTGCAGGCCGCGGGCCTGGTGGACACCCTGAAGGGTGACGGACCGTTTACCGTGTTTGCCCCGACCGACGCAGCGTTCGCCAAGCTGCCGGCCGGGACGGTCGAGACGCTGTTGAAGCCCGAGAACAAGGACAAGCTGATCGCGATCCTGACCTACCACGTCGTGCCCGGGAAAGTGACTGCCGAACAAGTCGTCAAACTCTCGAGTGCCGATACGGTCAACGGTGAGAAAATCGCGATCTTCGTTGACAAGGGCACCGTCCAGATCAACGAAATCGACGTCGTCAAAGCCGACATCATGGCCAGCAACGGTGTCATTCACGTCGTCGATCAGGTGATTCTGCCGCCGGCGAGCTAATTTGCACCACCCTCCAGGACCCCATTAGGTTTCACTCCCAAGAAACCGACTTTTTGGCCGGCGTTTATCGCCGGCCTTTTTTTTGACCGGCGGGTGCGAGACCCGGGAAATGGGCTCTGACACACGCTGCGGCGATCGGTATGTTTCGACGGTGCCGCCAACCGGTCGTGAGGATTGTATGTGCGCCGGCGCAGCTTGCTGTATGTTTGCGTCGGTGCGTATGGATGGAGTTGCGGATGGACAGTCAGACCCTGAGACATAACCTCAATATTGTCGGCTCGATGGCATCGACACTGATCCGTGCCGGCCAGGGCATCGCGACGAATCCCGCTCCGAACAAGCCGAAGAAACTGCTGGAATTGTACGAGTTCGAGGGCTGTCCGTATTGCCGGGTCGTGCGCGAGGCGCTGACGATGCTCGATCTCGATGCGCTGATTCACCCCTGCCCGAAGGGCGGCCAGAGATTCCGGCCCAGGCTCGTCGAGCGCGGCGGCAAGGCGCAGTTTCCGTACCTGGTCGATCCCAACACCGGCCGCGAGATGTACGAATCGGCCGACATCGTGCCGTATTTGTTCGAGACATACGGCCAGCGCAAGCCGCCGCTGCACTGGCGGGTCATGTTCTTGCAGCAGGTAGCCTCGGGGTTTGCCGGTATTCCTCGACTCGGCGCCGGTATGCGGGTGCGGCCGTCGAATCCGCCGAAAAAACCGCTGGAGCTGTACAGTTTTGAATCGAGTCCGTTCGCGCGGCCGGTGCGCGAGCTGCTTTGCGAGATGGAAATCCCGTACATCCTGCGCTCGTCCGGGCGCAACAAGGCCTCGGACTGGGTGCCGCCGCTCATCCGCGATCGATTGTCCGATCACGGAAGCCCCGACACCGATAACCGGCAGGCGCTGCTGGCGCGCGCCGGCCGGATTTCGATCCCCTACCTCGCCGATCCGAACACCGGCGCGGAAATGTCGGAATCGGCCAGCATCCTGTTCTACCTGAAGACCACCTACGGCGCCTGATTCTCCTCCGCACTGTTGGCTGTTTTCGTTCGGACCGTCCGCTCCGACTACAATTCATCTATCGTCTCTCGCCCGCATCGGCACCGCGCATCCGGGCGTCGACAACGCGTTCGATTGCGGGATTGCGCCGCGAATTCCGCGGCATGACTTTGCAGGGAGAAAGCCTGGTCCATGCCTCTGCGCAGCAAAAAGAAGATCCTGATGTCCTGGAGCAGCGGGAAGGATTCGGCGTGGGCGCTAAACCTGTTGAGGCACGACCGCGACATCGACGTCGTCGCGTTGCTCACCACGTTCAACAACGAGGCCGGGCGGGTCGCGATGCACGGGGTCAGGCACCGAATCGTCGAATTGCAGGCGCATGCGGCGGAACTGCCGCTGATCGCGGTCGACCTGCCCTATCCCTGTTCCAATGCGGAATACGAGGCCGCTATGTCGCGGGCGCTGGACAATGCGGTCGACCGCTACGATGTCGAAGCCGTGGCGTTCGGTGATCTGCACCTGGAGGATGTCCGCGGCTATCGCGAGAAACAGCTTTCGATGACTGGCCTCGAGCCGCTGTTCCCGCTGTGGGGGCAGCCGACAGATGCTTTGGCGCGCGAGATGATCGAAGGCGGCCTGCGCGCCATCATCACCTGCGTTGACCCGAAGCAGATGCCCGCGATGTTCGCCGGCGCAGACTTCGACGCTGCTCTGCTCGACTCTCTACCTGCCGGCGTCGACCCGTGCGGCGAGAACGGCGAATTTCACACCGTGGTTACCGCCGGTCCTGTTTTCGAAGTGCCGCTCGACGTTGTAGTCGGCGATACAGTCGAACGCGACGGCTTCGTTTTCGCCGACATATTGCCGACCGTCGGCTGAAGCACACTAGCGGGCCGCTTTCACTCATCGACCGCGGCAGTCAGGCCAGCGGCAGGCAGATCAGCGCTTCGAGATCGTCTTCCGGCGTCTCCTCCGGATCCTGGCGGTAGTGGACGAAAACGGGGGCTTGTCCGATCGGACGGCCAAGCACGTCAATTACGTTTTGGTACAACGCGTCGATGCTGATGCCGATATCGTCATAAGAGCCGTGGTGCACGGCAGTGGCGATAGCCTGCCCGCCCAGCGTCAGTGTCTCGAGTCCGGGCGGTGCCATCTCGAGGCCGTCGATCTGCAGGCAGCATGCGAAGCGGCAGTCTTCGGCTGTGGCGGTTGCCGGATCGTCGTAGTGCACACCCCAGATGCCGCGAATCTGCTCCGGAGCGGCGACGGCGAGTACGGCTTCGAACAGCCGCGAGTAGGCGTGGTTGAGTTCCGCATAATCGCCGACGTTGCGCAGCGCCACGACCTCGAAGGGATCGAACGATGCGATTTCGACCCGGATCGGGGCGCCGCTGGCGGCACCTCCCGGCGAACGCAGGTGGGCCATCAGCGCATGCATGAGGTCTTCGTCGTGCCGCGCCGCGTCGGCAGTCGTACCGGTTTCCGCTTTCAGCGCGCGGGTAAACGCGGGGCCGGACGCATAGCCGGCGGCGCCGGCCGCGGCGGTAACCGAACCGCACGCATCGGCAAGGTCGGGCACTGCGCGCGCGAGCCGCAGCCGGCGCACCGTCGCGGCTGGTGTCTCGCCAGTCATCGTGCGGTAAATCCGGTGAAAATGATATTCGGACAGGTGAGCGAGGGCGGCCAGTTCGCCCAAACCCGGGATCGGATTGGCCGGGTCGAGATCGGCGAGATGGCGAATAACCGCTTCAATGCGGTCGGCATAGACGGCGCGCTGGCTGGGTTTCATGACGAGTCCTCCTTGCCGACAGAGGTTAGGAGATCGGCGTCTCCGGTGCATTCCCGATCTTGCGGTTTTTTCGCCGCTCATTTTCGCTACCGTGGCGGACTGACGATAAATTACGAGCCGTAGCTCGTGCGTCGAAAATAGACGATCTTCACGGGCGCGTACCGCGTTGTGCGTTGGCCTGTGGAAGTCAAAAAAAAGCGGGCCGTCTGTGTACGGCCCGCCTGCCCCTTGCTCATCCGGGACGCGCCTGCTGCGAAACGCGTGTCGCGCCGGCGACTAATCCAATGCTCCCTGCGCGATCACATCGGCCCTTGCCCGCTATAGGTGTTCGGGTCTGTCGTGCCGTCACCGTCGCAGTCGAGATAGCCGTCACCGTTAACAGTGCCGCCGAAACGGACTTCCTCGACGACGATTCCGCTGTTACCGCGGAAGTCGTTGCCGCCGGTGCCGCCGCCAGCAAAGATAAATTCGTTTATCGTGCCCGGTGGATCTTCGAATATCTCGTTTCCGTAATTTTGCAACTCGAACAGGGCACCCGTCCCGTTCAGTTGGAAATTGTTGCCGAAGAAATGGTTGTCGCAGGCTGCATTCAGCAACAAGCCGGTCTCGGCGCCGATCACGCGGTTGTTGCGCACGATGTTGTTCCGAACGGGATTGAATCTTTCGTTTTCGTCGACGAGCACGCCGTCGACAAAAAATTGAACACTGAAGACCGTTCCGGACAACTCGATACCGGTCGAATCCGTCCCGGCGGTGAAAAGTTCGATGTGGTTCTTTTCGATGATGCTGTTGTTGATACCGTCCATTTTAATACCGGAAGCGAGTATGCCGCCGGCGAAACGGAGGTCGTTTTGCCGAACCGAGAGTATTGCCGGTGGCAAAGGATCCCCGAGAGACTCTGCATTGATGACCATTCCACTCCGGAACGCGCCGTGCACGATGTTGCGCGCGATCAGGATCTCGCCGCTGATGCCAAACAACTGGATACCGAGTCCGAACGATTCTTCCAGCCCGGGGTCTTCTGCAAACAGCGCATTGTCCCGAACCGTGAGGTCGGTATTTTCGAATCCTGTCAGACAGGCATCGAAATCGCCGCAATCTCGCATGTGGTTGTTTTCGACGATCGCCTGCTCGGTGCGATTGAACAG
>PKUM01000124.1 GCA_002868855.1 Chromatiales bacterium | reverse complement strand
GGGCTCCGCAATTTGTGGAACAGGCATTTGGCGCCACTATTCAGCAGTCGGGGCGCCTACTGACAAATATCTTCATTGGAGCGTTCTGCGGGTCCCTGATCGGAACCTATGTTGTGTCGCGCGTGCGTATCGAGTATTTCCTGATCGCGATGCTGTCACTCGGCGCTACCGGTCTATCTCTGACTATTGCCGCCTCAGAACTGCAAACTACGCTCCTTGCCGGGTATCTGGTCGGCGGGTCGATAGGCGCAACATTCAACGGTTATACGGCTTTCGGACTGAGCTTCGTGCCTACGCCGACACACAAGAATGTGGCCTATCTGCTCTTGGCCGGCGGAACCGGCTCCGCGATCGCACCATGGTTCAGTAGCCAGGTCGTAGAGACTACTGGCGAGGTACGCGATGCGCTGCTTGCCTGCCTGGCGATCCAGGGTGTTGTGCTTGTCACCGTCCTGTTGCTCACCGCCTATAGTCGGCGGCGGCGGCGTGCCGGATAGCGGAGGATATTTGTAACAGCTGCCCCACTTTTGCTGCGGTATGATACGCGCACAGTCACAAGCTATTTTGAATCAGGAGCACCAATAAATGACGACTAGTTCATCTCTGCGACACCTCTTTTTGGCATTGGCAATTTCTGCAACGTCCATCGCCATTGCCGGCGACGACCCGGCCCACGAGCGACACGAATTGATGGAAGGCGTTCGCGATGCGGCAAAACCTGTTGGGGCGATGCTCAAGGGCGAGAAAGAGTTCGATGCCGATACTTTGCAGAAATCTCTGGCAACGTTCGCAAAGGGCTCTGAGAAGCTCGGCGACCTGGTGCCCGAAGGCAGCGAAGGTGGCGAGGCTGCACCTGCAATATGGGAAGACCCGGACGGATTTGCGGCGGCCATCCAGGAATGGAGCGATGCGATCAGTGCCGCCGTCGATGCCAATCCGCAATCGCTCGATGCGGCCAAACCGGTTGTCGGACCCGTATTCGGCGCCTGCAAGAACTGCCACGACAGCTATCGGATTGAAGAAGACTAGTTTACTTGTCGGCCTCATTGCGTCACTGGTATTAACCGCTACCTGGCTGACGAGCCCGAATTCACTCGGCCAAAGCGATCTTCCTGTACACGAACCAGATGCCGTCGCGGGTGAGCGCATCTTCTGGGCCGCGGGTTGCGCGTCCTGCCACGCAACCCCCGTTGACGGGCGACGCGCGAAAGGCGAAGACAAGTTGCGACTGGGTGGCGGCTTGCAGCTCGACACGCCGTTCGGCCTGTTCCGCGTGCCAAACATTTCGCCGCACCCGAGCGACGGAATCGGCGGCTGGACAATGCTTGAGTTCGTGAACGCCATGCAAAAAGGGGTTTCACCCAGTGGGCAACACTACTACCCGTCTTTCCCGTACACGTCGTATGCGCGTATGAGAACTCGTGACGTGATGGACCTGAAGGCTTTTGTAGACGGCCTTCCTGCCATCGTTGGTCAGCCCGAAGATCACGATCTGAGGTTTCCGTACTCGATTCGTCGTGGGTTAGGGCTGTGGAAGCGACGCTACCTTGCCGTCGACCCGGTTATTGAGACCACGAGTGCGGACAGTCAGCTTCTGGCGGGACGGTACCTCGTCGAGGGCGCGGGGCACTGCGGTGAATGCCACACGCCACGCGATATATTTGGCGGCCTGGACACGAACCGATGGCTCGCCGGCGCCCCAAACCTGGACGGTGAAGGTGGTGTTCCCGATATCACGCCGGCAGGGAAGAACGTATCCGCTTGGTCCGCCGAGGACATCGCCTATTACCTGGAGTCGGGCTTCACACCCGACTTCGACACGGTCGGCGGTACGATGGTTGCCGTCCAGGAAAATATGGCAAAACTCACACGAGAGGATCGGGCCGCTATCGCTGCCTACCTGAAATCGATACCGGCGTCGAAGCTACGGACCGGTGCTGCGGATTCAAACGACGATTCGTAAGTCCGCCCGAACCATGTTGGCATCATTGGCGTGCGGGTCAACTTTCGGTGCAAATCAACAGGGATGGGGCCTGACTGTCTGGCGGAAAGGGTGGGATTCAACTCGCTCGCTTCGCGAGCTCCTTGCCAACATGCCGCTGCGCGGCTGCGCTGGTCGAACAGGGTTCGAAAGACCTTACCGCTGATCCGCACGACTCGCCGGGGTTCGCGCCCATAATCATCAAAGGCATATTGGACGCGGATGCTGCTCGCGAGGCCGCCGCCGCAGAGGTCGACGGCATCATTTTCTCGAACCACGGCGGCCGTCCGCTGGACGGCAGGGTGTCCGCAGTCAGGGCGTCGAGCACTTGCTGGAGCTGATGCACATGGAAAAGTCAGCTACACCGGATCGGCTTGGGTGGCGTCGATCAGGAGCTGCACGGCCCGAGCGATTGGGGCCGGACTGCTGTCCGCCAGCACGTGAACAAGCTTCTCATCAATGACAGCTGCGCCCCT
>PKUM01000237.1 GCA_002868855.1 Chromatiales bacterium | reverse complement strand
GGCCCTGTTCGGTCATACCAACGAGGTAATCAAGTCGGCAATCTGCAAGGCTCTCGATACCGGCGTCGCCATGGGCGCACCGACCTCTTACGAGAGAGAGCTGGCAGGGCTGCTCTGCGAGCGGTTTCCCTCTCTTGAACAGGTCAGGTTTTGCAACTCGGGCACCGAAGCCAACCTGATGGCATTGAGCACCGCGCGAGTCGTGACAGGCCGCGACAAGTTGCTGGTCTTCAATGAAGCCTATCATGGCGGAGTCATCAAGTTTCCCGGCGGCCACTGCGCGCTCAACATACCCTTCGATTATGTTGTGGCGGACTATAACGACATCGAAGGCACCGCCGAGTTGATCGATCAGGTGGGTGACCAGCTTGCCGCTGTGCTCATCGGGCCGATCCTCGGCGCCGGCGGCAATATCCGCGGAGACCGGCAGTTCCTGGAGATGCTCCGGCAAAAGACACGGGAATACGGGATTCTGCTCATCTTCGATGAGATCAAAACGGCCCGGCTCGGCAGCGCCGGCGTCCAGGGAATGCTGGGCATCGCACCCGACCTGACCACGCTGGGCAAGTTCATCGGTGGAGGCCTGCCGACGGGCGCATTTGGCGGAAGCGTCGAAATCATGGCGCATTTCAACCCGAGACTGCCGGGCGCGCTGGCCCACGCCGGCACATTCAATAACAACGTCTGCTCCATGGCGGCCGGCTGTGCGGCCTTGAGCAAAGTCTATACGCCGCAACGTGCCGCGGAGTTCTTTGACTGGTCGGAAGCGTTTCGCCTTTCACTCAATGAAATGTTCGCCGCGAAAGCGGTACCGATGTATGCCAACGGCCTGGGTTCGATGATTGCGATTCACTTTTCGAGCGAGCCGACGGAAAGGCCGTCCGACATCAGCGCCGGATGTCAGTCTCTGCGACCTCTTCTGCACCTGGAGTTGCTTCTCGAGGGTGTGTTGGTATGCAAGCGTGGCGACCTGTTTCTGTCTCTTCCCATGGACGAGACGCATCTTGCAAAAGCGCGCCTTGCGCTGGAGAAGTTTGCCGATCGTTACACGCCGCTGATCGAGCGAGTGCTGCACGCTTGACGTCCGATAACCGGCACGCAGGTTTTCAGACAGGCAAGTGTTTTATCGGCTTCATGTGTCGGCAGTGCCTGCTTTGCCTGCCACCTCGAGATTCTTAACTCCGACACGCTGGTGGCTGGCAGGCAGGGCAAACAAACACAGCGCGGCCCGCGACCAACCGGCGCTGCACAACGGCGGTGCAGCGCCGGCAGGGCTCGCCGTGGCGGGCAAATACCCAGTGCCGGTATTGCCCGTAACGTTGCCCCGCGCGCTTTAACGACTGCATCAGTTTCGGCGTCACGGTGACCCCCCCGAGCACATAGGCTCGCCGGCTGACCGTCAGCGTAGCCCGCGCGAGACGCTGGCGTTCCCGTCGGTCGAGGTCGTTTGCTCGCACACCAGGGTGCAGCCGGGCAGCAAAAAGAATCTCGGAACGGAGGTAATTGCCTACGCCGGCCAGAAAGGCCTGGTCGAGGTACAACGCCGCCAGAGTGCGGCGCTGGAAACGTTGCGACTCGAGTCGCATGCGGATATCCGCCGGCTGCAACGTCGAATCCAGAATGTCCGGGCCGAGTTTGCGCAGAAACGGATGTTCGCCAAGCTGCTCGTCCGTCAGTATTTCGACCTCGGTGGCGCTATACAGCCAGGCCGAGTGCGTCCGTCCATGCAGCGCCACGCGCAGACTGCGCCCCGTATTGGGCAGCGTGTCACGGCGAGTGATATACCAGCGGCCGTACAGCTGGTTGTGACTGTATAACGTCAATCCGTTGTCGAACCGCGTCAGCATCGCCTTGCCGTGCGTATCGACGCCGGTCACACGCGCGCCGAGCAGGCGGCTGCGGAAGCGGCGCAATCGCGGCATAGTAAGCCGGACATCCTGCATGACGGAGCCCGCCAGCGAGCGCTCGATCCGGTCGGCCGCGCGGCGAATTTCGGGACCCTCAGGCACTTTCACGCCGACGCCGCCGGCAACGTTGCGAGCAGTAACGGACCTCCGGCCAGCAATGGGCCCATTTTCGCCGCCACGCGAACGGGCGGCCGCAACAGGCGCAGGTCTTTGTTGGCAGATGAGGTTTGGTATGCATTTGTCTGCCTAGCCATTCATGTATAGATTGATTCGCACACCGGGCAAGGGCAGTTTCGCATGGCAGCGAGCCATTTCGCATTTCGGGGACGGATAGATCGGGAGTGCGCCAATGATTGACAGCAAGCAGTATGCGGTGCTGGCCTATGCGGGCACCCTGCCCTTTATCGCCTGTGCGATCCTGCCGTGGATCGGGATGCCGGTTGTTGCCGGCATCGGCAGTTGCGCCTATATCGCGGCAGCCTACGGTGTCGCCATCGTTTCGTTTATGGCCGGCATACATTGGGGAACATTTCTGTACCAGGCAGACTCGCTGCCGGTGAACCTGCTGCTGACCAGTAATGCGATAACTGTAGCCGTGTGGCTCGCTTTCATACTGACGCCCGTCGCAGTCAGTATTGCGGTGATCGCGGCCGCCTTTGTGCTGTTGCTGGCCGTCGATTTCCGGCTTGCGCGGGCCGGACTCCTGACGCCTGATTACCTGCGAACCCGGCGTAACGTGACGTTAATCGTCCTGGCCATGTTAATGCTGACAATAGGGTCGCCGTGAGCCGCGTTGCGATCGTCGGGGCAGGGCTGGCCGGTCTGACGGTTGCCCGGCATATCGGCGATAGCGCACAAGCGGTGGTTTTCGAAAAATCTCGCGGCCCTGGCGGGCGGATGGCGACGCGCCGCGCTCCACCCTTCGCGTTTGATCACGGTGCCCAGTTTTTTACCGCCAACGAACCGGCATTTATCGCTGCTGTCAGGTCATGGCAGCAGGCGGGCGTTGTCAAAATCTGGCAGCCGCGATTTGCCGAACTCGACCGCAGGACCGTGGTGGCTGAACGCGACTGGGATGCCGAGCATCCGCATTTCGTGGGCACTCCCGGGATGAACGAAATCGGCCGCTACCTGTCCTCCGGCCTCGATGTCCGGCTGCAAACTCCAGTCGAATCGGTCAATCCGCGTGGTTCGGGCTGGCAGTTAATCGCCGCCGACGGGGCAGACCTTGGCGTATTCGATTGGCTGATCGTCACGGCACCCGCAACCCAGGCGGCAGCCTTGCTGCCCGAGTCGTTCGCCCATCATCGCGCACTGAGCGATACACAGATGCAAGGCTGCTTTGCTCTGATGCTGGGATTCAACCAGCCGCGCCAGTTACCGTGGCAGGCAGCGCTGGTCCGCAATGCCGATATCAGCTGGGTTTCGGTCAATAGCAGCAAACCGGATCGCCCGGCACCTTTCACGCTGGTCGCGCATTCCACCAATGCCTATGCGGATGCGCAAATGGATGAGCCGCTCGAGAGCCTGCAGCAGCATCTTTGCGCCGAACTGCGCGACGTCACCGGTATCGACGCGAAGCATGCGGATTTCTGCCAGCTGCACCGCTGGCGCTACGCGAACATTGCAGCGCAGTCAGGCTCAGCCGCACTCATCGATGCGGAACGGCGCCTCGCCGCATGCGGAGACTGGTGCATACGCGGCCGCATCGAGTCTGCTTTCAGCAGTGCCATGACCCTGGCAGAGTACCTGCGGACTGCCTTGCAGAGGACTCGCCCATCGAGTCACGATTAGTTTGATGGCCAGGAAAAAGAAACAGCCTGTCGAAGTCCGAATCGAGATCGATGGCCTCGACGTTACCGCCGTGCCGGACAGGCACAGCGCCGAAATCGACCGCTTGCTCGAGCAACGGGGTGCCGGGTCCTTCGTGTTTATTCCGTTGGCGAAACTCGGTAAAAAGGGACAACGACTGCTCGACAACCCGGCCGCCATGCGCCGCAAAAAGGCAAAGTTACCGGAGGTCGATTGGTACGACGGCGAACTGCGACGCCGCGCTGATGACAGCGTGGCACCTGGCGTTCTTGCATTCGACATTCGACGGCGCACCGCACGCGAGATTGCCATGAAGGTGGGCGTGAATCAGTTCATATGGGGCACGTCGGGCGCGCCTGTCGAACCGCATGACGTCAAGATCTTCGAGGACGAAGGTGGCCATACCTGGAAGTCGTGGCGAGCGCGCGCGTTTGCCGGGCTGTCGGACATGGCGGACTCAGCGCGAAATATTGCGGCTCTGCCGACCGCGGTCGAGGAGTCGCAGACGACAATGGAGAGGTTCTGGCAGCTGGTGGCCGCCGTCCTCGGTGCCGCGATCGTGGTCGGCGCCATCAAGGCCGTGCTGTCTGCGCTGCTGGGCTCGGATGAATCGATGTCATGGCTGGCGTCGATCGCCAACGCCCTTTTTTACCCGTTCGTAATACCGGCGGTTCTCGTGGGCATCTACCTGCGAGCGCTGATGCAGAGAGGCGCCAAGCAGGCACGCGATTTCACCGCAGCGGAAGCAGAGCAAAACTGGATCAAGGTGGCGCCCCACCTGCTCGCCCTGTGGGCCCTGTGCTGGATCGCTATTGTGCTGCTCACGTGGCTGCAGTCCGTTCCCAGCGCCAATCTTGGCTTGTTCGGGCGCACCGACGGCGTGACGACGTCGTTTATCATCTGCGTCTGGATGTTGCTGCCGATCGCCCATTCTCATGACGTCGAGACGCTGTTCAAGTCTGCGTTCGAATCGGGAATCACTGCGGCGGTATCTATATTCACGATCAAGATTTCGTTGTTCGTGACTAACCTCTTCACTGACGCGGTGCTTGGTTTACTCACGAGTCTGTTGCCGTTCGAGATTCCCGAATGGCTGCAGCAATTCATCAGTTCGGTCATCAATTTCGGCGCAGAGGTGTTTTTTGTGGCCGTATTGCTGGGTTACGCCTGGTCACGAACGCGACAGCAGTTTATGCGGTTGTGAGATCACACCGGGTCTCGTTAATTGGACAGCTTGATTCAAAGAATGGTGGCCAGGGGCAGAATCGAACTGCCGACACGCGGATTTTCAGAAATCCCAGCCGTTGATTGGATTTATATTTTTCAACCAGTTGCCGGGGCGTCCGTTGCGAATTTGCACTACTTTGCGAAACTTTGCCGGGCTCACTTACGCAAAATTCACGAAGCTAATCTGCGCAATGGGGTCGGAAAATCTAGCCACCAATTGAGATCGATGAAATGACCTCACTCCGAATCATCCACAAATTTGCGGCATGGGGCGCACTCGCTAGACTCGGTACGACAGAACAAGTCCGGGTTTGTCAATCTGATGGTATCCAAAGGGCGTACCTTAATCAGTCTGAGGTGCTTCGGTGCGAAGCCCAGGATCGTTCGCCTGGCAAATTATTCCTTCGGATTTTTCACTGGCACCACCGTCACCGGCCAGCGCCCGGCCCGAATCAGGCCCTGCGAAATGCTACCCATTAGCATCTCGGCCACCATGCCACGCCCATGACTACCGACAACGATGTGATCGGCGCCCTGTTTCTCGGCCATCGCCAGCAATGCCTGAACCGTGGGTCCGCGAACCAATATCGCTTTGGCATCCACGCCCGCTTCGCGCAACTGGTCCGCGTACTGTTGAAGGCGTCGGTGCTCTTCGCGCAGTTCCTTCGCTACCTGGCCACGAACGACCTCGGGGCCGGCGTCGTATCCAACAAAGTCCGGTTCTGGCTCGGCCGCATGCACAACCCAGACGGACGCGTCGAGACTCTTCGCGAGCCGTTTTGCAACCCGCAATATCAAGTCCGTCGGGTCCGAAAAGTCGACTGCCACGAACAGTTTCATATTGGCCTCCTGTCAGTCGCTCCGATCGGGAGCGCCGATAACCTCACGGATGCTCCGACCCCGGGCTTCAAGGTAACGTCGCTCAATTACGGGCACGATTCTACGGCTGAAATCGTCCTGGCTCCGGCGGCTCAGGTGCGACCATTCGGGAATCTCCAGCTCGCTGGACAGTTCATCGTAGTCCATCGTATTGATCCATACAGCGTCAATTCCCTCTGCCATCGGGTTCCATGTGAGATCGCGGTAACGTGTGGCCAGGTCATGATTCAGATATTTGCCACTGCTGGGCATACGGACAAATACGATGTCACCGCCTCGCGCCCGCAGTTTCTCGACGAGCGGCGAGAAAAAGTCCACGGCCGCTTGCGCCATTTCGTCCATTTTTTCGGGTGGCTCTGGCTCACGAACAAGGCCAACCATCCAGAACGCCAGGATCTGTTCGTTATCGAAGCTGCCCTCCACCTCGACGGGCGGCCACATGTCTGTCTGCCGATCGGCATAATGATGTCCAAGCTTCCACTCGCCGGCGTTGAGATCCCAAACGCCGTCGCGCTCCGGAAGATCTGTGTAGTGGTCGATCAGCTCGAATAACTTGAAGCCATCATCGAGAAATCCGAGATGTGCTGACAGGAACGAATGAATCTTGTATCCGGAATACTCCGATGGCGATGCACCTTCGTACCACCGAAGCGCATCCCCACCAAAAAAACCCTCGTCAAGGCGGTTGAACAGAAACGGCGTAACACCGATCAGCACCAGGCCATCGAAGTCGGTGTTCTCGACGATACCGTGCAGCATCAGTGCGGGCCCGGTGCCAGCGATCGCCAGCTGCAGAGGACGCGTACCAAGCGCCTCCTCGAGTATGTCCAAGTCTGCAGCCCACAGCATGCGACTCGATCCCAATAGCAGCACGCGAAAATCGTGATCGGGCTCGTCGAGCCTACGCCGCTCTTCGGCCCACTGCGTCGTGAAGTTGGTGTAGCCATCGTAGTCACCGGGCAGATGCTGCATCGAACGCGCCTTGAGCTCCCAGCTTGCGACGGCTGCGACGACCAGCGCAGCGCTTATCAACCACACCAGCCCCCAGTTACGCTCCGGGATTTGTCGATAGGGGATATCAGAACTGGAAGTAGATGAAGGCATTGCCAGAACCCTGAGTGATGATGATTAGAAAAAGCATGGCGGCCAGCGTTACACCCAGAAGCCAGGCGGGTGTCTTCTGCACGACGGTTTCAATACTGGTATCGCGCATGCGCCAGTGGATGGCAACCATCGCCACGATAGTTACGACCACCTGAACGATCCAAAGCGTCGGCAACGGTGTGCCGGCATCTTGCGGTGCAAAGCCAAACATCGACGTGATCATGCGCCACGCGGTGCCAAAATCCTGGGCGCGGAAAAACACCCAGGTCAGGTTGACAAAGAAGTAGGTGACTAGAGCCAGCCACACCCGGAATAGCCAGGTCTTCGCTATCGCCGCGCCAGCGAACCTGGCTGTGAGGAGGCGTTCGACCGAAAGATAAAGGCCATGCAGCCCACCCCACACCACGAACGTCCAGCTGGCGCCGTGCCACAAACCGCCGAGCAGCATGGTCAGCATCAGGTTGACATAGGTTCGGCCAGGGCCCTTGCGGTTGCCGCCCAGCGGGATGTACAGGTAGTCGCGCAACCAGGTAGATAGCGAAATATGCCAACGTCGCCAGAAATCGGAAAAGCCGATGGCCGCATAGGGGAAACGAAAGTTGTTCGGCAACGAGAATCCCAACGTCAGCGCCACCCCGATAGCGGTGGTCGAGTAGCCAGCGAAGTCGCAGAATATCTGACCGGAGAACGCCAATGTGCCCAACCACGCATCCCAGAAACTGACGTGCGCGTCTGCTCCGAAAACCTCTTCGGCCGCCGGTGACAGCAGGCCGTCGGCAACCACGACCTTTTGGAAGAGGCCCAGCACGATCAGCCCAAGGCCCCAGCCGAGCTGACGCATGGTAGCCATGTGCGGGACTGCGAATTGAGGAATCAGGTGCGCCGGACGAACGATTGGGCCCGCAACCAACTGTGGAAAAAAGGTGACGAACAGGGAAAAGTCCAGAAACGACTTCGAAGGCTCGGCGCGTCTCAGATACACGTCGAGCGAATATGCCATGGTCTGAAACGTGTAGAACGAGATGCCGACCGGCAACACGATGTCCCAGCCCGGCGCCTGCCACTCGATGCCCACCAGGGACATAAGCTGAACCCAGTTCTCAAGCAGAAAATTGCCGTATTTGAACCAGCCCAGGATGCCGAGGTTGACCAGGATTGAGAGGGTCAGCAATAAGCGTCGGCGTACGCTGCGTTGCTCCAGGAACATCTTCTTTGCCACAAACCAATCAACGATCGTCGAAATCCAGAGCAGGACTACGAACGGTGGGTTCCATGCTGCGTAGAACAGGTAGCTCGCGATCAGCAGATTGATTTTCTTGGTCCGCCACGAAAATGGCGAGTAGTGCAACGACAACACGATGGCGAAGAACACCACGAATGTGAGTGAATTAAATAGCAACCCGGCTGTCCCCGATATTCTTGTTGTTATCGGCCAGTATAACCGGCATAGCCAGCGGGCGAATCAGCGCCACATTGAGCGAACGGCCAGCTACGGGTGCTCGAGTGTGATAGCCACAAGCGGACCGATTCGAGTCAATCGAACTGCCGACACGCGGATCTTCAGTTTGTCACGCGGCTGCTTCGCTGCAAACCTCAACCAGTTACTCGGCCACCGGGCTGCAATGGTCAGTCGAAGAGAAGGTCCGCAGCGCGACGGAAAGCCTCCACCAAAAAAGAGGCGGGGTTGCCCCCGCCTCCATGGACACCATGATCAGGTGTTGCTGATCAGTCGATAAATTCGCAGCGACCGAACGAGGCGCCCTCCGCCAGTTTCTCGCGGAGTCCACCGGGGAACCCGGTCAGCACCGATACGCCACCTTCACAGACGTACACTTGTTCCATATCGACCAGCCAGGAGAAGCTGGAGCCGGTGACGCCACCAGCCAGTTCCGTACCATTGGCGCTGAGGGCCACGGGGTTGTTGAACGGCACTGGCTTCGCTTCAACCACGCCCTGCTTGTGGAAGAAGTCCTGCATGGTGATCCAGCCCATATCCTCGATCCACAAGACACCGTCGAAACCGGTGAAGAAGGATCCGCGACGGGCGGCAATAACGCTGCCGTCGGCGGTGGTATCGATCGGCAGCACGGGAATCGCGCCCTCCATTTCCTGGATGAACTCGGCGCCGTAGAGCTCGCACAGGTCCGTACCGAAGAAATCGCTGTAGGGCGCATCGACGCACCACTCGAAACCGCCGATGTTTTGCGTTTCGCCGGTATGGGCGTTCCACAACAGAACTCCGTCACGAGTATCCAGCACCACCCGGCTGCCGTCATGGTTTATCGCGTAGGTGTCACGCGCACCGAACTCGGCGCCGAGGTTGATCATGGGACCTTCATTGACCCAGGCAACCGCCTCGAATCCACCCATGCTGCCGACGATGACCTCGCCGTTACCGGAAATAGCCTGGCCCCTTACCCATTGCCAATCCACGCGGCCGGTGGTGTCGAGCAGGCGCATACCGTTCTTTTGATCCCAGATGAAAGGCAGTACTTCGCCCTTCGAGCTGTTCTGGCAACGGCCATCGCCGTCCGTGTCGATGTAGACGAAGCCAGTGGCCGTCTTGCCACTGGCGTCGAGATCGAAACCGGAGGCGCTGTTGCTTCCGTTCTGGCTGCTCCCGCCGCAGCTGTCACCGTTGAGGTCGCCCAGCTCGATGACCTTGCCGTCGGACCACAGCACCGGTTCCTGGATGCCGTTACCGTCCAGGTCGGCCTGGACCAGCATCTTCCGGCCGTTGGCGTTCAGGGCGCCATGGTTGGCCTTGAATTCCGGCGGCAAGACAATGAGACCCCTGTTCTGGTCCCACTTGAAGGCCGTGTTCATGGCCACTCCGGCCGAGCTCCGGCCGTTTTTGGCCATGTCGGTCAGGTGGGCCGACACGATCGGCGTGAATTGCACGCCCTTGCGATAGCCATTGAAGGTAAAGTCGGCGGTTTTGGTCACGCCGGCCTCGGCGAGGATAGGCGTCGCATCGCAAGCGTTGTCGACGACGGGATCGGCGCCTTCCGTTGCGTTCCAGTACTCCGGCTCGGACATCAGCATGTTGGGCGTCGTGGGATAACCGCCAGCGACGATTTCCTCGACGTACACGACGTAGAACTCACCCGGCGTCAGGTTGTTGATGACGTAACGTCCGTCAGGCCCGACCTTGCCCTGCGTCAGCATGCCGGTCATGCCGGACACGGCGTCGTTGAGCGGGTCATTGACGTTGCGCGCGATGACGTTGATACCGCTGTATTCCGTCGACCCGTCCTTCAGCCGCAAGACGCCGCTGATGCTGCCGCGCGTGGCAGCATAGCCGGCGCTGGGGTAGAGATCCGAAATGGCCGCCACATCATCGGGATGGTCGACCGTACTCTGCTCGATCGCCGCCTGGCCACGGGTATCGATGAAGGGGAACATCGTCTCCACGGTAGCCGGATCGGCCGGGCGCAGGGACGGGTCCCAGGCCGGATTGAAATCATAGCGGTGCACGGGTTCAACACCACAGCCGGGTACGCCGGGCACCAGCTCCGGGCCGCCCCAGGCGGCCGGGTAGCTCGCGTAGGCCATGTGGCCGTTTACCTGGGAGTGGGACAGGTTCACCGCATGACCGAACTCGTGCGTGAACACGCCGGCCTGGCGATTGCCGTCCACGTCGTCCGCCCAGACGTACCAGCCGTTCATCACGGCCGTGGCCTCGGTGATCGTGCCGTCTGCCGTGGCCCACTCGGGAAAGGCGATACCCAGGACAGCCCACCTCGGTACACCGAAGAAGTCTTCGAGGATGTCGCCGTCGGTGTCATACAGCACCCAAAACCCGTAACCGTTCTCGACGGTGTAAATCTCCGCGGCGTTGGCGCCGGTGACGTCGGCGATGCCGGTCTGGGATTCGATGGTGCCCGCGATCTCGGCAGCGAACGTGGAGGTGGAAACGTTGCTCCACTGATCGAAGGCAAACTGCGTAATTTCGTTCGCGCGCTCGATCGTGATGAACGGCGTTACGCCGTCGACATCCCAGGTGAAGGCACCACCCCCATCGGTCCACACGGGAATGGGTCCGTTACTCGTATCCCAGCGATAAGGCTGGGGCTCTGCGCCGTCCGTCGTGAACAGCGGTCCTGCCGCCTGCGCGGCGCCGGTGGCCAGCACAAGGGCAGCGGCCAGGGTCGCTCGTGTCGATTTCATCACTTCATACCTCCGTTTTCGATCCAGCCTTCGGCGACAGCGCGTCCCACCAGCCCCAGGAACACCTGCGTGTCCACGGCTCCGCGGGTCTCGAGCATGGCCGTTTCATCGGCGTTGAGCAGGGCGGGATCGACGATCACTTCTTCGAACAAGCCCAGGTTATTGAACTGGTTGGCCAGGCGGCCGTTGATGCTGGTCAGCTTGCCCTGCGCCATGCCCGCGGTAGTCTGGAGACCCGTGCGCGGGGCAGGGACGTAGAGAAAGGCGATCACATATTCGCCTTTGGCCCAGCGCGGAAAACCTTCCGGAGAGACGGCCAGCAATTGGCGACCATCGGGGAAGGTGCGCGGCTCGAGCAGGCCGAACTGGCGAAAGGTGTAATCCTCGCCGCTCTTGACCTTGCCCTTGGCCGTCGTGCCCACGGCGATGGTTACTTCCGTGTAAGGCACGCCATTCGGGTCGATGCCATCGGAGACCGATCGCACGGTTCCAGCAACAATGCTTTCAGCCTGGCCGATGAGTTGCGTCAGGTTCTGTTGTTTCAGCTTGGTGGCCTGGGCCGCTGGTGCAAACACCAGCATTGCGGCAAGTGCCGCAGCACCCAGCAAGCCGAGCGGCTTGAATCGATTCATCCTATAGTTACTCCTGTCGTATTTAGAGCAATTGCCCCGGGGGTCCGGGGCACGGTGACGGGAGCTTAGGTGTGATGAGCGACGCGGCGCAGTGCAGAACAACGCCATTTCGTTGACACTTTCCCACCAGCCGCTAAAAATGTTTCGATAAAGCACCGGGGGTTCATTTGTCGGTTTACGCACCCATGCTCGGCGCGCTCTGGCGGTTATTGGAGGAGAAGGGGCGCAACCCCGAGGATTATATTCCGCGATACAACTACCATCCTGATCACGGCGCAGCGGACATACATCGCTTGGGGTTCGAAGAGTTCATCCAGCTTCACAATCGTGTCGCGAATGAAGTCCAGGAGCCTGCGCTGGGCCTGCAGCTTGGAGCCTGTGTCCATCCATCGCACTTCGGCGCTATGGGCTACGCGTTCCTGGCCAGCTCCTCTCTGCGAACGGCCTTCTACCGATCGCAGCGGTTCCTGCGCATGGTCCATGGGCGCCTCGTCGCCCGTATTGATGAAGCACCCGGACACATGCGGTTGGCCTGGGACATAAACGCCCCTGTTCCCTTCCCGCACCATTTCGCCGAATCGCGCCTGGCTGCCGCACTGACCATGGGCCGCATGAACTTCGGCAAGGAACTCAGGCCGCTCGAGGTAACACTCTCACGCAAGACACCCGAAGACCCGACGCCGTGGGAGCGGTTCTTTGGCTGCCCGGTCCGCTTCGGCGGCAATGACGACTGCATCACCTTCGCGGAGAAGGACGTTAAACGCGTCCTGACAGCCTCGAACCGTGAACTCGTGCGCTTGCACGAGGAAGCCGTGGAACGGCACCTTCGGTCCATGGACCGATCCGGACTCGTCTACCGCGCCAGGGCCATGCTCGTTCAAGAGCTTCCTACCGGTCGCGTCACGGAGGAAGCATTGGCGGAGCGACTGAACACAACCCAACGCACACTGCAACGACGCCTGCGTGACGAAGGAGAGACTTTTCGCAGCCTCCTTACGCGGGTCCGGAAGGATCTCGCGCAACACTATGTCCGGGAACCTGACTATCGCATCACCGAGATCGCTTTCCTTCTCGGCTTCTCCGATACGAGCGCGTTTTCGCGCGCGTACCGCGACTGGTTCGGGGAATCACCGACTATGACAAGGAGCGCCCAGCGAAATTGAGTGCATGGTTTACGGGAACCACCGACACTCGGATTTTTAGAAATCCAAGCCGTTGATTGGATTCAATTTATCAACAAGTTACCGGGGCGTCCGTTGCCCAATTGGCAGTACCGCGCATAGCGATGCACAACTGATAAACGCAGATCTCACGCATCCCGTCTATCGCCAACGACAGTCAAATCTCCTTTGTTTGACAAGTCTGGCGCGTGGAACTCGGCTGTGGGCATGGGCACGCGTGCGTGTGCTGCATGCGCTTATGCGCTATCTTCACGCCAATTGTTTCAGGGGCCGCGATATTGTCATTTTTCAGCGAACTAAAGCGCAGACACGTCATCCGTGTTTCCGGTGTGTACGCCATTGTCGGCTGGCTGCTCTTGCAGGTTGCGGGCTCGTTGGAATCTGCAATGGCTTTGCCCGACTGGTTCGACGGCTTCGTGCTTGCGGCATTGCTAATCGGCTTTCCTCTGGCCGCCATCCTGGCCTGGGCCTTTGAACTGACACCGGAGGGTGTGAAACGCACGGCGGAGGTCGATCCCGAGGAGAGCACGACCGCCCGAACGGGCGTGCTGGACAAACTCCTGATAGTCGCCTTACTGCTCTTCACTGCGGTAATTGTCGTACCACGGTTTTTGCCTGATAACGGGGAGCCCACCACCAGCAGTGAGGGCTCGATAGCCACCTCCATGCCAGGGGAAGGTGAAGTTTCAGCCAGCGCCGATCCATCGATAGCAGTGCTGGCTTTTGACGATATGAGCCCGGAGGGGACCGAGGAATACTTCGCAGACGGCGTGGCCGAGGAGATTCTCAACCTTCTCGCCAAGACAGAGGGCCTCAAGGTGGCCGCGCGCACAAGCAGTTTTGCGTTCAAGGGCAGCTCCGATTCAATCGGAGAAATCGGCCGCAAGCTCCAGGTCGCTCACGTGCTGGAAGGCTCCGTGCGACGCGCCGGCGACACGATTCGGGTCACCGCCCAGCTGATCGACAGCAACAGCGGCTACCACCTGTGGTCGGAGACCTACGATCGCAAGCTCGAGAACATCTTCAGCATTCAGGATGAAATTGCCGCGAATATTCAGGCAGCCCTGAAATCGACAATTTTGGGAGACGAGTTTCAACCTGCCGCGATCCAGCGACATCGCTCGCACAACATCGATGCTTACAACGCCTACCTGATGGGCAAAGAGTTGCTGGCGCGACGGACACCCGAGGATGTCAGGGGCGCAATCGAGCAATTCGAACGGGCGATTGCTATCGAACCGGAGTTCGCACTTTCCTATGCCTGGGCCGCCCGGGCCTGGATGCTGCTTGAGGACCCAGCGGTCGAAAACCTGGATAAGGCAACTGCAGACGTGGAGGTTTTACCTCTGCTGGATGCCGCCAATGCGCTGGCACCGGACAACGCAGAAGTGCTCGCGATTACGGGGCTTCACCAGCGCATGCGTTTTCGCTTCGAGCAGGCACTGCAGTCGCTGAATCGCGCCATCGCGCTGAACCCGAATTTTGCCGAGGCCTTTGTCTGGCGCGCAGGTAGCTATGAGCGCAAAGGCGATTACCAGGCGATGCTGGCGGACCGGGAAAGAGCGTACCGGCTCGACCCCGTTTCTATCGAGACGGCAAGAAGCCTGGTTTGGGCCTACGGGAATTATCAGCGCTATGACGATGCGGAAGCGATCGTTGCAACCATGGAGGCGCTCCATCCGGGGCATCGGCCGGTTTTGGGAATGCGGTTGAGTTTACTTTATGTACAGGGCCGCATCGGTGATTACGCGAGCGTGGTGGAGAATGCACTGAATCGATTTGAGGGTGACGAGGAACTGGAGGAATCACGCGAGTTTGCCTTGGTGCAGCTTGGTCTCCCGGAGCGCGTCGCTGAGTCAAAATACCCTGGTGTGCAGCGTGCCGTGGCAATTGCGGAAGGAGATGCGGCGCGTGAGCGGGAGGTGCTGGACACCGTAGCTTCGACGGACTGGGAAATGCACTGGCAGTACCGGCACGGGACCCTCGACGGGCTTGCTGCAGCGGTAGAGAAATACATTGCGGGGCTTGAGCAGGAAGGTCGGCCGTGGGCAGAGAGCTGCGATACGACCCATGCGCTGTTTTTCCGGGAGGTTGGCAAGACGGAATCGTTCGACAGCATCATGAAGCAGTGTCGACAGGAGTACGAGCCCGGTATTGCCGCGGGATATTTGTGCGACTGCCGGTGGCTGAATCTTGTCCAATACACGGTGCTTACCGGGGACTTTGACTCGGCAATCGAGCGTCTCGAGGAATGGCTGGACAAAGGCTTTTCCAACAACCTGCTGGAAAGCAATGAAGTTTTGTCCCTGCTCAGCGAATATCCGGATTACGAAAAATTGATGAAGAAGAATCAGGAGAATGTCGCAAGGCAGCGCGAGATTTATCTAACGCAGGGTTAGTAGGGTTTTTCGCTCGCGGGTCTCATTGCCGCGTGAAATGGTGGC
>PKUM01000059.1 GCA_002868855.1 Chromatiales bacterium | reverse complement strand
TCCATTTCGTGCTCACTGGCGCCGTCATGGATCATTGTGCGCAGCGAGTCGTCGATGGTGACCAGTTCGTAAATGCCGCTGCGGCCGCGGTATCCACCGCCGATGCTGGCAACCTCGCGGCGCGGACGGTACAAGGTGGGCGGGTCGGAAGGGTCGCGCTTGAGCAGCTGACACTCGTACTCGCTGGCGGTGTAGGCTTCCTTGTCGTCAGGCGCGAGCATCCTGACAAGGCGTTGCGACAGAACTCCGATGACACTCGATGACAACAGGAACGGTTCGACACCCATGTCGCGTAAGCGGGTAACCGCACCTACCGCGGTGTTGGTATGCAGGGTCGACAGCACGAGGTGTCCGGTCAGGCTGGCCTGAATCGCGATCTCCGCGGTCTCGAGATCTCGGATTTCACCCACCATGACAACATCCGGGTCCTGACGCAGGATCGCACGCAGTCCGCGTGCAAACGTCATGTCGACCTTTGTATTGACCTGTGTCTGGCCGATTCCGTCGATGTGATATTCGATCGGGTCCTCGACGGTCATGATGTTGCGGCTGTTGTCGTTTATGCGGCCAAGTGCCGCGTACAGGGTCGTGGTCTTGCCCGAGCCGGTAGGGCCGGTGACCAGGATGATGCCGTGCGGACGGTGAATCAGGTCGTCTATGGTGTTGCGGGCCGGTTCAGACATGCCGAGATGCTCGAGTTCGAGGCGCCCCGCCTGTTTGTCGAGAAGACGAAGCACCACCCGTTCGCCATAACCGGACGGGATCGTCGAGACGCGAACGTCGACCGCGCGACCGGCAATGCGCAACGAAATTCGGCCATCCTGAGGAAGGCGTTTCTCGGCGATATCCATACGCGACATCACCTTTACCCGCGACACGACCAACGGGGCGACGGCGCGCCGGGTTTGCAGGACCTCGCGTA
The DNA here is from genome assembly GCA_002868855.1 of Chromatiales bacterium. GTDB lineage: Bacteria > Pseudomonadota > Gammaproteobacteria > Steroidobacterales > BM003 > BM003. The sequence goes on along the minus strand of PKUM01000059.1, from coordinate 14,458 downwards.
AGATGCCATCGACGCGGAACCGCACGACAAGGCGATTCTCATACGGTTCGATGTGAATGTCCGACGCGTTCTCTTTGACCGCCTGCGTCAGCACCGCATTGATCAGCCGAATAATCGGTGCGTCGTCGTCGCTCTCCAGCAGATCCGACGGTTCGGGCAGGGACTGAGCGACGCTGAAAAGATCGGTCTCGCCCTCGAGTCCTTCCATCGCCTGCATGGTCTCGCTGGAGCCGGCTTCGTAGGTCAGTTGCAGCGCGGCATCGAATTCATCCGCGCTGACTCGTTTCAATTTCAACGGTGCGCCGGCGAAACGGCGAACCTCTGCGAGAATCAGCAGGTCGAGGCCCGGGCGGCAGACCGCGATGATCTCGGAATCGTCAGTCTCCTGCAGCAGAATACCGTGGCGTTTGGCAAACGTGAACGGAAGTCGGCGCGCAGGCTGCCCGTCTTCGGCGGCCACGTCCATGGCGGGTTCCGGCAGGGTATTACTGGTTTCCGTCAGTGCCATCGCTGCTCGTCTCGCCTTCGTCACCTTCGGCAGGGGCCGGGACCAGTCCTGGTGTCAGAGGTTCGGAATATATTTCGGAGAAATCGACCTCGGGCAGTTCGAGCGCCTCGTAACCTTTCATCCGCCCGACTTCCTTGAGTTTACTCTTGTCCTGAGCATCGCGGATGTAGTTGTATTTAGCCTCGGTGGCGCGCGCGTAGTCCTGCCCGCTGCGGATAATTGTCGGGTGGATGAAAATCATCAGATTCTGGCGAGTGCGGTCGGTCGAGCGCGATCGGAACAGCTCGCCGATGACCGGCACGTCGCCCGCAATCGGCACGCGCTCGTAACCTTCGGAAATATTGTCCTGAATCAGCCCGCCGAGTACCACGATGCCGCCGTCTTCGACCATTACCGTGGTTTTGATCGTGCGCTTGTTGGTAATGAGGTCCGAGGCGCCGCTCACCTGCGCGCTGCGCGAAAGATCAGAGGCTTCCTGATCGATCTTCAGCATGATCGAGCTGCCTTCGTTGATCTGTGGAGTGATTTTGAGCACCAGGCCGACATCCTTGCGCTGAATCGTCGTGAACGGATTCACGACACCGGCGGCGCCGCCGGCACTGGTGAATTCGCCGGTTCGAAACGGTACTTCCTGCGCAACCGTAATCTCCGCCTCTTCGTTGTCCAGCGTGACGATGGACGGCGTAGAGATAATGTTCGTATCCGAATCCGATGCCAGCGCGTTGAGGATCAGCGCGAAACTCGTACCGTCATTCTGGATCGTGCCGCCGCCGGCGGTTATCCCGCTGCCGGGAATCGCGCCCGCGGCACCCTCCGGGCTGTCCCCGAGAAGTGAAAAAATGAGATTTGGCAGATCCACGCCGGAATTGGTAAACCGGGTAAAGCCGGCTCCATAATCGGGGTTGGCGACGGCCCAGCTCACGCCCAGGTTGGCCGCTTTTTCCGCCTGCATCGCAACCAGTATCGTTTCGACCGCAACCTGTTCACGGCGAATGTCGAGTTTGTCGACGATCGCCATCAGACTGCGCATTGTCTTCGGTGGGGCGGTTACGATCAGGGCATTGGTCTGCTCCTCCGCCCACAGCACGATATTGTCGTCGCGGCGTTGTTGCGGCGTTTGCCCCTGTTGTCCGGGCGCGGCCGCGACGATTCCGGTGATCTGCTCGTTGAGTTTTGCGGCCAGATCCACGGCGCTGGCATAGCGCAGATAGCGTACCCGGGTATCGCCGCCTTCCTGCAAAGGCGTGTCCAGATGGGTAATCAGGGCTCGTAGACGAAGGCGTGTTCCCTGATCTCCGCTGACCAGTACGCTGTTGGTGCGCTCGTCGGCTACCAGTCCCACGCCGGCGACCTGTTGATCGCCGCCGCGATTTCCCTGATACAGCGACGAGATGATTCGGACAACCTCGGCTGCCGCAGCATGTTGTAGCGGGATGATGTCGACATCGGCATCGCCGCCGGCGCTGTCGATACGGCGGATAATGCTCGCCATTCGCGCCACGTTGGCGGAACGGTCGGAAATTATCAGCATATTGGAATCGGGGTGTGCCGCCAGGTGGCCGTACTGGGGAATCAACGGCCGCAATATCGGCACCAGCTGCGCGGCGTTTACGTTTTGAACCTGCACTACCTGGGTGACGATTTCATCGCCGGCGGAGGGCAGGGAACCCGGGAGATCGACGGCCGGCATCTGGCGCGCATTCGCATCGGGCATGATCTTGATGATATCGCCCGACGATACCGCCACGAACCCGTATACCTGGAGAATCGACAGAAACGCCTCATAAAATGCATCAGCCGACAGTGGGGTCGACGATATCATCGTGACCTGCGCCTTGACCCGCGGATCCACAATGAAATTTTTGCCGGTCAATGCACTGACGGCCTCGATGACCTGTCCGATGTCTGCATTCTTGTAGTTCGGTGTAATGGCCGCGTTTTGCGCGGACGCGATCGTCGCAAACACAAACAACGGCACTACCAGAACAAATAGCCGGAACCTTGTAATTATTGTTTTCGCAGTGCTGCCTGTCGGCATGCTCTGAACTCCTCAGTTACTACGCCGGACGTCACTTCGCCACAGCGTTCGGTAATGCCTAGTCTTCTTCAAGTTCGGAAGTATCCAATGTCAGAACTTCAGGTTGTCCGTTGCGTTCGACGGTCACCGTCACCGATGTCGCCTCGCCGAGAGAACGGAAAATCTCCATGCCTTTGGTCGGGTCGTCCAGCGCAACCCCGTTGATTTCCGTAATCAGGTCGCCCGGGCGCAGACCAAGCTGCGAGAACGCCTGCCGTTGCCGGCCCGGATAAACACGGTAGCCACGCTGCTTGCCGTCGGCAAAAACCGGTTGCGGGCGGATCACCTCGGTCAGCGACGCGGCATTCTGGTCTATCAGTTGCCTGACCGACGTACCCGTCCGCGCCTGCCTGGACGGCTGGGACCGTGGCCGGATTGGCTGCACCTGACCTTCGCCAAGTTCCTTGGGTAAACGCAGTGCTTCTATTTTGCCACCGCGATCCAGCAGAACGCGATCAGGGTAAACCGAATGTAGCTTGGTGCCGCTGCGCACCACGTCGCCAACGGCGAATACTTTCGTAGCGGAGCCCTGTTCGCTAATGATCGCGAGTGATTCACCGGAGTCGATGGCGCTGAGCGTGCCACTCAGAGTCAGGTTGAGGTTGGTATCGGGCGCATCGACCGGATCTGGTGGCGGCGGCGCCGCCGCGCGGGTCGCTTCTCCGAACAGATGTGCATCGATGGCTTCGCTCAGCTCTGCGCGCAGATCGCCGTCCGCGGTTGCTGCAGATGTAGTCGCCGCAGACGGAATGGCCGTGTCCGGAGCCGGTTGCGGTACGAATGACCAGGTCAGGCGCGCGAGTTGCCACGCAATGAGAACTACCAGCAAGACACTGACCCAGAAAGGCAATGAGCGGTTGGTCCCGGCCGCGAATTGCTCCGGTGTCAGATTTTTCAATTCGCCAAATCGGGCGGACAGACTCATCGGCTAATGCTCAGGGACATTGGGTGTCGGGCGAATAACATAATTTTGATTTGGTCAATGATACGGGTAGCCGCCCAGCGCTCTCAAGCTATCTTGACACTTTATAGTGCACAATGGTTGCCGATTTTTCATAAACTTACACTTGCAGTTTGACAATAACCCGCAAGGCGAACCCCGTGCACAGGAATCGATTTTGCAGCCGCGCCTGATTATTCGAGCCCTTATCAGTCTGTTGGTTCTGCTGCCGCTGGTCATGCATGTGCGGGGCGATTTGCACCAGGGCTGGCTCGAGCGGCTGGAATTGGCTAGCTACGACGCCCGTACCTGGCTCACCATGCCGCGGACCATGGACGATCGGATAGTAATCGTCGATGTGGATGAACGCAGCCTGCTTCGGCGTGGCCAATGGCCGTGGTCGCGCGACACCCTTGCCGAACTGGTGAACCGGCTCTTCGAGCAGTACCAGATATCCTTGCTCGGATTCGACATGGTCTTTGCCGAGCCCGACGCCAGCACGGGTCTCGGAACGCTCCGGGCCTGGGCAAAAGGGCCGCTCGCCGGGAATTCGCAGTTTCTCGAAATACTGGAACAGAGCCGCCCTCTGCTCGACCACGACGGTATTTTTGCGGGCTCGCTGGCTGAACGGCCGGTCGTTCTTGGCTACATTTTCCGCCGGGAAGGTGACCCCGGGGCGCAGATCAAGCTTGGCGCACTGCCGCCGCCGGTCATACCGGCTGCCGAAAATGACACAACGATTCCGTTTTATGAGGCACAGGGATACACCGCAAATCTGCCGCAGATACAGCGTATGGCGCCGGCGGCCGGATTTTTCGAGAACCCGACGGTCGATCCGGATGGTGTCTACCGGCGGGTGCCGATGCTGCAGGCGCACCGCGGTGGGCTGTATCCGTCACTAGGGCTGGCTGTATCGCAAATGGCTCTGGCCAACCCGGCTATCGATTTCGATTTCTTTTCCGGCTCCGAAGGACCCCGCGACGGGCTGGACCTGGAAGGGCTGCGGCTTGGCCCGCTGCGGATTCCGCTGGGCGCCCGGGCAACCATGTTCGTGCCATACCGTGGTGCCCAGGGCAGCTTTCCGTACGTTTCTGCAACGGACGTTCTCGATGGTACGGCTCCAAACTACCCGCTGCAGAACGCGATCGTATTGCTCGGCACCAGCGCGCCGGGCCTGAACGACTTGCGCAGCACACCGGTCGGCGAGCGTTTCAATGGTGTCGAGATTCACGCCAATGTTATTTCCGGGATTCTCGATGGCCGGCTGAAAGCCCAGCCGCATTACTTTCGCGGTCTCGAACTCATTCTCCTCGTGGCCCTCGCGATTGGTCTGACATTGCTGCTGAGCCTGGCGCCGGTCGGACTCGGCATGTTCGGATGCCTGGTAGCTGTGGTCGTGATTTTCGTTGCGAATGTATGGGCATTTGCCCGTGGCTGGGTAGTGCCATTGGCGGCATCCGAGGTGCTGGTGGCGGGGCTCTTCGTAACCCATACGGCATATGGCTATTTTGTGGAATCGCGCGGCCGGCGTGCCTTGTCGGCGCTGTTCGGTCAGTACGTGCCGCCTGAGCTGGTGCGTGAAATGGCCTCCAATCCGCGCCGCTTCGGGATGCAGGCGGTGAGCCGCGACATGACCGTGCTTTTCGCCGATGTACGTGGTTTTACCGGTATCGCCGAGGATCTCGAGCCGCCTGAACTGAGTCTGCTTATGAACGAGTTCCTGACGGTGATGACTCGCGTTATTCACCGCCATCGCGGCACGATCGACAAATACATGGGCGATGCGGTCATGGCTTTCTGGGGAGCGCCGGTACCGGATCCGGAGCATGCGCGCAATGCGATGCGCGCGGCTTTTGAAATGCATGGCGCGATGCAGTCGCTGTTGCCGCGGTTCAGAAAACAGGGTTGGCCGGAGCTCGGTGTCGGAATCGGTCTGAACTCGGGGCAGATGAGGGTTGGGAACATGGGCTCCGAGTTCCGGATTGCTTATACGGTGCTTGGCGACGCGGTAAACCTGGGTGCGCGGATCGAGAGCCTGACCCGTGAGTATGGGGTGACCGTGGCCGTGGGGCAGCAAACCCGGGAGGCGCTTCCGGATATCGGTTGTCTCGAGCTGGATATTGTCCGGGTGCGCGGCAAGGAACGCCCGGTGGCCATTTACGAGCCGCTGGGGCCGCAGGCCGAGCTCGACAACGAGACTCTCGCAATGTGCAAACGCCATGAGCGAGCATTGCAGCTTTACCGGACCAGGGAATGGGATGACGCGGAGAGGGAATTCTATCTGTTGCACCAGAGTTACCCGGAGCGGCGTATTTTCCGGGTCTATCTGGACCGAATTGCGCTTTGCCGCAACGAACCCCCCGGTGCTGACTGGGACGGGGTATTTACCCAGCGTGTCAAGTAAGATCTGGTGCTTGTCAAACCGGGTGCCAGCCCTTATATATGATCGCTCGGGTGGACGCGGCCTGCGCAGGCCCACGATGCGCCGCAGCATGGCCCCGGCTACCCGTTTTCTGTTAAAGATACGTTGACCGGCAGGCGCAAAAAGTCTTAACCGATGACCGAAGAGCAGCATAAAGCCAACCACGATCTCGCGGTCGAGGAGGCACGTCCGAAGCTCAAGCGCCCGCCGCTTTATCAGGTCGTGCTACTCAATGACGACTTCACACCGATGGAATTTGTGGTGGAGGTGCTGGAAAAGGTGTTTGGCATGGATCGCTCAAGGGCAACTCGTATCATGCTCGAAGTCCATACACGCGGTAAGGGCGTGTGCGGCATTTACACGTATGAGATTGCCGAAACGAAAGTGGCGCAGGTCAATAGTTACTCGCGCCAGCATCAGCACCCGCTGCTTTGCACGATGGAGGAGTCATGAGCATGCTCAGCCCGGAACTGGAATTCTGTCTCAACGATGCGTTCCAGGGCGCTCGTGATCAAAGGCATGAATTTATTACTGTTGAGCATCTGTTGCTGGCATTGACGGATGTACCGAAGGTGATCGAGATCTTGCGCTCGTGCGGATGCGATCTGGAACGCCTGCGGCGCGACCTGGCCAAGTTCATCGATGAGCAGACACCGCGACTGGACGAAGAATCCGATCAGGAAGTTCAGCCGACGCTGGGTTTTCAGCGTGTGCTGCAGCGCGCGGTGTTTCATGTTCAGTCCAGCGGCAAGAAAGAAGTGACGGCGGCCAACGTCCTGGTTGCGATTTTCAGCGAGAAACAATCGCACGCCCTGTATCTGTTGAGTTCTCAGGATGTCGCACGGCTCGATATCGTCAATTTCATATCCCACGGTTTGTCGAAAATCGGTGAAAGCACCAATACCGGCACCGAAGCGCAGGAAGCTGGCAGCGAGGGCGAAGGCAGTCCGCTGCAGCAGTTCGCAACGAATCTCAACAAGCTTGCGATTGAAGGACGAATCGACCCGTTGATCGGTCGCGAGACCGAGGTCGAGAGAACCATCGAGATCTTGTGCCGCCGGCGCAAAAACAACCCGCTTTATGTCGGAGACGCAGGGGTTGGCAAGACCGCGCTGGCCGAGGGACTGGCGCGCAAAATCGTCGAAGAGGAAGTTCCGGCGCTGCTCTCGGATTGCACGATTTATGCGCTCGACATGGGTACGTTGCTGGCGGGCACGAAGTACCGTGGCGATTTTGAAAAGCGCCTGAAGGGGGTGTTGGCGGAATTGCGCAACGATCCCGGCGCGGTTCTGTTTATCGACGAAATTCACACGGTTATCGGTGCCGGTGCCGCTTCGGGTGGCGTGATGGACGCGTCGAATCTGATCAAGCCCGCATTGGCCAGTGGCGAGTTGCGCTGTATTGGCTCGACGACCTACGAGGAATACCGTGGCATCTTCGAGAAGGATCACGCCCTGGCGCGGCGTTTTCAGAAAATCGAGGTGGGAGAGCCCTCGGTGCCGGAAACAATTGATATCCTGAAGGGGCTGCGCTCGCGATTCGAGGAACACCACGGAATCGAATACAGCGACGAGGCGCTGGCGGCAGCCGCGGATCTCGCGGCCAAGCACATAAACGACCGGCGTTTGCCGGACAAGGCCATCGACGTGATCGATGAGGCCGGCGCGAATCTGCGCCTGAGCGGGGCCGGTACCGTCGTCGATGTTCCCCATGTCGAGGCCATCGTGGCAAAAATGGCTCGAATCCCTCCAAAGAGTGTCTCAGTTTCCGATCGCGACGTGTTGCGCACTCTCGAGCGCGATATGAAACTCGTGATTTTTGGCCAGGATCGTGCGATTCGCGAATTGGGATCGGCGATCAAGATGTCGCGCTCCGGTCTCGGCGAGGAGGAACGCCCGGTTGGCTGTTTCCTGTTTGCCGGACCCACCGGAGTGGGCAAGACCGAGGTGACCCGGCAGCTTGCGCATGCACTCGGTATCGAACTTGTTCGGTTCGATATGTCGGAGTACATGGAGCGGCATACGGTGTCGCGGCTGATCGGCGCGCCGCCGGGCTACGTGGGTTATGACCAGGGCGGGCTGCTCACCGAGGCAATCAACAAGAATCCACATTCGGTATTGCTGTTGGATGAGATCGAAAAGGCGCATCCGGAAGTCTTCAACCTGCTGCTGCAGGTTATGGATCATGGAACCCTCACCGACAACAACGGACGCAAGACCGACTTCCGCAATGTGGTGCTGGTGATGACGACGAATGCCGGGGCGCAGGAGATGAGCCGCCCTTCGATCGGATTTACCGATCAAAACCACGCCAGCGATGGCATGGAAGCGATCCGGAAAATGTTCGCACCGGAATTCCGCAATCGCCTCGACGCGATCATCCAGTTCGATTCACTGGAGATGGATACGATCCTAAGGGTGGTCGACAAGCTGGTCGTGGAACTCGAGGCCCAGTTGGAGGAAAAAAACGTCACCATTGCTCTCGACGACGATGCCCGGCAGTGGATTGCAGAGCGTGGCTATGATCCGAAAATGGGTGCAAGGCCGATGGCGAGAGTGATCCGTGAGCATATTCGGCGTCCGCTCGCGGAGGAACTGCTATTCGGGAATCTCACCGGCGGCGGTCATGTAACCGTGCGAGTGGGCAAGGACGGCGAGCTCGAGCTGGTCGCTCAGTCGTTGATCGAGTCGGAAACGGTCGATTAGAGGACGAGCACGGCCGGAGCGCGGTCAGCGGCCGCGATAGACGATGCGGCCCTTGGTGAGATCGTAGGGAGTCAGCTCTACCTTGACGCTGTCGCCGGTCAGAATCCGGATGTAGTGCTTGCGCATCTTGCCGGAGATGTGGGCCGTCACAATATGCCCGTTCTCCAGTTCTACCCGGAATGTTGTATTGGGGAGGGTTTCGACAACCGTCCCTTCCATCGTTATCGCTTCTTCTTTGGCCATTGAGCCGGTCTAAACTCCATACGCGAACGCGGGCGCATTGTGCATACAGTCAGCGCGCAATGCAATGCCCGACCGCCGAGGCGGGTTCATCTTCGATTGATTGTAGCCAGTAATTCGCTGCTGTTCATACGCCAATCGCGCCAGTTTGCGGGCGGGAAGGCAACCGCGGTGGCTACGTTGAGAACCTCGAGAAATTCGCGCCGAGGCATATATGAGCAACCGAGGGTCTCGAGGTGCGGCGATCCGACCTGGCAGTCGATCAGGGCAAAATCCCGGTTTTCGAGGGCGATCGCCAGCGCCGCCAGTGCGAATTTTGAGCCATCGGCGATCAGGCTAAACATCGATTCGCCGAAAAAAACCGCGCCAATCGCCAGACCGTATACCCCGCCCACCAGCTTGTCCCCCTGCCAGATTTCCACGCTGTGGCCATGTCCGAGCTCGTGCAGGTCGGTGTAGGCCCGGGCCATCTCGGCGGTAATCCAAGTGCCGCTGCCGCTACGTCGTGGCCCCGCGCAATGTTGCACGACGTCGCTGAAGCAACGGTCGAAACTGATGGCCAGGTCCAGTTGCCGCAGCCGTCGCCGCGCGCGCCGGCTCAGGTGGAAGTTGCCCGGCAAAAGCACCGCGCGAGGATCGGGTGACCACCACAGAATCGGTTGTCCCGATTCATACCAGGGGAAAATGCCCTTCCTGTAGGCGGCCAGCAGTCTCTCCGCTGTCAGATCGCCGCCGACCGCCAGCAGCCCATCGGGGTCGCGCAGGGCGGTATCGATCGGCGGAAACCGCGTGGGGTCGGTCCCTAGCCACGGAATCACAGCGGCAGCCCCGGTTCTTCGACAAATCCGTTCTTGAAGGGCAACGCGCTGCGTGCGGCCTCGATATAACGATCGACGTGGCGCTCTTCCTGTCTTAACAGCGGGGTGAGCGCGTGATGAAAACGCTGCTCGGCGAGGCTGTGCATCGACCAGGTAGCACTCGGCTCGAAACCCCGGCTGATCTTGTGTTCACCCTGGGTCCCGGGCTCGAACAGCCGGAAACCGTTCTCGATGCAAATCTCGATTCCCTGGTAGTAGCAGGTTTCGAAATGGAGTGCATCGTAGTAATCGGTGCATCCCCAGTAGCGGCCGTAGAGCTGGCGTGAGCCGGCGAAAAAGATCGCGGCTGCAATCATGTCACGTCCGTCCCGGGCCATAACCGCCAGCACTGAATCGGCCATGGTGCGCCCGACCTCCTCAAAAAAACCGAGCGAGAGGTAGGGTTGCCGGCCGCGCCGCAGGAAACTCAGTGCATGCAGCTCGTACAGTTGCCGCCAGTCCTGGCTAGAAATGTCGCCGCCCCAGCGCCGCTCGAGCGTGATGCCGGCATCGCTTACCTTGCGCCTTTCGCGCCGCGTGTTCTTGCGTTTCTTGCTGGAAAATCCGGCCAGGAATTCGTCAAACTCCGAATAGCCGCGATTGCGCCAGTGGAACTGGCAATCCTTGCGCCGCAGCATTCCGGCTGTTGCGAACGTCTCCAGTTCGCTCTCGGGCGGGAAAAGTACATGCAGCGATGAATAACCGCGGTCATGCGCGAGGTCCATCGCAGCTGCGCCGAGCTCCGCGCGAACGGGACCATCTTCGGGTCGAACCAGAATGCGCGAACCGGTTACCGGCGAAAACGGAATGGCACAAACCAGTTTCGGGTAGTACGGGAGGCCGGACTGTTCGTAGGCGCGTGCCCACGACCAGTCGAATACAAATTCGCCCCATGAATCGTCCTTCTCGTACAACGGCATCGCGCCGACGATGGTGCCGGCGCGGCGCGCGATCAAATGGCGTGGATGCCAGCCGGTACCGGGTCCCACACAGGCATTGCGCTCCAATGCCGCGAGAAATTCATGGCGCAGAAACGGATTGTCGTCGCCCGCGACGGCATTCCAGTCCGCGGCGGAGACCTGTTCTATCCGATCCAGGATTTCGGTTTCCATGTGCCGGTCAGCGGGCCCGGGACTCACGCGGTCTGGTCGTCACCCGCCTGCATTTCGAAATATCGGTCTGCATCGAGTGCGGCCATACACCCGGTACCCGCCGACGTAATAGCCTGGCGATAGACGTGGTCGGCTACGTCGCCGGCTGCAAAGACTCCAGGCACGCTGGTCGCCGTGGCGTTGCCATCGTTGCCGGCGGCCACCTGAATGTACCCGCCACGGAGCTCGAGCTGGCCGGTAAACAACTCGGTGTTGGGGTGGTGCCCGATCGCAATGAAAACACCGCTGAGATCGACCTGGGTCTCGGTTTTCTCGGCGTCAGTGCTCGCAACCCGCATTCCGGTTACGCCCTGTTCGTCACCGATCACTTCGGCCAATACGTGGTTCCATAGAATTGTGACGTTGCCGGCCTCGACTTTCTCGAACAGACGCGCCTGCAGTATTTTTTCGGCGCGTAATTTGTCTCGGCGATGAACGAGCGTGACGTGCTCGGCGATATTGCTCAGATACAACGCTTCCTCGACAGCGGTGTTGCCGCCGCCAATTACCGCCACACGCTGGCCGCGATAGAAAAAGCCGTCGCAGGTAGCGCACGCGGAAACCCCGCGGCCCTTGAAACGCTCTTCCGATTCGAGACCCAGGTATTGAGCGCTCGAGCCGGTCGCAATGATCAGCGCGTCGCAGGTGTATGCACCCTGGTCACCGACCAGTGTGAACGGTCGTTTGCCGAGGTCCGCTTCGTGGATGTGGTCGATCAGAATTTCGGTACCGAAGCGCTCGGCATGGCGTCGCATTCGGTCCATCAGGTCGGGCCCCATCAGGCCTTCGACATCTCCCGGCCAGTTGTCGACCTCGGTTGTGGTCATCAACTGTCCGCCCTGTTCGACACCGGTGATTACTACTGGCTCGAGGTTCGCTCGTGCCGCATATACCGCCGCGCTGTATCCCGCCGGCCCCGATCCAAGGATCAACAGCCGGCAATGCCTGGGTTCGCTCATTATGTCTCCGTCCAGTATGCTCGTTCGTCTGAGTGCTCTGCACCGATTCGCGGTCGCGAAACGGGCTAAAATCCGGCTGCACAGTCTGCCTGAAACTGCGAGAAGTTGGCCAATTTTTGCCTGGCCCGGCTGCTGCTTGGATCTGACTTGCCACTTCGGGGGGCACGGGAATCCGGGACTGCGCCAGAAATACGTGCAGTGTAGTAGCATTTTCTTTTAATATGTTCAGCTAGTTATGAATTGTTTCTTAGATACAGGATTATAATTTGTCTGCTTCGACTGAATCAGGTCCCGCGCTGCTTGGCGTATCGGTCAGGCGCGCGCTGAGAGAGGCCGCGCTTTGGGTTTTTGGGGGCATGGCCCTGATGCTGCTCGCCGCCCTGTTGTCCTACAGTTCCGATGACGGCGGTTTTGTCTCGACCGGGGGCGACGCCGATATTCGCAATCTGATCGGGCCTGTCGGCGCCTGGCTGGCGGATTTTCTGTTCGCGCTGTTCGGCCGTCCCGCTTACTTGTTTCCTCTGATGCTCGCCTACGCCGGCTGGCTGATGTTCCGGCCGCGGGCGGACGGCGAGATGTTGACCGGCAATATGCTGGCATTTCGGGCCACCGGTTTTGTGGTGACGCTTGCGACGAGTTGTGGCCTGGCCACGTTGCATTTCGCTGCGGCCGGATTGCCGGAGACCGCGGGCGGTGTGCTGGGTCAACTTGTAGGCAACGGCCTGGCCAATGCGCTGAGTTTTCTCGGCGCGACGCTGATGCTGCTGGCGTTGTGGCTGGCCGGGGTATCGCTGTTTATCGGCATGTCATGGCTTGCGGTGATGGACTACATTGGCAAAGGCGTGTTGTGGCTGGTGGAGCGTGGCGTGAACGCAATTCATCAGGCTCGCGAGGCAGTAATTTCGCGGCGCGCAAAAAAGGCTCGCAAGGAGGTCGTGCAGAAGGAGAAAAAGCGCACGGCCAAGCGGAGTCGGCCGAGGATCGAACCGGTAATCGCCTCCATACAGACCAGCGAACGGGTGGAGAAAGAACGCCAGGTGCCGTTGTTCGAAGCCCCTGAGAAGTCGGAATTGCCGCCGCTCAACATCCTCGACGATCCGCCGGAGAAAAAGGGCGGCTATTCAGAAGAGGCGCTGGAGGCGATGTCGCGTCTCGTGGAACTGAAACTCAAGGACTTCAACGTCGATGTCGAGGTCGTGTCGGTTCATCCCGGTCCGGTGGTTACGCGTTTCGAACTGCAGCCCGCCGCCGGCGTCAAGGTCAGTCAGATAAGCAACCTGTCGAAGGATATCGCGCGATCCCTGTCGGCGATAAGCGTCAGGGTCGTTGAGGTGATCCCCGGAAAGTCCGTCGTCGGTCTTGAGATTCCGAACGAGGTCAGGGAACTCGTCACTCTCGGTGAAATTCTGCGCTCGCGGGAGTACGACAAAATGGCGTCGCCACTGGCGTTGGCGCTCGGCAAGGATATTGGTGGACTATCCGTCGTCGCAGACCTGGCGCGAATGCCGCATCTTCTGATTGCCGGCACGACCGGTTCGGGTAAGTCGGTGGCAATCAACGCAATGGTCCTAAGCCTGCTGTACAAGGCCACACCCGAGCATGTCCGTCTGATCATGATCGATCCGAAAATGCTCGAGCTGTCAGTCTACGAGGGTATTCCCCATCTGCTGGCGCCAGTCGTTACCGACATGAATGAGGCGGCCAACGCGTTGCGCTGGTGCGTGGCGGAGATGGAACGACGCTATCGTCTCATGGCCGCGCTGGGGGTGCGAAATATTGGCGGCTACAACCGCAAAGTGCGCGATGCGAATGACAAGGGCGAACCGATTCCCGATCCGCTATTCGTGCCGCCCGAAGTGCTCGATCCGGATACCGTGATCGAGCCGCCAATGCTCCAGCCGCTGCCGTTTGTCGTGGTTATCATCGATGAACTGGCCGACATGATGATGATCGTCGGCAAGAAGGTCGAGGAGCTGATCGCACGGTTGGCGCAGAAGGCCCGCGCGTCCGGCATTCATATGATCGTTGCGACCCAGCGGCCGTCGGTAGATGTCATTACCGGTCTGATCAAGGCGAACATTCCTACCCGTATCGCGTTCCAGGTCTCGGCCAAAGTCGACTCGCGGACGATTCTGGACCAAATCGGCGCCGAACATTTGCTCGGCCACGGCGACATGCTGTATCTGCCGCCCGGTACATCATTGCCCGAGCGGGTTCACGGAGCATTCGTATCCGATCAGGAGGTTCACCGTGTCGTTAAGCAACTGTTAAAGAACGGTCGGCCAGAATACATCGACGAGGTCCTGGAAGGGCCCGGCGTGCCGCTGCCAGGACTCTCCCCGGCCGCGGCCGGGGAGGCTGCGGCCGTGGATGCCGAGCAGGATCCGTTGTACGACGAGGCGGTCCGGATCGTGACGGAAACACGCAAGGCGTCAATTTCCGGGGTCCAGCGCCGGCTCAAGATTGGTTACAACCGAGCCGCGCGCATGGTCGAGACGATGGAGGAGGCCGGTATCGTCGGTTCTCTGCAGTCGAACGGCTCGCGCGAGGTTCTTGCGCCGCCGCCGCCCGAAGATTAACTAACGGTTGGTTTATGCAT
>PKUM01000184.1 GCA_002868855.1 Chromatiales bacterium | reverse complement strand
TGGTTGTGTAGATAACGATGTAGATCGAAACCCGATTGCCGTGGACACAACCCAGTTCGACTACAAGGTGCTGGGCTATGGTGAACGGTTCAGTGGCGATGCTGCCACGGACAACTTCGCCGAGGTGACCTATCCGCAGGCGGTCAACCGCTGCGAAAACTGTCACAACCGCGAAACCGAAGGCGCGACCGAAGCCGGCGACTGGCTGGTGTCGGCAACCACGACGGTTTGCGGCGGCTGCCATGTTTCGGGCATCGTTGCTTCGGATCCGGATGCGGATTCGGGCCTTTCGACCTACTCGTTCCAGCATCCGCCGGAGGCCGTGGGCGGGCAGCTCGTGCCTGACGGCGCGTGCACCAACTGCCACGGCACCAACGGATTTGTTGCGACCGATGAAGTCCACCTGAAGGGCAGTGTGTTGTCCGAGAAGCTGGGCGAGGACTTCGTGTTCGAAATCCTCAGCGCCGAGAACGTGGAGCCGGGCGACACCCCGACGATCACGATCCGGGTGACGGATCCTGATGGCGCACCGTACGACCTGGTCAACGATCCGGAGTTCGACGCGGACAACGGCTCATCGTTGAACCTGTATGTCGCGTGGACCACCGACGATATCTACAACGGCGACGAAAACGGGCTGTTGCTGGGTGAGCGCTCGGACGGCCGTTCGGTACAGGCCGGATCCCTTGATTCAGGGTATCCGTTCCGCATGCGTCTGCAGGAAATCCAGCCGGCGGTCGGCGCGCCGAATGCGGATGGCAGCTACACCGTTCCGTATTTTGCGACATTGCCGGTGGATTACAGCGGTGACGTGATGATCGCCCTCGGTGGTCACCCGGCAGGAAACGCGGGCACCGAGGCGGCGCCCGTCTATGAGCGTGCGTATGCCAAGAGCGTGGTGTTCTACCCGGGCACGCCGCGGGCGGAAATCGTCGCGGCCGATAACTGCCAGAACTGCCATGGCTACCTGGCGTTCCACGGCGGCAACCGCAACGGCGATACCCAGATCTGCCTGGTCTGCCATAACGCGGATTTGGCGGATGGCGAGGAAGGTTTCGCCTTTGGCTACATGATCCACAACATCCATGCCGCCAGCGAGACGTATGCGGGCGGTGAATTCGCCGAAGTGACGTATCCGCAGAGCCTTGCGAATTGCGGCGCGTGCCACGAAGACGGCACTTACAATGCGGCGCGGGCCACGGCACGGGCGATCAGCACCAACCCGGGCGCTGATGCGGCAATCTGGACTGACGACACGGCGACGACCGCTTCGTCGGCACAGTGCGGTACCTGCCACAGCAGCAGCGCGGCGGCCGGTCACTTCGCGAGCAATGGCGGTTTCATCGACGTCACGAAGGATCCGGGCCTGCTCGGTAACCCGCCGGTTGGCCAGGAAGCGTGCGCGGTCTGTCATGGTGCAGGCAGCACGTTCGACACTACGCTCTACCACGGGGACTGATCTCCGCGGCAGACGGCGGTCGTCCTTGCGATGACTGGCGTTGCGAAAACAGGGCCGGGGTTTTTCCCCGGCCCTTTTTCTATGCCTCGGCGTGACGTTTCAGGTAGGATTTAACGGGGCTGTCGTGACAGACAAAAACAGATGAGCGGGGCTTCATGCTTGATACAATCAAGAAGAATGTAAAGAAAGTAATGGCGTGGACGGGGGTTGGGTTTGCGGCAGCAGTGCTCATCGCGCCGGTTAGCCATGCTCAGACCCGCGAAGCAGATAGCGAAAGTGCCGAGGCCGGCTACAGCCGGCGCGGTGCCGATACCTGTCTTGCCTGTCACGACGATCGCCATATCAACGCGATATTTCTGACCCCGCATGGCAATCCAAACGATGCGCGCACGCCGTTCGCGCCGGGCCAATTGCAGTGCGAGGCCTGCCACGGACCCGGTGGCGCGCATACCGGGCGCCGCGATCGCGGCGAGAGCCGGGTGCCGATGCCGTTGTTCGCCAAGGGCTCCAGCGCAAGCGTCGAGGAACAGAACGCGGTGTGCGCGGGGTGCCACACCCAGCAGCTGGGCCACGGCTGGTTCGGCAGCGTGCACGAGACCGAGGGCCGGGCCTGTGTCGAGTGTCACAACGTGCATGCCGAGCAGGACCCGGTGCTGAGTCGCAATAACCAGGCCGAGGTCTGTTACACCTGTCACCAGGAGCAGGAGGCGCAGTTCGAGAAGGCCTATGCGCACCCGGTGCGGTTCGGGTCGATGACCTGCAGCAGTTGCCACAATCCGCATGATTCAGCGGCCGCGGAGGGATCGCTCAACCGGGTTACGTTGAATCAGCAATGCTATGAGTGCCACGCCGAATTCCGTGGTCCGTTCGTGTGGGAGCACGCACCGGTGTCCGAGGATTGCTCGCTGTGCCATGACCCGCATGGCTCGAATCATCCGGCGCTGCTGGTCAAACGCCCGCCGCTGCTGTGCCAGAGCTGTCATTCCCAGGCCGGTCACCCGAGCGTTTTGTATACGGAACGATCGGTCGAGAATGCGAATATCAATGTGGTCGCCGGTAGTTGCCTGAATTGTCATGCCCAGGTGCACGGTTCAAACCATCCGTCCGGTCCGAAGTTGTCGAGGTAGCGGCGATGAAACCAAGCAACAACAAAATCCGCAGCGCTTTTTCGTCCGCTCTTGCCGCTTCGGGGGCGATTGCCGCAATGCTGCTGGGACCAGCGGTGCAGGCGCAGGAGCCGCCGGATACCTCGACCTGGTCCTGCTCGATGTGTCCGTTTGCCGAAGGCTGGGCGGTCGAGGCCGAAGCCGGCGCGATAAGCGTATCGGACGACTCCGCAAAGTTCGGCGACTACACCGGTCTCGACCAGGAAGGCGAAGAACTGCTGCTCGATGGTACGGTGCGCTACTGGGGCGGTGACGGCTACAGGCTCGAGGCGGAAGGCGAGAATCTCGGCCTGGACTCGCGTTCGGCCCGGCTCGGGGCATCGAAACAGGGCCTGTGGGAAGCCAGCCTGTTTTATGACGAAATCCCGCGCCACCGCTTCGACGATACGGAGACGATATTTGCCGGCGCCGGGTCGTCGAACCTGACGTTGCGCGACGGCTGGGTGCGTGGCGGCAGCACCGGGCAGATGCCGCAGCTCGACGCCAGCCTGCAGGGTGCAGACATCGGCTGGGACCGCGAAACCATCGGTGCCGGTCTCGGATTCCTGCTCGGCGATCGATTCGATTTCGACGCGGATTACAAGCACGAAGAGCGCGACGGAACCAAACTGTTTACCGGCACGTTTTATGGCAACGGTTCCGTGCTGCCCGCGGCGCTCGACTACAACACCGACCAGTTCGAGGCCAGTATCGGTTATACCGGGGAGCGCTGGCAGCTGCGTTTGGGCTCGTTGCTGTCGTATTTCAATAACAGTACCTGGGGTCAGACCTGGGAGAACCCGTTTACCGGCACCGAGGTCGGCCGCGCTGCGTCCACCCCGGATAACCAGTTCATTCAATACAACCTGAGCGGCTCCTATAATTTCGCGACATGGCGCACCGTGGTCAGCGGCAACGTCGCTATCGGCAAGGGCGAGCAGGACGACGCCTATCTGCCCTACACGATCAATTCGGCGATCGCGACCGATCCTCTGCCGCGCTCCAATCTCGATGCCGAGCTTGACACTACCAATGTGTTGTTGCGGGTCACGTCGAGCCCGTGGCGCCGGGTGCGGCTGAAGGGCGAGTATCGCTACGATGACCGCGACAACGACTCCCCGGTCGACACCTACAACTGGGTGCGGGTCGACAGTGCGCCGGGAGATTCGACCGAAAACCGGATTTACAGTTACACCCGCGATACCGTCGACCTGGAAGCGAGTGCCCGGCTCGACAAGAACAGCCGTTTTTACGTCGGCTACCGCTACGACGGCTGGGATCGCGACGACCAGGAGCGCGACGAGACAGACACCGACCGCTACTGGGCGCGGTTTCGCTTCGACAGCGGCGGGGTCGTGGATTTCAGAGCGACGGTAGGTAGCGAAAGCCGCGGTGGATCGAACTACAAGGCGCTGGTGAATGACGACTTTGCGCCGCAGAACCCGCTGCTGCGCAAGTACAACATGGCTTCGCGTGACCGCACCGATTTTGAGGCGCGGATCGACGTCGCGCCGGCGGACGATCTGGGTGTGGGTTTTGCCGCCACCTGGGCCGACGAGGACTATTCCAATCCCTCGAACATCGGTCTGCGCAAAGCGGAATATCTGAATTACACGCTGGACAGCGACTACAACTGGAACGATCGCGCTAACCTGTACGCGATTTACAGTTACGAGAAATACAATTCACGGCAACAGGGCAGCAGCGCGTTCGCCGATCCGGACTGGAGTGCGCGTTCGCGCGATGAGTTCGATACGTTGATCTTCGGGGTTCGCGTGCCGCGAATTTTTAACCGGGTCGATCTCGACGTCGATTACACGCTGGCCGAGTCAGAAGGCAAAAATCGGGTTTCGTCCGCAGGGCTGCAGTCGGCTTACCCCGAACTCAAAAGCGATCGCAAGACGCTCAGCGTTTCGGCGAGCTATGCCTTCAGCAATTCGCTGTCGTTCAAGGCAGGGTGGTTGTACGAGGACTATTCCTCCGATGACTGGGCGCTCGACGGGATCGAGCCGGGTACCATCCCCAACTTGCTCACGCTGGGCCAGGACGCTTACGACTACGACGTAAACGTATTCATGCTGTCGTTTACTTATCGTTGGGAAACGATCCAGCGCGACGCCAACTGGCCCCCGGAATAGCGGCTCAAATGCCTTTGTGGGCGAGATCCTGAACCGCGCGTAGCATGTCGCGGCGGCTGATTATCCCGACCAGGCGATTGCCGTCCATCACCGGGTAGCGCCGGTACGGTGAATTGACGAACATCTGCGCCAGGTCCAGCAGGCTGCTGTCGACATCGACCGTGCGCACGACGCGACTCATATACTGTTCGACCTGACCACCCAGCTCACCGTGGTAGCTCGCTTTCAGAACCACTTCCATGCAGTCGCGTTCCGTCAACATGCCCACGATATTGCCGTGATCGTCCAGCACCGGTGCCCCCGAAATCTTGTGTTCCACCAGAAGGTGTACCGCCTGGATCACGTCCATATCCGGACGCAACGTGACAAGCGATTTCGACATGTATTGCCGGGCCTGGGTTTTCTCGGGCATCGTCATGACTCCCGCTGCGAATCGACCCGCGCCTGGCGCTCCAGCCGTTTGCGTTTAGGGCAGGAACCGGCGCAGACCTCGCAGCCTTCGGGGTTGTTTACTCCGCCGCAACTGCCGCGGATCGGTTCGCGCCCGAGCATCACTCCGAGCCCCAGCGCGAGCATGAACAGGGAAATAAACAGCAGGCTGACAAAAAACGTCGTCATTTCGCGTCTCCGTCCGCGAGATAGGGCGCAAACGCCTGGCTGTGCCGCGCCACTATTTCGTCGCCATCGCGGCGCAAAAACAGGGCTGCGATACGCTGTTCGTTGGCCAATCGCATGCCCTTGTCGGGCCCCAGAACCAGCATTGCTGTAGCCATCGCGTCGGCTTCCATTGCCGAAGCCGCGACTATCGTGACCGAGGCCAGATCGTTCCCGGCGGGCTGACCGCTGCGCGGGTCAATCGCATGGAAATACCTGCGGCCGTCGATTTCGAAAAAATTGCGGTAGTCGCCTGACGTTGCGATCGCCTCGCCCGACAGCTGCAGCACGGTGTACACGGAACGCTCGGCTTCGAGCGGCCGTTCCACGGCGATTCGCCACGGTTCTCCATCCTGATTGCGGCCGCGGGTTTTGACTTCGCCACCTATCTCGATCATGTACCGGGTCAAACCGCGGCTGTCCAGCAACCAGTCGATCCGATCGACGGCGTAGCCCTTGGCAAGTGCCGACAAGTCCAACGCCACCGCCGGCGCGAGTTTGCGCAGTGCCGGCGGCTCCTCACGGGTACTGACCAGGCCGAAGCCGACCGTTGCCATCGCGGCATCGATCTCGCTTTGCGGCGGCGGCGTGTCGCGGGGTCCGGCGCGGCCAAAGCCCCACAGCTCGACAAGCGGACCGACGGTAGGATCGAATGCGCCGTCACTGATTGCGCTGGCCCTCAGCGCGGCATCCACGACAGCCACGACGTCGGAGTCGACGCTGACCCAGTCGCCGGAATCGCTGCTGTTGAAGCGCGACAGCTGCGAATCGTCAACGTACGTCGACATCAACGCGGTGATACGCGAAAGTTCGGCATCGATCTCGCTCTGCAGTTCTTTCGCGCCGGTGTCGGTCTCGGGAGCCACGATCCTGACCGAGTAGGTCGTCCCCATGGTGGCGCCGGTCAGGTGCCAGTCGCCGCGAGAACATCCGCCAAGCGCAACCAGCAACACGATGATGGGGAGCGCGAAGCGCAGCAAGAAACCGGTACTGTTTGCTGGAATAGGCATATATTCTCGTCGTTGACTTTGACGCGGCGCTCAGCCGCCGAAGTCGTCGAGCATGATGTTGTCGGGTTCGACACCCTGGTCTTCGAGCATCTGGATGACCGCGCTGTTCATGACCGGCGGTCCGCACAGGTAGTATTCGCAATCCTCGGGTGCCGGATGATTTCGCAGGTAATGCTCGAACAGTACCTGGTGGATAAAGCCGGTGTAGCCGGTCCAGTTGTCTTCCGGCAGCGGTTCGGATAGCGCAACGTGCCACTCGAAATTGCTGTTCTCGGCGGCAAGAGTGTCGAAGTCATTGACATAGAACATCTCGCGCAGGCTTCGCGCGCCATACCAGAACGAGATCTTACGCTTGCTGTGCAGGCGTTTGAGCTGATCGAAAATATGCGATCGCATGGGCGCCATACCGGCGCCACCGCCGACAAAAATCATTTCCGCGTCGGTGTCCCTGGCGAAAAACTCGCCATACGGCCCCGAAATCGTGACCTCGTCGCCCGGCTTGAGACTGAAGATGTATGACGACATGACGCCTGGCGGTATGTCGCCGTTACCACCCGGTGGCGGGGTCGCGATGCGTACGTTCAGCATGACGATATCGTTCTCTTCCGGGTAGTTCGCCATCGAATACGCCCGCATCACCGTTTCCGTGCAAGTCGAGCGATAGCGCCACAAATCGTAGCGGTCCCATTCGTCGCGGTATTGCTCGTCAATATCGAAATCGCGGAAATTGACGTCGTGCGGCGGGCACTCGATCTGAATGTAGCCGCCGGCGCGAAAATCCAGTGTCTCGCCCTGGGGCAGCTCGATCACCAGTTCCTTGATAAAAGTCGCGACGTTGCGGTTGGAGCGGACCGAGCACTGCCATTTCCTGACCCCGAAAACCTCGTCCGGGATCCGGATCTTCATGTTCTGTTTGCACGCCACCTGGCAGGCGAGGCGCACATGTTCGCGCGCCTCGCGCTTGTTTATCAGCGACGCCTCGGTTGGCAGCAGCGTGCCGCCGCCTTCGCTGATCTGAACCCGGCACTGCCCGCAGGTACCCTGGCCGCCGCAGGCCGAAGATATGAAAAGCCCGGCATCGCCAAGCGCGTTGAGCAGCTTGCCCCCGGCCGCGGCGTGCAGCGTGCGCTCCTCGTTGATTACGATGTCGATCTCGCCGCTGGCCACCAGCCGTGCCCGCGCAAGCAGAATGACCACGCACAGGCTCAGCACGATCAGGGTAAAAAATGTGACGCCTAGTGTGACTTCAAGCATGTCTGTTGCCTGGCCTCATCGAATGCTGCTTCAGATCCCGGAGAACGCCATGAAACCGAGCGACATCAGGCCGACGGTGATAAAAGTGATCCCGAGCCCCTGCAGGCCCTCGGGTACGTCGCTGTATTTCATTTTTTCGCGCAGCCCGGCCAGCGCGATGACCGCCAGCGCAAAACCGGCCCCGCTGCCGACGCCGTAGACCACGCTTTCGGCGAAGCCGTAGCTGCGTTCGATCATGAACAGGCTGCCGCCGAGGATTGCGCAGTTGACGGTGATCAGCGGCAGGAAGATACCCAGCGCGTGGTATAGCGCCGGGAAGAAACGGTCCAGCGTCATCTCCAGCAGCTGCACCATTGCGGCGATCACGCCGATGTAGCTGACCAGGCCGAGAAAGCTCAGATCGACAGCGGGCAAGCCCGCCCAGGTCAGCGCGCCTGCTTTCAGCAGGTACTGATAGATCAGGTTGTTGAGCGGTACCGTGATCGCCTGGACCACTATGACGGCGAGTCCCAGGCCAATGGCGGTATCCACGCGTTTCGACACCGCCAGAAACGTGCACATGCCGAGGAAGAATGACAGCGCCAGGTTCTCGACGAATACCGCACGGACGAACAATGTGAGGAGTCCTTCCATCACAATGCCTCCGTTCTGTGAACTTCGTGGATCCGGAATTCGGCTTTTTCCACCTGCTCGCGCTTCCAGCTTCTGACTGCCCAGATCATCAGCCCGATGATGAAGAACGCACTGGGCGGCAACAGCATCAGGCCGTTCGGGACATACCAGCCGCCATCGCTGGCGACCGGCAGAATTCTGACGCCCATCAGCGTCCCGGCGCCAAACAGTTCGCGGCAGATCGCGACGACTATCAGAATCAGGCTGTAGCCGAGCGCATTTCCCAGACCATCGAGGATCGACAGGCCGACAGGGTTTTTCATCGCATAGGCCTCGGCCCGGCCGAGCACGATGCAATTGGTGATGATCAGGCCGACGAAGACCGACAGTTGCTTCGAGGTTTCGTAAGCGTAGGCTTTCAGCACCTGGTCGGTAACGATGACCAGCGAGGCGATAATCGTCATCTGCACGATGATGCGGATGTTGGTCGGGAGGAAGTTGCGAATTGCGCTGATCGAGGCATTCGACAACACCAGTACCGCGGTCAATGCCAGGCACATCGTCAATGACGGCAACAGCGAGGTCGTCACCGCGAGTGCCGAACAAATGCCGAGGATTTGCAGAATGATCGGGTTTTCGTCGATCAGGGGCCGCAGCAGGACCTGTTTCGCCTCGCCGTTCATGAATCGCTCCCGGTCTGTTCCAGGCCGCGCAGGTAGGGGCCGTAGCCCTGCCCGCCGAGCCAGAATGCAAGCATGTTGGTGACCCCTCGGCCGGTCAGCGTCGCCCCGGCCATGCCGTCAATCGAGTGCGGATCGTCGGCCGCCGCTCGGCCACGGATCACCTCCAGCTGCGGTTCGCCATCCGCGCCGTAGACTTTCTTGCCCGGCCACAGGCCCAGCCAGCGCGGATCCTCGATCTTGTCGCCAAGACCCGGCGTCTCGCCATGTTCGTAAAAAGACAGGCCGGAAACGGTATTGCCGTCAGCCTCCAGGGCAATAAAGCCATACATCGTCGACCACAGGCCGTAGCCGCGGATCGGCAGAATGATGGTTTCGATTTCGTCGCCGTCTCGCAGCAGATAGACCTTGGCATAGCGCTCGCGGCGCTTGATGTTGGCGATGTCCACGGATTTGTCGAGAGCGTCGCTCTGTGCCGGGTTGCGCAAAGCGGCCTGAGCGTCGTAATCGCTGGGATCGAGGTCCTCGATATACTCGCCAGTGGCGAGGTCGACGATCCGAACCTCGATTTGTTCGAACTGTTCGGCGACATCCTGGCCGGGGGCATACAGCCCGGCAGCGGCGAGAATGTTTCTCTGCTGGAAGCGCAGTTCGTTTTCCGCCTGGCGCGGGCGCAGGCCGACTGCCGCCGCTGCGACCACGACCGAACACACCAGGCTGACGCCGAGCGCTACCAGTAGCGTTTTTGTCGGGGTTTCAACTGACGCGGACACGACGCTTGCGCCTCCGTCGGATGTTGGCCTGAATTACGAAGTGATCAATCAGCGGGGCAAATATATTGGCGAACAGGATCGCCAGCATGATGCCCTCGGGGAACGCCGGGTTTGCGACGCGAATGACAACTGTCAGCGCGCCGATCAGAAAACCGAAAATCCAGCGCCCGGTATCGGTATGGGTCGCGGTGACCGGATCGGTTGCCATGAACACCATGCCGAACGCGAATCCGCCGAGCACCAGGTGCCAGTACCAGGGCATCGCGAACATCGGGTTGGTGTCGCTGCCGATCAGGTTGAAAACCAGCGTTGTCGCGACCATGCCGAGAAAAACGCTGAGTATGATCCGCCACGACGCGATGCGCGTGAAAATCAGGAACAGTCCGCCAAGCAGGCACGCCAGTGCGGACGTTTCGCCCAGCGATCCCTGCATCACGCCGAGAAAGGCGTCCATCCAGGTCAGACCGTCGGCGAGAATCGCCTCGACGCCGCCGTAGGCGGAGAGCCCCAGTGCCGTGGCGCCGCTAAACCCGTCCACCGCGGTCCACACGGCATCACCGGACAACTGCACGGGGTAGGCGAAATACAAAAAAGCGCGTCCGGCCAGTGCCGGGTTGAACACGTTTTTCCCGGTGCCGCCGAACACCTCCTTGGCGATCACGACACCGAAACTGATGCCAAGCGCGACCTGCCAAAGTGGCGTGGCAGGCGGCAGGATCAGCGTGTACAGCATCGAGGTGACGAAAAAGCCTTCGTTGACCTCGTGGTTGCGGACTGTAGCGAACACCACCTCCCAGATGCCGCCGGCGATCATTGTTACCACGTAGATCGGCAGGAAATACATCAGCCCGTGGAGCATGCAGGCGGCGATGCTCGATGGGTCATAGCCGACCCCCAGTGCGTCGAGCAGCGCACCGCGCCAGCCGGCCGCGGATTCGAGGCCCATCGCGGCCATCGCGGTGTTGGCCTGAAAGCCGGTGTTCCACAACGCCATCAGGATTGCCGGGAATGTCCCCACCACCACCAGGATCATTACCCGTTTCAGGTCGAGCGCATCGCGGACATGGGGCGCGTGGCGGGTACGATCAGGAGGCGAATAGAAAAGCGTATCGACCATCTCGTACAACGCGGCCAACCCCTCGAACTGACCGCCCTTGGTGACGTGTGGCTCGATCCTGTCGAGAAGCTTGCGCAGCGGTTTCATCAGCCTTCCTTCTCGATCTGAGTCAGGTTTTCGCGCAGCGCAACGCCATACTCGTATTTGCTCGCGCAGACGAAAGAGCACAGCGCGAGATCTTCTTCGTCAAGTTCGAGGCACCCGAGTGCCTGCGCGGTGTCGGTATCCTGCACGATCAGCGCCCGCAGCAGCGGTGCCGGCAGGATATCCAGCGGCATCACCGGCTCGAAGTTGCCGATCGGCACCATTGCGCGGGGACTGCCGTTTTGCGACGTGTCGAAGTCGTGCTGCCGCGACCGCATAATGCTGCCGGCAAAGGCGCGGATCGCCGAATACTTGCCGAAGCCCGGTTTCAGCCAGGCCAGGAACTCGCGGTCATGCCCCTCCTGCAGGGCGCTGATCTGCAGATCGTAGCGGCGCAGAAACGTCGCCCATCCGGCGGCGCGGCGGCCGGACAGTATCGGTCCGGAAATGACCCGAACCCGGCCCGGCTTCAGTTCCCCGCGCAACAGGTCTTCGGTGTTGGCGCCGAGGCGTGTGCGCACCAGTCGCGGGCGCCCCATCTTGGGACCGGCCATTGCGATGATTCGCTCAACCCAGATTTTGCCGCGGGTGAAAAGGCGGCCGATCGCGATGACGTCCTGGTAGCCGACGTGCCATACGACGTGTTCCGCATCGACCGGGTCGAGAAAGTGGATATGGGTGCCGACCAGTCCCGACGGATGCGGCCCGGAAAACTCTGCGTTGCGGAACTGTTCGCCCGGGGCGGCCGGTATTCCGCTACCCGCTGCGGTGCATACGTAAACCGGCCCGGTGGTCAGTCGGGCGATGACGTTGAGCCCGTCGATGTAGTCATCGCGGAACTCGTCGATGATCATTGCCGGCGGTGCCGCCAGAGCGTTGCTGTCAATCGCGGTGACAAAGATCGAGGCCGGGCGCGACTCCGGCGCCGGGATCTTGCTGAACGGGCGGGTTCGAAACGCCGTCCACAGACCGGCGTCCACCAGTTGTTGCTGCACGGTGGCGGCGTCCAGCGTCGCAAGCGCCGCGCGGTCATGCCGGGCAAAGGTTTCCTCGGCGTTGCCATCCAGCCGTATCACGACCGACTGCAGTACCCGGCGCGAGCCGCGGTTGATTGCTTCCACGATCCCGGCTCCCGGTGCGGTAAATACGACGCCCGGATTTCTCTTGTCGCTGAAGATCTGTTCGCCGAGCTTGACCCGCTGGCCCTGTGCCACGTGCATGGTCGGCCGCAGCCCGATGTAGTCATCACCCATCAGCGCTACGGTCGCGACTTTGGCGCCCTGATCGATGACCGGTTCCGGTCGCCCGGCGATCGGCAGGTCGAGCCCTTTTTTGATTTTTATCAGCATCTGCAATGGAGGCCTGATCGTTCGGCGCCGGGCCGGATCCGGTGGCCGAGCGCACGTGGTGTTCCGCTGTTTCCTGATTTACCGCTACGTCAGGCCGATAGTACCCTTATTTTAACTTTGGTTTGCGTTGCAGCCGAGCGTCGCCGTGATAAAGCGCGTCCGGGTTACGAGTGTTGGATTGTATCAGGACGCTATCGATTCCACCCGTTAGAAATCGTCGCCGACACCGGCATAGCGCACTCTTATCGCTTCCTCCTGGTCGACAGCGTCCAACTGCTCCCCGACGAAGCGCACACTTTCGTCAATTTCCGGCAGCACGACATTTTCCAGCGCGCGCGCGCGCCGCTCGGTGCGGCTGTACTCCGCGGCAAGGCGGCGCAGGTTTCCGGCAATCGCCGCAAGCTCGGCTGCATGCCCCAGCAACCGGGCGAACAGGGCCGCGCAATGGCGTGCCTCCGGGCTGGGGTTGAGCGCGGGATAAGTGGCGACGGCCGCGGAATCGTCCCATTTCGCGGTGCTTTGCGCGACCCCCAGAAAACGCCGGTTTTCGAGCTCGAGCCTGGTCTCGCGCAAATCGAGCGCCGGGTACACTTCAAGCCCGTCCAGGCCATGTTTTGCCGCAGCGGCGGCGAGCGCGGCGGCGGCCTCGGCCTGGCAGTCCGAGTAGCGGCGAAACCCTGCGTCATAGCGTTTCAGCTGGGCGAGAATTTCGCTGGCCAGCATGATCCGTTTCTCGTCGAGGAAACCGTATCCCTCGCGGACCATGCGCCGCTCATCGCGCAATTCGAGATGGACGCTGCGGGTCGGGGTCAGGTCGCGCGCGGCGGGCATGACTGTCAGGTCTCCAGGTATTTCGCGATTTGCTGGTTGGACAGCCGGGTCAGTTCGACGCTCGGCAGGCCCTTCAGAATTTCCCAGCCCACGTGCATGCTTTCTTCGAGACTGCGCCCTTTGCCCTGGTTGACCAGTTGTTGTTCGAAGCGGTCGCCGAAGGCAAGAAATTTGCGGTCGCTTTCAGGCAGGCCTTCCTCGCCCATCACGCTCGCCAGCAGCCGGACTCTTTCGGCGCGCGCGTAGGCGGCGAACAGCTGGTGCGCCAATGCCGGGTGATCGGGATGGGTAAAGCCCTCTCCGGTGCCCGCATCCATCAATCGCGACAGGCTCGGCAGTACCCGCACCGGCGGGTAGATGCCTTTGCGGTCGAGTTCACGGTCGAGCACGATCTGGCCCTCGGTGATATAGCCGGTCAGGTCGGGGATTGGATGACCGATATCGTCGCCGGGCATCGTCAGGATCGGCAACTGCGTGATTGTGCCTTCCACTCCGCTGATGCATCCGGCGCGTTCGTAAATGCCGGCGAGATCGGAGTACATGTAGCCCGGGTAGCCCTTGCGGCTGGGTATTTCGCCATGGCTCGCCGAGACCTCGCGCAGCGCCTCGCAATAGTTGGTCATGTCGGTGAGGATCACCAGGACATGGCGCCCCTCGGTAAACGCGAGGTACTCGGCCGCGGTCAGCGCGTAGCGCGGGGTCAGAAGGCGCTGCGTGCTGGGCTCGTCGGCGCGATTCAGAAACATCACCGTGTGGGCCAGCGCGCCCGAGCCCTCCATGGCCTCGCGAAACGCTTCGGCGCTGTCGTGGGAGACGCCGATGCCGACAAACACGGTGGCGAAGGCGCCCGCTTCCTCGCTGCGCAACCGGGCCCGGCGCGCTATCTCTGTGGCGAGGCGGTCATGCGGCAATCCGCCGGCCGAGAACAGCGGCAGTTTCTGGCCCCTGACCAGGCTGTTCATCAGGTCGATCGTCGTCACCCCGGTTTCGATAAAGTCGCGCGGCAGGGCGCGCGCGGCCGGATTGATCGCCAGCCCGTCGATTCGCATCCGGGTGACGGCCGGAACCGGCGCACCCCCGTCCAGGGGCCGCCCGATGCTGTCGAATACGCGGCCGAGCATGCCGGGGCCGACACCGAACAACAGCGGCTCGTCGCGCAGTCGAACCCGGGCATCCTCGAGACCGAGCCCTGAGGTTGATTCCAGTACCTGTACGACCATTTGCTCGTCGCTCAGCATGGCCACGCGTCCGATTCGCGCGCGGCCGTCTTCACCGACGACCTCGACCGCGGTATTCAGGCCGACATTGACCGCGCGGCGCAGGAATAAAAGCGGTCCCTCGATCCGCGTCGCGCAACGGTCGAGTGTGACGTCAAGCAGCATCGGTGACCTCCGCTTCCAGCGCTGCGAAATCGTGATCGAGCCGGCGCGGCATAAGCCGCAGCCGATCGATTGCGTCCTCGCCGAACTCTTCGCCGAGCCGCATCATGTGGGCAAGTATCGGCAGCGCGCCGATCTGGGCGAGCGCGACCCCTTGCTCGAGTGCATGTTCGGCAAGCTCCAGGAAATGCATGACTGCCCGCAACATCGCGGCCTGGCGTTCCGGCGAACAGTACCGGTCTACCGGCGAGAACGAGGACTGCCGCAGCAAAGCCTCGTTAGCCAGTTCGGCGCACAGCAGCGTCAGTTGCTGCGCCGGCGGTAACGCATCCTTGCCGACGATACGTGCCATGCGCTCGAGGTGGGCTTGCTCCTCGAGCAGTTTCAGCAGCCGCTGGCGCTGTGCCGACCAGTCCGGGTTGCCCTGTGTGTTCCACCACTGGCCGAGTACGGTAGCGTCACTCGAATAGGACTGCAGTGGGTGGATTGCCGGGTAAAAACGAGCTTGCGCCCGGGTCCGGTCGAGGCCCCAGAAACAGCGTACGTAGCGCTTGGTGTGCAGCGTCACCGGTTCGGAGAAATCGCCGGCCGGCGGGCTGACGGCGCCGATAATCGTGACCGAGCCTTCGTCGCCGGACAGCGTTCTGACGCGGGCGGCGCGTTCGTAGAAATCCGCCAGCCGCGAACTCAGATAGGCCGGGTAGCCGGCCTCGCCGGGCAGTTCGCCTAGACGGCCGGATACCTCGCGCAACGCCTCGGCCCAGCGGCTGGTGGAATCCGCCATCAGTGCGACATGCAGGCCGCGATCGCGGAAGTATTCGGCAACCGTGATAGCGGTATATATGCTCGCCTCGCGCGCTGCTACCGGCATGTTCGAGGTGTTGGCAATAATGACCGTGCGTTCCATCAGCGGCCGCCCGGTTCGCGGGTCCTCGAGCTGCGGCAGTTCGTCGAGCACTTCCGCCATTTCGTTGCCTCGCTCGCCGCACCCGACATAGACGAT
>PKUM01000291.1 GCA_002868855.1 Chromatiales bacterium | reverse complement strand
TGCGTGGACCCGAACCTGACGCCGGACGACGGCGGCATCGTGCTGATCCAGAACGTCACGACTCAGGAGCACACCGTGTCGTTGTTCCTCGATGACAGTTACGCCCTGCATCCGATCCAGCAGGGCTCGTTCGACCCGGTCGTGCAGGGCGCGAGTTACGATGCGGCCACGGGCTTCACGGTGCCGGCGCTGACGACAGCCGTGTTCCGGAAGGACCCGACCGGGGAGCTGTGCGACATCTTCGGCGCGGCGACCAGCTACGTTCGGGGTGGTTTCAACGATTGGGGCATCGACAACCCGATGACCGAGGTCGGCGATACCGGCGTTTTGCAGGCAACCGTCAGTGTCGATACCTCCAGTGGCAGTGCGATCGAGTACAAGATCGCCTCCGAGGACTGGGCCGCGATCAACTGCGGCGGTCCGGAAGGGGTCGTCAGCGACGTGCCGCTCGACGATGGCAACGATCCGCAGGAGAGCTTCTTCGTGACCTGCGGCGGTAGTCCGGGCAACCTGCGTTCCGACTTCCCGGCGACCGGCGGTTACAAGTTCTCGCTGGACACAACGGACCAGGCAAACCCTGAGCTGACCGTGCTGCCACAGCTCGGTGATGCTTTCGGTACCACGACGACGTTCGTCCGCGGCGGTTTCAACGACTGGGGTACCGGCAACCCGATGATCCAGGTCGGCGACAGCGCGGTGCTCGAGACGACCGTCAATGTCGGTGCAGAGGCCTACGAGTTCAAGATCGCGGAGGAGAACTGGTCGACCATCAACTGCGGCGGGCCGGATTACTCGTCGCCGATGGCGGTCGCCGTGGGTTCGCCGACGACGCTGAACTGCAGTCGTAACCCGTCGAACCTGTCGGCGACATTCAACAGCGCCGGCAACGTAAAGTTCAGCCTCGACACCAGCGATACTGCCAACCCGCGGCTTACTGTCGGTGCCCAGGAGGGCGTCGCGTGGGGCAGCGTGCCGGTTTTCATACGTGGCGGCTTCAACGATTGGGGTACGGGCAGTGAGCTGACGGCGGCAGGTTCGAATTACCAGACGTCGATCATCATTGGTGCTTCTGGCTACGAGTTCAAAGTCGCGGCCGAGGACTGGTCCACGATCAACTGCGGCGGTGCCGACGGGATGGGACCGGTGCCGGTGGGCACCCCGACAGTGATCAGCTGTGGCGCGAACCCGCCGAACCTTGCAATTACGATCCCGGCGGACGGCACCTACAGCTTCGACGTCGACATTACGAACCCGAATAACCCGACGTTGACGGTGACGCCGCAGTAAGGAAAGTCATGGCCGGTCCGACTGACGACCGGCCGGTTTCTTAAACCGATACCCGTAGTCGGGTATCGGTTTCTGTTCTTCTGGGCCGACGATTACCGTCGGTTCGTTTTTTGCAACTTGATCGGATGACGCAGATTCCGAAAGCCAGCGAACAACGGGTCCGCTCGAGGGCCCGGAGAGTCGTATTCATGCTGGTCGCGTTGACGATCCCGGTGCTGCTGCTCGGCGGGCTGGAATTCGGATTGAGACTCGCCGGTGTCGGCCTCGAGCGCGAGCCGCTGTTTATCGAGAGCCCCGATCATCCGGGTTACAAGCTGGCGAATCCGCGTGTCGTGCAGCGTTTTTTTGCGATACCCGAACAGGCTCCGCCGGTCAGTATCGAGACGCGTTTCTTTCCGGTCGAGAAGACGCCCGGCACGTACCGGATCTTTGTCCAGGGCGGGTCGTCGGCCGCCGGGTTTCCGTACGGTCTCGGAGCGTCCCCGGCGGGCATGCTGGAACAGCGTCTGCGCAGGACGTTCCCGGACCGCAATATCGAAGTGATTACGACCGCGCTGGCCGCGGTCAATTCCTATGCGCTGCTCGATTTCGCCGACGAGATCATCGCTCAGCAGCCGGACCTGGTACTGATCTATGCCGGACACAACGAATATCTCGGCGTGCTGGGTGTCGGCTCGGCATTGTCGGTGAGCACGTCCCGGTGGCTGACGCGGTTCTACATGAGAGTGAATCGATTACGGATATTTCAGCTGATGGCGAAAGCTTACGGCAACCTTCGCGCGTCAGACGATCCCTCCGGGGCCGGCGGCGGGGGTCGCGACGATACCCTGATGGCGCGCGTCGCGGGCCAGCGCGAGATCCCGCTCCGGTCGCGTCTTTACGAGGCCGGTGTCGAGCAGTTCAGGGCGAACATCGCGGCCGTGCTCGACAGATACCGCACGGCCGGCGTGCCGGTCATGCTCGCGACGCTGGTGAGCAACGACGCAGACCAGCCGCCGTTTGTCAGCACGCCCTGCGCCGACACGGATCAGAAAGCCTTCAGACCCATCGTGGCGGAGGCGCGCGAGGCATTGGACGGCGCGGACAGCGGACGTGCGTTGAAGCTGTTGCAGCGTGCCCTATCCGTCGATGATTGCGCCGCGGATGTGCGGTTCCTGCTTGGCCGGGCGCAGGTCGCTTCGGGCGATTTTGGCGCGGCGCGCAAAGCATTCGGCGCTGCCCGCGATCGTGATCAACTGCGATTCCGTGCGCCGGAGGAGTTCAACGGGATCCTCGCCGAGCTTGCCGAAGCGAGTGACGTCCGGTTGGTCGACGTCCGGGCGCGGTTCGAGCAGGTAGCCGCGAACGGAATCGTGGGCGCCGACCTGATGCTGGAGCATGTGCATCCCAACCTCGACGGGTATTTCCTGCTCGCCGATGCGTTTTACGATGCGATGCGAAAGGACGGGCTGATCGGCGACTGGCAAAACGCGGTGCCCGATATCGTCGCGCGCGCCGACGTGCCGGTGAGCGAGGTCGATCGAATCTTCGGCGAATACAAGATCCTGCGCATCACCTCGGGCTGGCCATTCACCGATCCGCCGGTTACGCCGGAGATTCCGGCGCCCCGCAGCGAGATCGAAAAGCTGGCGCGTGAGCTCTATGAACAGCGGATCAACTGGGCGCAGGCCAACGATCAGTTGCGCAAACTCTACCGGATCGAGGGCAACCGTCACGAATACACCCGAGTGACGCTGATCCTGGCGGATGCGTTTCCGTTCATCGCACAGGCGCAATACGAGGCCGGGACCACGCTGATCAAGGCGCAACGCGCGCCGGAGGCGTCCGCCTATCTCAGGCGGGCCGTCGAGCAGGCGCCGGGCGTGGCCAACCACTGGCTGGCTTTCGCGCATGCGCTGGTGCTCACGGGGCGTTACGATGACGCGCGGGACAGTCTGCGCCGCGCGTTGGCGCTCGACCCGGGCAACGCAACCGCGATAAAGGCGCTCGCCGATCTCGATAAGCTGGGGATTGGGGGAGAAGGGAGTGCAACGAAAAAGGACGAGCAATGAAAGTCGTCAAAGAAACAGATCTGTACATCATCCTCGATGACGTGCTGAGCGAGTCGGAGTTTGAATTGTTTCGCGAATATACCGAGACAAGCGAGTACGCACGCAATCCGAAGTGGATCAAGCCATGGGACCTGGCCGACCAGATGCCGTGGCAGACCGGTGAAACGGTCTATACCCGCGGTAAGCAGATGCGCCCGGACGATCCGCGCCGGGCCTATCCGACGGGGCTCGCGATCGATCTGTTGTTCGACCGGATAGTCGGCACCAAGTACTATCGAAAGCACCTTCCGGACACTTATGTCACCGCCCGGACTTACCTCCATCCTCCCGGGTCGGGCCTGGACTGGCACGATGATGGCGGACGTTTCCAGGGTGCATACACGTTTTATGCACACCCGCGCTGGCACGCATCCTGGGGCGGTGAGCTGCTGGTGGTTGAGAACGATCTGGGCAGACGGCTGTTGCCGGATAAAAAGCGCATGCAGGACGGCAAGACGGAAACGGTAAAGGAGAGCTGGAGCGTGCTCTACAAGGACGACCTGTCGGAGATGTTGTTCGACAATGTGACGAGTACCGAATTCGTGTTCCCGAAACCCAACCGTCTCGTGTTTCTGAAAGGCGGGTTGTGGCACAAGATCTGTCTCGTCAAGCCGACCGCAGCATTTGCGCGTTGTGCGGTCGCGGGCTTTTTCCTGACCGATCAGGACCCGGTTAATTTCTGGCGTCAGGGATCCTGAGGCGTTCGCGCCGGAAGCGGTTCCAGTCCGGACTCCAGGCGTTCGATCAGTTCCGCGGTGCGCGGATTGTCGGGCTCGATTTCTGCGAGACGTCTCAGCGTCTCGATCGACTGCTCGCGGTAACCGGACTGATAAAACGCCTGCGCAAGCGCCAGAAGATGCGTCGGCTCGCGCGGTTGCAGACGCGCTGCGGCGTGCAGATAACGCAGCGCGAGACGGGGCTGACCCTGGCGCAGCAAGAGCTGTCCGGCAGCGTACTGGGCGTCGTCGAGGAATACGAATGCATCGGCCAGGTTCAGCGCCACCCGCACGGCTTCATCGATATTGCCGGCGCGCTGGTAGAAGGCCAGGGCCTGGTTCATCGCGTCGAGCCAGGTGATGCGCTTCAGAAACCAGTTCTGCGCGATGACTTCGATCTCGTCGGCTGGCGGGGGTAATGACCATGCCTGCTTGCTCGGCTGGAACGGCCAGTCGCTTTTCAACTGCATCACCCGGTACTCGCCGCCGAGCCGGTCGATTTCGGTTACGCTGCGCGTCTCCCATGCGGCCGCATCGTCCACGGCCGCGCTCCACACACCGATCCAGCCGAGTTCATGCATCGCGTCGTAGAACGCGTCGGCAAGAAAAAAATAGCCGCGCACATTGGGGTGCAGGTGCTCGACCATCAGTTCCGAGCCGACGATGCCGTTCGGACTCTCGGCCTGCAGCCGCGCCTCGACGTCGATCAGTTGGGCGCCATACTCCGATGCCAGCTCCCGTATCACTGTGTTGATCGCTTCGGGCGCCCGGAAGCGGAGCCTGTCGCGGTCTTTTGCCGCGGCGTAATGCCGCCCGGCGGCGCCGGTATCGCCGCTCGACTCCAGGATCCGTGCCAGCAAAAAATGCGCCTCGGCCGAGCCGTCGTCGAGTTCGACCAGAGCGTTTGCCGTCGCGGTCGCCTCATCCAGCCGGCCCTGCTCGAACTGATCGCTGGCAAGCTCGAGCAGTTCCTGCCAACGCTGCGGATCGGTGCTTTCCTCGAGACCGGACGAAAACGGCGGCTGATCCCGGAGATTGCTCGCAATCGTTGCAATCATCACCGGGATGCCGGCGGCCCGATAGGTGTCGAGAAGGCCGGACATGTTGTGGCGGAATTGTGCGACGCCGGCTTCGAACTCGCGCGACCCGTATGCGATCGCGCGTTCGGCGGCGATCCGGGCCATCAATGTTCCCGGCGGTTCCTCTCCTTCGTCCGGCAGCGCGCCCGAGAGACTCAGAAACGATTTCTGTATTAACCGGAAAAGTCGCCACTGTTGCAGCCACAGGATAAGCCGTGTCAGCGACGGCGAGCGCGCGGAGCTGAACGCCGACCCGACACCGAGCACGCCGAGGTATTCGTTGTGCCCGGCATAAATCAGCACCGCATCCGGCTCGATCGCGACAATCTCCTCGGCGAAGTCTGCCAGCGTGTACGAATTCACCGCGGACATTGCGGTGCTGACGAGTTCGATGTCCCGGTCGGGGAAGCTTCGTATCAGACGCTGCTTCAGCAGTCCGGCCGGTGAGGCCCACTTGCCGTAGGGGAAACCGGCCGCGGTCGATCCCCCCTGCAGCACGATGCGAAAACTGTCGTCGGATTTCTGAGCCGGGAAAAATGTCGTGTCGATCGCAGTACGCGGCGCGAGCCGGGGATCGGCAAAAAACCTTTCAATGACGTTCTCATTGGGTTGGAGGAATTGCCCGGGAGCATTCTCGACCGGAACGAAAAGCGGCTCGGGTGGCGCGAATCCAGCAATCCGTAGAAGACCTTCCAGCAGGAGCAGTGTCAGCAGCGGTAGCAACAGCGCAATGGCAAGAAACAGCTTACGGCGATCTTTGTTGCGTTTTGCATTCGCGGAGGAGCCGCTTTCAGTCACAATAGTCGCCAAATGCTTAAGCCGGTGGCAGATTATACGCGGCCACATGGTGTGCGTCGTGGCGATGAGGAGTAACCCATACTGATGACCGCGATCCTGGGATTGTCGGCTTATTACCATGACAGCGCCGCGGCGCTGGTGGTCGACGGCGACATTCGCGCTGCGGCCCAGGAGGAACGATTCAGCCGGCTGCGCCACGACGCGGCGTTCCCCAGGAGCGCGGTTCGCTACTGCCTGGAGCGGGGCGGTTTCACGCTTGATCAACTCGACGCCGTAGTCTTCTATGACAAGCCGTGGATCAAGTTCGAGCGACTGCTCGAGAGTTATCTCGCCAAGGCGCCGCGTGGCTTCGCATCGTTCGTCGCGGCGATGCCGGTATGGCTGAAGGAGAAGCTGTTTCTCAAGTCCGTACTGCGGGAGGAACTGAGCAAGGTGTCCGGAGCGGCGGCGGTGCCCCAGCTGTTGTTTACCGAGCATCACCAGGCACATGCTGCGTCGGCGTTCTATCCATCGCCATTCTCGTCGGCGGCGGTTTTATGCATGGATGGAGTGGGCGAATGGGCAACGACGTCGTCCTGGCACGGCAATGGCGAATCGCTACAGGGTCTTTGGGAGATTCACTGGCCGCACTCACTGGGTCTTTTGTACTCGGCTTTTACCTACTACGCGGGTTTCCGGGTCAATTCGGGTGAGTACAAGCTGATGGGTCTTGCACCATACGGTGAACCCCGTTTTGCACGGCTGATTCGCGATGAACTGATCGACATCAAGCCCGATGGCAGTTTCCGCCTTAATCTCGACTATTTCGATTATGTGACCGGGTTGCGCATGACCAATCAGCGATTCGATGCGTTGTTTGGTGCGCCGCCGCGCCGTCCTGAAACCACGATGACGCAGCATTACATGGATATGGCCGCCTCGGTGCAGGCGGTTACCGAGGAAACCGTATCGCGACTGGCAACGACGCTGCATACGGAGACCGGTGAAAATGAGCTGTGTCTTGCCGGTGGAGTGGCACTCAATTGCGTGGCCAACGGCAGGCTCGCACGCGACCGGGTCTTCGATTCGATTTGGATCCAGCCGGCGGCGGGCGATGCGGGCGGAGCGCTGGGTGCCGCGCTGACGGCCTGGCATCTGTATTTCTCTGGCGCACGCACGATACGTCAGCCCGATGCAATGAGTGGCGCGTTGCTCGGCCCCGCATACGATGGTGACGCGATCGAAACGTGCTTGCGCGCCGAAGACGCGTGCTTTGAGCGGCTCGAGGAAACGGTATTGATCGACCGGGTAGCGGCTCTGCTGGTATCCGGCGCGGTAGTGGGGTGGTTTCAGGGAGCGATGGAATTCGGCACGCGAGCGCTGGGCGCGCGATCGATTCTCGGCGATCCGCGCGACCCGGATATGCAGTCGCGAATCAATCTGAAAATAAAATACCGCGAGTCTTTCCGCCCATTTGCGCCAGTGGTGCTTGAGGAGAGAGCAGCGGATTACTTCGCACTGGATGGCAGGAGCCCGTACATGCTCGTCGTGGCGCCGGTCGCCGATGCAATTCGTATCGATGCTCCCGACACCGGGAAGGGACTGGATCGGCTGCAGTTACCACGTTCGACGTTACCTGCGGTGACGCATGTCGACTATTCCGCCCGGGTGCAGACGGCGGGCTCGAATGCCGAGCCGCGGATCAGGGCATTGCTCGAAGCATTCGAACGCCGCACCGGTATCGCGGTACTGGTAAACACGTCATTCAATGTGCGCGGCGAACCGATTGTCTGTACCCCACACGATGCGTACCGCTGTTTCCTGAGGACCGAAATGGACTATCTTGCAATAGGCGATTTCCTGCTGGATCGGCGCGAACAGCCTGCCCGCGCGATCGCCGCGGCGCGCGCTGCAACCTTCGCTGAGGACTAATGTAGCGATGCAACGACCTGAAGTCATATCCGTCCCCGAGCTGCGCCAGTTCGGCTTCGCTCTTGCGGTTCTCGTTGTACTGCTGTTTGTCGGGCTGTTGCCGTGGGTGCGAGACGCTGCGCGGCCGCTCTGGCCGTGGATTGTCAGTGCCGCTCTGGGGCTTGCTGCGGGACTTGCGCCGGCCACACTAAGGCCGGTTTACCGCGGCTGGTTCCCGATCGCACTGGCTCTTGCCTGGTTCAATACCCGGTTCTTGCTGGGTATCGTGTTTTTTGCCCTGATGACGCCGCTCGGCACCGTGCTCAGGGCGCTCGGGAAATTACAATACACTGAGCGCTGGGACGAACGGTCCGATAGTTACCGGTCGAATGTAAGCCACCAGGCTCGGACAGAGGATCTCGAGAGGCCGTACTGATGGGTGAATTTTTGAGGGATTTGTGGGGATTTTTGCGTGTCCGCAAAAAAATCTGGCTTGCGC
Source organism: Chromatiales bacterium (assembly GCA_002868855.1). GTDB lineage: Bacteria > Pseudomonadota > Gammaproteobacteria > Steroidobacterales > BM003 > BM003. The sequence continues at coordinate 7,206 of PKUM01000291.1, read as the reverse complement.
CGGTGATAATTATCCTGGTGCTTCTCGGTGGTCTGGTGGTGGTAAGCCAGCAGTCGGTGCTTGCCTCGTTTATCTATACAATTTTCTGATCTTGACGACCCGCGTCACGGCTTTTTTTCGCAGCGTTAGACACAGCTTGATTTGCTGCAATGCACCGTGCCAAGCTGATCGTTGGTGCGGAGATTCGTAACGTCGGCGCGAACTGACGCGGCTTACCCGAGCGGAACGAGACACCGTAGGTCCACCAAATCGATAACCCCTTAGCGGTGGCCAGCGGGATGCGATAACAATGCAGAACAATACGCGCATGGAGCGAGCGCGCAACGCGCGGTCCCGGCGAAACAAGCATGCAGGCCGGTGGGTGCTGCCGGCGCTGCTCGGTTTGGGTCTGGCCGGGTGCGCCGGTTCGACCGGGCAGCCCGGAGGAGACGCAGGTTACGGTGCCGCGCCGGTAGTAATTACGCCGCAGCGCGACTGGTCGGATGCCATTATCTATTTTGTGATCCTCGATCGCTTCGCCGACGGCGATTCCGGGAACAATGCGAATGTCCAGCGCAGGAACCCGGGTGGTTACCACGGCGGCGACCTGAAAGGTTTGACCTCACAGCTTGATGAAATTGCCGACCTCGGTGCGACGGCGATCTGGATTACCCCGGTCCCGCTGCAGGTGGATTTCGCGCCGATCGTCCCGGGCATGCCCGAGACCAACGGGCAGTTCTTCGAGCATTGGGGATTCCATGGCTACTGGGCCGAGGATTTCACCCGGATGGAGCCGCACTTCGGTACCGAGGCCGACCTTGCGGCGCTCGTCGCTGCGGCGCACCAGCGCGGCATAAAGGTACTGCTCGACGTGGTTTATAACCATGCGGGGTATGGCTCGCAGTACGAAACGGATCCGCGTTTCTCCGGCTGGATCCGGAAGAAGCCGGTCGACTGCGCCGCCGACCCGCTCACCTGCCAGGTGGGGGGGTTGCCTGATTTCGACACCGGTCGCGACGACGTGCGCAAGTACCTGCTGGATGCGAATATCGGGCTCGCCGAGCGCACTGGCCTGGACGGGTTTCGTCTCGATACCGTCAAACACGTGGAGCACGACTTCTGGCAACTGCACCGCGATCAGACCCGGACCCGGGTCAGCGAGGACTTTTTCCTGCTGGGCGAAGTATGGGGCGGCGATGCCCGGGTGCTCGACGAGTGGTTCGAAAACGATGAGATGGACTCGGGTTTCGACTTCTCTTTCAGCGGCAGTTGCCAGAGCTGGGTCAAGGGCCGTGGCCGGACCATAGCTTACGCATCCTATCTGAGTAAGCGTCACCGGGTACGCGACGGTTATCACCTCGCACATTACCTGTCGAGCCACGACGAGACGATGGCGCTGCATTTGCTGGAAAATGACATCGACCGGTTCCGGGTTTGCGTCGCATTGCAGATGACGACGCTGGGTATACCTGTCATTTACTACGGTGAGGAGGTCGCGCGCGGCGGTGGCGCCTGGCCAACCAACCGCAAGGACATGCCGTGGGGCAGCCGCAATATCAAGCCGGGGGCCGGCGTTGCGAGGGACGAGTCGCTGCGCGGCTATTACAAGAACCTGATTGCATTGCGGCGCTCGCATCCTGCGCTAAGTCGTGGCGATTACGAAGCATTGTCTACTGACGGTGACCTCCTGGTGTTCAGGCGTACTGATCCAATTGGCGGGGGGACCGTAATAGTAGCGGTCAATCGCGGTTCCGAGGCGGCGACTGCGACGGTGGATCTGCCTGCCGGCTGGCAGGATGAAGTCGTTATTTCCGAGGTGAACAGCAGTGCTCAGCCTGCCACCGACGCTAACAGGATGGAAATATCCGTGCCGCCGGTTCAGGTTCGGATATTCGTCGCGGCCAAACGCTGAAGGCGGGGAAGTTAATGGCGCAAATTATTTTTGATGATGTGGACAAGTCGTTTGGCGATGTTCGGGTGCTGAAAAATATCAGCATGCAGATCCGCGACGAAGAGTTCATGGTATTCGTCGGGCCCTCGGGTTGCGGAAAATCCACCGCACTGCGGATGATAGCCGGTCTCGAAACCATCACTCACGGCGATCTGAGCATCGGTGATCGGGTCGTTAACACGTTGCCGCCGAAAGACCGCGATGTGGCAATGGTTTTCCAGAGCTATGCGCTGTATCCGCATATGTCGGTGCGCGAGAATATCGCGTTCGGTCTGCGTCTGCGCAAGATGCCCAGGGACGAGATTGACAGCCTGGTGGCGAATGCCGCGGATATCCTAGGTTTGCAGGAACTCCTGGAGCGCAAGCCAAAAGCACTGTCGGGCGGCCAACGCCAGCGCGTTGCACTTGGCCGCGCCATCGTTCGCCAGCCATCGGTATTTCTTTTCGACGAACCGTTATCCAATCTCGATGCGGAACTCAGGGTGCACATGCGTGCGGAGCTCAGCAAGCTGCAGCGACGGCTGAAAACGACTACGGTTTACGTCACCCACGACCAGGTGGAAGCCATGACCATGGGGCACCGGATAGCTGTGCTCGCGCCGTTGGCGAAGGCGATGGACAGCAACCTGATGCAGGTCGGGACCCCGCTGGAGTTATACGACACCCCGCACAATCTGTTCGTTGCGAGGTTTATTGGTACACCCAATATGAACATCGTCGAGGCGACCGTGAGTGACGACGGCTCACAATTGCAGGCGCCCGGGTTCACGGTTGCGGTGCCCGAACATTTCAGCGCGGCGACGCGCGATTATCGCGGTCGCAAGCTAGCGCTCGGGGTTCGTCCCGAGCATGTCGGTTCGCCGGAAGAGGCCGACTGGCCGCAGCGCGTCGAGCTCAGAGGTGAAGTAGAGATTATCGAAACCATCGGCCACGAGGTCGTGCTGCATGTGCGCAGCGGCGGCGAACCGATGATCGCAAAGATGGCAAGCCACAAACACATGCCAGGTTTCGGCGATACCGTGGATCTGGTGCTGAAGAGCGATGAGATCCACCTGTTCGATCTGGACACCGAACAACGTCTCGGTCTGCCCGCCGCGGAGCCGGTCGCCGCGGCGACGGGTACGACCGGTTGAGGAATGGGAGAAGTCATGCAGAATTTAAAGTCGTTCGCCGGTCGCGGTTTCAGTGCGATCGCAGTTGCCGTGTTGTTACTGGGTGTGACGACTCAGTCGTTATTCGCCGCAGAGCTGATCGTATGGCACGCTTATCGCGGCGGCGAAAAAGCCGCTTTCGAAAAAACGGTGGGTATGTTTAATCAGCAGGTCGCGGCCGGCGGTGTAACGGTCAGGACGCTGGCCGTTCCCTACGATGCATATGCCGACAAAATCACAGCCGCGGTTCCGCGCGGCAAAGGTCCGGACATATTTATTTATGCCCAGGACCGTCTCGGCGGCTGGATCGAGGGCGGCAAGACGATTGAATCGATCGACTTCTATCTCGAGGACGAAACCGTCGATGCCATCCTGCCGGGGATGCTTGATGCGATGACCTACCGGGATACGGTCTACGGGCTGCCGCTCAATTACAAAAGTATCGCGATGATCTATAACAAGGCGCTGGTCAAGTCCCCGCCGAAGACCTCGACGGAGCTGGTCAGCGTCGCCAAAAAACTGACCAATCCCGGGTCGGGCAAATTCGGGCTGGTCTATGCCTATTCCGATTATTACTATCACGCGGCACTGATGAACGCCTTTGGCGGGCGGGTTTTCGATCCCGGGCCGACTCCGGTCATCGATGCTCCGGAAAACATACAGGCCATCAAGCAGATGCTGAAATGGTACAAGGAGGACGGAATTCTGCCGGCCGATCCGTCTACCGCTCTGATCACCGCGCTGTTCAACGAAGGCAATGCCGGTATCGTATTTTCAGGGCCGTGGTTCCTAGGTGAAATTGCGGATAGCGTCGATTATGGTCTTGCGGTGTTGCCGACCCTGGACGAAGCCAATGGGGAGCCGATGCGACCGTGGCTCACTATTGAGGGCATCTATATTTCCCAGGGGTCGAAAAACAAGGACGCAGCGTACGAGTTCGCCAGGTTCATGGTTTCCGAGGAGGCCGGCCTCGTACTGGCGCTGGAGGGCGGACAACTGCACACGAATCGCGCGGTTTACGAAAATGACAAAGTCGCGAAAGATCCGGTGCTCAGCGCGTTCCGCGCCCAGTACGAAACCGCGGTGCCCATGCCCAATTACGCTGAAATGACCCTGATGTGGTCACCGGTGACGACGGCGATGAACAAGATCGTCAAAGGCGCGTCGACGCCGGAAGCGGCGATGGGCGAGGCGCAGAAGGGCGTTATGGAGGGCCTTGCGGCGCTCAGGAAGGGACGTTGACCGAAAGGACCCTTAGCGATGCTGATCATGTAGCCGCGGGTGCGACCGCGGCGCGGCGGATATGGCCCGACAGGGTCGTTCGCGGTGTACTGCTGGGGTCGGTGCTGGCAGTCGCTTTGAGCGTCTGGTTTTTCGGTCAGGCCGAGCGTGAAATAGCCCAGGACTATTACGAGCGCCAGGTCGTCACATCGGCGATGGGACTGGCCGAGATCGTCGCTGATGCCGAACGCCAGGAATTGCCCGCCGAGAGTCTTGCTGAAATAGCCAGCGCTTGGACCGCCATCGAGCCCGGCGCCGAGGGGGTCCGCGTGCTCCGCCTCAGCGGTGCCAGCCTGCGCGCATCGACGGAGGAGGGCGATGCCGCCGAAACATCGCTGCCGCGGCGTCTCAACCGTGACGAGAAGTGGTTTTACGATCTCGCCCAGGAAATTCGTACAGCAGTAGAAACCAACCGCGATGAGGGCGTGTTCCGCAAGGCTCATGTCGATGTTGAACGCCTCGGTGCGACCGGGTACCGGGTTACGCTGCCGTATTTCGTCGACGATTCCGTGTCGGGTGTGGTCCAGGTGCGGCGCAGTGTTACCACCGTGCCCCGTGGGAGTATGACCATTGCGGCGACTCTCGCGATTGTATTGCCTGCGCTGGTTATGCTCGGACTGGGCTGGCTGGTTCCGGTTTTGCGTGCGCCGGGCGGCAGCCGCTGGGGTCAGGCGCTCGCGGCCATCGCGGTTTTCAGTCTGGGTTTTTACTTTTTCGGCCAGTACGGACTGGATCGCGCCGGGACGCTGGAACTCGAACTGAACCAGTCACTGGCAGCCGAGTACCAGTCCTTGCGTGACAGCGCGCGGGTGCTGGCGTCAGACGCCGGCGTCAACCTCATTGAGAATGGTGACAACCTGTGGGACGTCGACGACTATCAACGTCCGCTTGCGCTGGTGCGCGGCAGTGGCGAACTCGATAGCGAAGCCACGGATCGCCAGGTAGAAGCGCGACGCGGCTTCCTCGGCAACGCGATGCGTGGCAACTGGGTCAGCGGACTTGTGTTGCTGCTGTTCATAGGGCTTGGCTACGGGCAGCGGGTATGGCGAACAGTGGTCGAGCATCGCGATGCCTATCTGTATGTGACGCCGGCGATGCTGGGCATGCTGCTGCTGGTAATGTTCCCGTTCGCTTATGGCGTGGCGCTGTCGTTCACCGACATGACACTGTTCAACGAGAATCTTCCGCTGCGCGATCTTTGGGTCGGTCTCAAGAACTACGTCGACATACTCGGTGATTTCAACGTCGCCAGAAGAACCGAAGAAGGCTGGATTTTTAACTACAAGAATTTCTACTGGACGTTTTACATCACGATATGCTGGACAGTTTTCAACGTGCTGATCGGCGTCAGTATCGGGCTTGTACTGGCCCTGGCATTGAATACCAAGGGCCTGCGTGGCAAGTCGATCTATCGGATCTTGCTGATCCTGCCCTGGGCAGTACCGAACTACATAACCGCGTTGACCTGGCGCGGCATGTTTCATCAGCAGTTTGGTGTCATCAATCAGGCCATCCAGATGTTCGGGGGCGAACCGGTTGCATGGTTCGATGGCGTGTTCCCGTCTTTTATCACGGGTCTCGCTACCAATGGGTGGCTGAGTTTTCCGTTCATGATGGTCGTCATTCTCGGTGGTCTGCAGTCGATTTCGGCCGATATGTACGAGGCCGCGAGGGTGGAGGGCGCAACCCGCTGGCAACAATTTCGCCATATAACGCTGCCTTTGTTGAAGCCCACACTCATCCCGGCGATCATCATCTCCGTGGTCTGGACTTTCAATATGTTCAACATCATCTTCCTTGTTTCGGGCGGTGAGCCGGGCGGCGCGAACGAGATTCTGATCACCCAGGCTTACAAACTGGCGTTCGAGCAATATCGATATGCGTATGCGGCAGCATATTCGGTCGTAATATTCCTGATTCTGCTCACCTATGGCGTATTCCAGAACAAGATGTCCAAGGCAACGGAGAATGTCGCATGAGCGATGTCGGCGAAAACCGCTCTGGTCATTTCTGGATTCACGTCGGACTTATCGCGTTCACACTGCTTGCGATATACCCGATTCTATGGGTGTTCACGATTGCGTTTTCCGGGGGGCAAAATCTGTTCTTTGTAAATTTGCCAGCAGACCCGACGTTTCTCGACCGGCTTCGCTACATTCATCCATGGCCGCAGACATTTTCCGTGCAGAATTTCGTCGATGTAATGACTGAGCAACCGTTCGCACGGTGGATGTTCAACGGTGCAATCGTGGCCGGCGCGACGACGGTGTTGGGGGTGTTTCTGGCGTGCACGGCCGGCTACGCGTTCTCGCGTTTCCGTTTTCCGGGACGCAGGGTGGGGCTGATGTCATTCCTTGTGTCGCAGATGTTCCCGGGCACGCTGATGATGGTGCCGTTATTCATCATCATCGTGAAATGGCTGAACCTCGGTAACTCCTATCTCGGCCTGGTGATGGTCTACGCGACCACGGCGATTCCGTTTTGCGTCTGGATGCTGAAAGCCTACTTCGACACCATTCCGTACGAGATAGAGGAGTCCGCGATTATGGATGGTGCAACGCGGCAACAGATTTTCTTCAAGATTATTCTGCCGCTGGCCAAACCTGCGGTTGCGGTTACCGCGCTTTTTTCTTTCATGACGGGGTGGAATGAATTCATTCTGGCGTCTATCTTCATGGAAGAGGAAATCATGTACACTGCGCCAGTGGGTTTGCGCTTTTTTGTCGGGGGCTTCTCGCAGCAGTGGGGATATTTCGCGGCCGGTTCAATAATAGTATCGATACCCGTTGTTGCGTTGTTTTATTATTTGCAGAATTATCTGGTCTCGGGTCTGACCGCCGGCGG
>PKUM01000139.1 GCA_002868855.1 Chromatiales bacterium | reverse complement strand
CGGGCCGAAGAACCCTGAGTCTCTCTAGTGCGACGTACGAGCAGATGGTGAGCAGCGGCCACCTGCAGCTGATTCGAGACCCTAAACTTCGTGACAAGCTGGTGCGCCATTTCGGTGTGATGAAACGCGATGAGGCAATCATCGGCAAGAACAACCAGGATCTGGTTGACGACATCTACGGACCATTTCTGCTGCAGGCCGGAATATCAATGCGCTTCGGGCGGCTTGACACAGAGGCAACCCTGAACCGCGCTGCAGCGATTATGGCGGAGCGTCTCGGCCCGGACTACGAACCACTACCAGACGTTGTTCTGTCGCGGCCTCCCGAGGCCGAATCCTGGAGCGATATTCGCCGCAATGTAGTCTACCGCATGCGAGTTGCCACAGTAGGGCAGGCGAAATGCGAGGACATCGCGACGTACATGCAGGAGATCGCCGATGACCTGGCGGCAGAACTCGAGCACAGAAAGGTCGGAATGATTGAGGTTCACCACTGAATATATCGGACAGCCCATTTGGCTCAACGACTAACGATTACTACCCTGGCAATCAATGCCAGCTCCTGACCCAAGGCGGCCACAGAGAAAAGCGCAATGACTGAATATGAGCTCGTTGATACCTTCTATTCTATCGCCGTACTTTCCGACCAGTTGATGGGCAGTTTCATTACTCTGCTCTTCGCTTTTCTGGTGGCATCTTATCTCGTCAGCGACAAGCTCGATCGCCGTATGACAATCGTCGTAATTACGCTGTATTCGTTTATGGCATTTCGCTATGTCATGCTTTACTACAACGTATCGGGCGATGTCGCAACGTTGGCGGATGTTCTCATGCAGCGGCGTATAGAACCGGGCTCTTCGTTGGGCTGGCTGGAGATTCAGGATGGAATATCTTGGGTCAACGCTGGAACAACTGGCGCGATGTTTTTTGGTTTTGCTGCATCGATAGTGTTCTTTTTCTACACGCGACATCATCGAAGCGAGTAGCCACTATTGGCCGAAGCCAGCCGTTCACCTGGATATATACTCAACGGCTGGTGATGACCCAAAGCGGAAGGTCACGAGAAGCCTGTTTTTCTTGCAAAAAAGGCCAACAAAGGGGAGAGCCATGGTCAAGTCGGCCATGCAAGGTGCGTTCATGATTGAGTCTGCTGCGGACCCTGAGGCCGCCGCCGCGAGTTCAAGTGATTGACTCCAACAGCAGGAAAAGGCGTTGGCCCCTGGTCGCAGGCGCGGCGATCCCGTTGCTGGCGGCTGTGTACACGTTCAAGTCGTTCACCATGCCTATCTTTGCGCAGGAGTCAATCGCCGAACTTTTTGAACTCGATGTCAACGGCGACGCCCAATATCTCCTTGTCAGAGGTGTCGACCGCAAGCAGCCGGTAATGCTTTTTGTCCACGGCGGTCCCGGGATGCCGGCGATGTTCCTCGCCCACGATTTCCAACGGGGCCTCGAAAAGGAGTTCGTCGTCGTTCACTGGGACCAGCGGGCGTCCGGGAAGTCATTCAAGAACACCACAGATCAGGCTCAACTCAGCATCAGTCTGCTTCTGAGCGACATGGACGTTGTCGTCGACTATCTGCGCGGAAGTCTGGGCGCAAGCAAGTTGTGGATCGTCGGACACTCCCACGGTTCGTATTTGGGGGCGTTGTACGCTCGCCGGCATCCCGAAAAGGTATGCGCTTTCGTTGGCACCGGCCAAGTGGCTGACGAGAGCGGCGCCGGACGAACACGGGCTGTTCAAGAGGAGTTTCTCCGCGGCCGGCTGGAGGATCTTGACCGCGCCCCGGATACACTCATTGACGACTCAAACCTCGAGGAGCTCCTGTTCCTGACCGGCAGCGAACTGTACGGTGAAACGTCTTTCAGCCCACTTCTTATGTCCGGGCTGATGGCTCCAGAGTACAGCTTGTTCGACGCGCTAAACATCGCCAGGGGCTCGTCTTTTTCGTCACGGTCCATGATCTACGACATGCCACGCGATCTGCTGGCGAGTGAATGGCAGTTTGACGTTCCTGTTGCGGTGATCATGGGCCGCCACGATATGGTGACTCCAACACAGCTATCGAGGGAATATTACGATCGCATCGAGGCACCGAAGAAGGCCTGGTACGTATTCGAGGAGACGTCGCACTTTCCGCATTTCGAACAGCCACGCAAGTTCACAAAGACGCTGGCGGAGCTCAAGAGCAGATGGCGCGACTGTCCTCACCAGCCTAAAAGCTCGGGTGATCGAGGTTGAGTCTGGAAGCCGGTAAAATGTGAAAAGGTACCGGGTTTATTTTTTGTGATGAAAAGGTACCGGGTTTATTTTTTGAAAAGGTACCGGGTTTATTTTTTGTGAAAAAAAGGAAAAGTTGCCGGGTTTATTTTCGGAAGAAGCACATTTTCCCCGACAAAGGGCCGGAATGAGAAGTCATGCGCACGGCCGAGCGCGCATCGCGGACGAGACGTGCGCGAATCAGGTCGAACTGGGTACGCCGACCCAGGGTGCCACACTTGCACCT
>PKUM01000040.1 GCA_002868855.1 Chromatiales bacterium | reverse complement strand
TACGGATCGACCTTGCGCGACCCTATTTCGGCGGTTTCGGTTTTCCCTTGCCCGGGTTTTTCCGACCGGCCGGTTTCGTGCGAGCGGGTTTTTTGCCACCGGGCTTCTTGGCGCCGGTCTTCTTCCGCACGGATTTTTTCTTTTCCCGTTTCTCGGCCTTGTCCAGGCTTTCGATCCGCAGCGATTGACCGCGGACATAGACCTTTTTCAAATGTTGAAAAACCTCGCGCGGCATGCCGGCGGGGAGTTCTACCGTACTGTAGTCGTCGTATAGCGCGATCCGGCCGATATAGACGCTGTCGCTGTCGGCCTCGTTGGCGATGGCACCAACGATGTCGCCCGGTTTGACATCGTGAATGCGGCCGACCGCGATACGAAAGCGTTCCATGTCGATGCCTTCGGTTTCCTCGCGCCGTTTGTGGCGCGGCGTGGTCTGCCGTTTTTCGGTGTCCTCGGCGGATTCGACGCGCCGCTTTTCGGCGGGCTTTTTCGTTCTGCCCCGATCGCCGGTGTCCTTGAACGGTGGCCGCTCAGCCGTGCCGGTGTCTGCGAGAAGCAGCGGGCGGTCGCGCTGGGCGAGACAGGCCAGCGCGGCAGCGACCTGCTGAGGATCGGTGTCGGTTTCGTCCAGGTACTGCTGCACCAGGTCGTGGAAAAAGGGCATCTGTTCGCCTTCCATCGCCTCGGTGATGCTGACTTTGAATTGTTCGATGCGGCGGCTGTTTACCTGCTCCCGCGTCGGCAGCTCCATTGGCGTGATTGCCTGCCGGGTGGATTTCTCGATCGCTCGCAACAGGCGCCGCTCGCGCGGGGCGACGAACAGGATTGCCTTGCCGCTGCGGCCGGCGCGGCCGGTACGGCCGATACGGTGCACGTAAGCCTCGGCGTCGTACGGAATGTCGTAATTGATGACATGACTGATGCGGGTAACGTCGATGCCGCGGGCCGCGACGTCTGTTGCGACGAGAATATCGGTCTTGCCGTTTTTCAGCCGCTCGATGGTCCGTTCGCGCTGCTGCTGGTTCATGTCGCCGTTGATCGCGGCCGCCGCGTAACCGCGGGCCTCGAGTTTCTCGGCCAGTTCAGCGGTCAGCGTTTTAGTGCGGACGAATACGATGATGCCGTCGAAATTCTCCGCTTCCAGAATTCGGGTCAACGCGTCGAGCTTGTGCACGCCGCTGACGATCCAGTATTTCTGCTCGGTACGCTCCACCGTCGTCGTTCGATTGACAATTTTCACCTCCGCCGGCGCACGAAGATATTTATTGGCGACACGCCGGATAGGCGGCGGCATCGTCGCAGAGAACAACGCAACCTGTCTTTCTTCGGGAGTGTGTTCCAGTATCCAGGTGACGTCGTCGATAAACCCCATGCGCAGCATCTCGTCGGCCTCGTCGAGCACGACCGTTTCGAGGTCGTCGAGTTGCAGCGTGCCGCGGCGCAGGTGATCCATGACCCGGCCCGGTGTGCCGACGATGACGTGCGCGCCGCGCCGTAACTGGCGCAACTGGACGCTGATGTTCTGGCCGCCATAGACCGGCAGCACGTGAAAGCCGCGCATTGCAGCGGCATAGGTTTGAAATGCCTCGGCGACCTGGATCGCGAGTTCGCGGGTCGGAGTCAAAACCAGCACCTGCGGGTTCTTCGAACCCATGTCGAGTCGCGACAACAACGGCAATGCAAAAGCGGCGGTCTTGCCAGTGCCGGTCTGCGCGGTACCCAGCAGATCACGTCCCTGCAGAAGCGGCGGAATGCTCTCGGCCTGGATCGGTGTCGGTCGTTCGTAGCCGATACGAGCCAGTGCATCGAGGACCGGTGCCGCGAGCGCCAGGTCGGCGAAAGCGGGATAAGAATCGGATGTCATGATGGGGCCTTCGGGTCAGGGCGATGATCGGCGACGCCGGAACGTCGCGCGGCGCAGGGGCAGATACGTCCGCGAGTGTACGTCGCCGCGTCGCCAAAGGGAAATTACGAGGCCTCCGCAAGCGCGGTTCGCAGGGCAGAAAAAAGGGGCTGCGCTGCAGCCCCTTTTCCCGCCAGTGCCGGCCTGGCACTATCGCATCCGTTACCGGTAGGGATGCAACTCGACCCGCCGGTTGAGCGCGCGGCCCTGGTCGGACGCGTTGCTTACGTGCGGACGGGTGTCGCCATAGCCTTTCGCCCGCAACCGCGAACTCGAAACGCCGTTGGCGATCATGTATTCCATCACCGCGTCAGCGCGGCGCTGCGACAGGTTGACGTTGTAGGCCGGGTCGCCGACGTTATCAGTGTGACCCTGAATCTCGACATTGATCTCGGGATTAGCCTTCAACAGGGTGATGGCCTCATCGAGCATAAACGTGCTCTTGATGACCGCCTTGTCGAAATCGAACAACACGTCTTCGTCGCCCAGCCACCAGCATCCCACCGAGTTGACCCGGGCCCCCGGGGGTGTGGTCGGGCAGCGGTCCCGATCGTCTGCCACGCCGTCGCCATCGGCGTCACCCGTCTTCGGCGCTGCCATCAACAGCGTCTTCGTGATGTAGTCGGACAGTGCCGCGGAAGAGGCGATAGAGCTTGCATTGATCGCGGAGCTGCAATTGCTCGCGCCGCCGAGGCTGTCCCTGAAAGCGGTAGCCTTTTTGTCCTCGCCGAGCTGGACCGCATGCACACAAATACGGCCTTGGTATTTGTCATTCAATGCGTCCAGCGCTTTCATCGCCTTTTTCGAGTCGATGTCGCGAAAATCGCTGACCACGAAGATCGCAGTTTTGCCTTGCACCGCAGCCGGGGCACTGGCGCTGGCATCGAAACCGCGGTCGAGTGGGGTGACGCCGCCGGCACACTGGATTTTCCCGAGCGCGCCGCCGAGGTCGGCGGTGCTATAAGTGGCAGGTCCGTACCAGATCCGAGCCAGGCCCTTGTCGAGAAGGCAGCCGGGACCGAACGTAACCAGTGCACCCTGGTAGCCAAGCTCGGGAATCGTTTGGTTCATCGCATTCACAGCGTCTTTGGCCGCGAAGAAATGGCGGTTCTGGTTCTCGGCCATCGACGACGACGTGTCCATCAGGATGACGAATGCGTCGACCGCGGGCACGTAGGCCGTCCTGTCGATTGGCACCGGAGAGAACGCCTTTGGCTGGTAGACCGGCTCGTTGCCGGCGCAACCGGCCACGGCAATTGCCGTGGCTAGCCAGACGGCCGAAAGTTTAACTCTGTTGTGCATCACAAACTCCCTATAAGTCATGAATATGTCGATTCGAATTCGAGGCATAAGTCTACGATGCCTGCCTGTCCGCCGTGAATTGCTGGCTGCACGATGGTAAGCGATATGGTCTCGCCAGGAAATTTTCCCTCGGTGCATTGCACTATGTGGTGCTGCCGTCAATCGCAATCCGCGTTGCGCGGGGTATCTCGGTTCGGGCGGATTATCTCATTCCGCGCGAGGGGCGAAAACGCCGCCATGCAACCTTGCTCCCGGGCCGCCGCGAGCCGCGGGCACGGGGTGATCTACAGGTCCACTGTGCTGATCACGAGCACATTAATCCTTTCACTTTTCAGTTTTTTTACAGCCTGAAAACACAAATCAAATTTGCGGGCAAGGCGCCTTTCTCCGGCCATCCCTTTAGAATCGACAGGAACAGGGATGCTTCGGAGTAACAAATGACCGATCTGACCGACAGGGTAAGCCTCGTTACCGGTTCTACCAAAGGCATTGGCAAGGCCATTGCCATGGCGCTTATCGAGCGAGGATCGAGAGTTGTCGTACACGGCCGTGATCAGGCAGCGACACGGGCAGTATGCGACAGAGTTGGCGCGTATGCGGCGGTAGACGGCGATCTCGCCACCGTCGAAGGCACAGCGCGGATACTGGATCAGCTGGCGGCCATCGACGAGGTAGAGGTTCTGGTCAACAATGCCGGTATTTTCAGCGTCGAGGATTTTTTCGCGATCGACGACGAAGAATGGCTGCAGTACCACCAGACCAATGTGTTGAGCGCGGTGCGTCTGTGCCGGGCGTTGCTGCCAGGCATGCTGGAGCGAAACTGGGGCAGAGTGATCAATCTCGCCAGCGAGGCCGGCATCAAACCGTTGCCGCAGATGATCCACTACTCGGTCAGCAAGACATCGCTGATCGGACTGTCGCGCGGGCTGGCCGAGCTGACCAAGGGAACCAGAGTTTCCGTCAATAGTATTCTTCCGGGACCGACGTGGACGGAAGGCGTCGAGAAGTACTTCGATGGCCTTGCGGCGGAAGAGGGCAGGCCGGTCGAGGAAGTCCTGAAAAGTTACTTCCGCGAGCACGAGCCGAACTCCCTGATTCAGCGATTTGTGACCGTTGACGAAGTGGCCGATGCTGCAGTTTTTGTCGCCGGCAACGGTGCTGTCAACGGCAGTGCTTTAAGAGTGGAAGGCGGTATCATCCGCGCCATATAGTGAAAAACGGCAATTTTCCGGCCCGACTAATGGTTATGACTCGAACAGGAGCATGGTGGTTTGAAGTTCTTACGTGAGCCATTGCTGCACTTTCTGTTGATCGGTGCGGCGATCTACCTGCTGAATGGACTGTTTGCCGATCCGGCGCCTGAAGCGGATGACAAGACCATTGTGGTCTCCGCCGGCGAGATCGAGTGGATGCGAACAGCTTGGGGAAAACGCTGGAATCGTCCGCCAACGGCCGCGGAATTGGACGGGCTGATCCAGCAATACATCAGGGAGACCGTGCTGTATCGCGAGGCACTGACGATGGGTCTCAATCAGCACGATCAGGTCATTCGCCGCCGCCTGGCGCAGAAACTCGAATTCCTTGCCAGGGACCTGGTGGCACTGACCCCGCCGACCGGCGAGGAGTTGCAGGCCTACTTCGCCGAACACGAGGCTCGATATCAGCTGCCCACGCGGTATACCTTTACCCAGGTCTATCTTGATCCTGACAAACGCGGCGAAGCCACGCTGGCGGACGCGGAGAAGATCAAGGCGCAACTGATCGCCCTGGGTGAGAATATTGGCGACGCCGGCGCACTCGGCGACACTTTGATGCTGCAAACTTATTACCCGGACAAGGAACCGCTCGAGATCCAAAAGATTTTCGGCAGTGGTTTTACCGAGGCGCTGGTCGAGCTGTCTCCCGGGCAATGGCACGGACCGGTATTGTCCGGCTACGGGGTGCACCTCGTGTATGTGAGCAAAATCACTCAACCGCCGCCGCCGGTCTTCGCGGAGTTGCGTGAGCGAGTCGCACAGGACTGGACGATGGAGAAGAGCGAAGAACTCAATGAGCAGTTTTACGCCAATCTGCGTGACCGCTACACGGTAGTCATTGAGTCTCCCGCCGCCAATGGCAATGGCGGCATGGTGCAGGAGCCGTCGCGTTGAACCGTAGGGGTGGCTCGGAATTCGCCCTGGCGTCGGTGTCGTCGGCTTGCGGAACGGCTTCGCTCTCGCGGCTTTTTCCGGGAGCCGTTGCAGCATCGGCGTTGCGGAGAGTCTCGCGTGAATCGGGTGCCGTACTGTTGCTTGTTTTTGCGTTAATGGCCGGACTCCTCCCGGCTATGTCCGCCAACGCGGATGAGATCCGTCCGGCACTGCTGGACATCAAGGAGCAAAACACCGGACTTTTCTCGGTGACCTGGAAGGTTCCGACCCGTGGCGACCGCGTATTGGCGATTACGCCTCAGTTACCGCAGAGCCTCGAGATGCTCGGTTCGCCCTCGATACAGGATTTACAGGGCGCGCGGATCGAACGCGCCACCTATAAAAATAACGCCGACTCGCTGACCGGGCAGAGCATAGTTATCGAGGGCCTTGCCGCGCTGCAGACCGACGTGTTGCTGCTTGTCCAGTTTCAGGATGGCACCCAGCACACGGCGATCCTGCGGCCGGCTGCTCCCGAATTCATTATTCCGCGGCAGGCCTCAAAGCTCAAAGTCGCGGCGGACTATTGGCGCATGGGCACAATTCATATTCTCGAGGGCGTCGATCACCTGCTGTTCGTGCTGGCGTTATTGCTGATCGTCTCCGGCATCGGCCCGCTGGTGAAGGCGGTCACTGCGTTTACGGTAGCTCACAGCATCACGCTGGCGTTGGCGACTCTGGACCTGGTTCGTGTGCCGTCGGCCCCGACCGAGGCGATCATCGCGCTCAGCATTCTTTTTCTTGCTGCGGAGATCGTTCATAAACGCAATGGTGTCGTCGGCATTACCGAACGCTACCCGTGGGTGATCGCGTTTGTTTTCGGCCTGTTCCACGGCCTGGGTTTTGCCGGCGCACTGTCGGAAATCGGAGTGCCGCAGCACGAAGTACCGCTGGCCCTGCTTACCTTCAACTTAGGGGTGGAAACCGGACAGCTTTTGTTCATCGCGGCGGTACTGGGCCTGACTGCATTGCTGAGACGGTTGCCGATAACCATACCGCAGGGTGCATGGCGTTTGCTTCCCTACAGTATTGGGGGCATTGCCGCGTACTGGACCATTGACCGGGTAATTTTGTTTCTGCCGCTCTCCGCGTAGCCGACGAGCTTGAAAGGACGGGCGCTATCGCGATTCGCTCGATGCGATGCAGGCGTGACCATTCCTCGCGCAGACAGTCTGACGCGCCAGGTCTTCGCGGCACGCCTGATGCAGACACGTATGCGTAGCTGGAACTCGAGCATTAGCATCCAGTTCTGATTAAAAGAGCCGTCTATGCTGCCGGTAAGCGCATCCCGTCTGCGGCCGGGTCCCCGTCGCCGAGATCGAGGCAGTAGAGATTGAACCGGAGACATCAATACCGAGGCAGGGATCTATGTAGAAAGTCCGCAACTGGCGGCCGAGCCGGTCGACTTCATGGACAATGGCGTGGATCCGCAGAACAGCTACCGCGTGTTGCTGGATGAGAAAGGAAAGCTCTACTGGGAGACGGAAACGGCACCTGAAACGCTGCGCTACGACAAGGATCCCCGCAGTACATTTTGGCAACGATTCCAGTTCGGGTTCCTCCGAGCTCATTTCCTCGGACACAGCCTGTTCCCACCGGTCCGGCACCACTGTTTCCGGGGCCTGGTAATCCGGCCGGACCGTGACGCAGCCAGTAGCAATGACCGCGATCAGCGTGGTCCCGGTCCGCGTAAGCGCTGGCCGGAGTGACTCCAAGTGGACTCTCATCGAGTTTCTCACGTGAGTTTTTGGTTTCCGTTCCGCGATTGTGCCCATAGCGACGGAGAAGGGATCGTCGCAAGCATAGCGCTATCGCCGGTTACGGTCACACTGCCGTGCTGCGCGCGGTCTCCGGCCGAGCGTTCGATGCGGTCGGGCGTGGTCGTGGTAAGCCTGCCCCCGTGCAATCGTATAGCGGGTTGCCGCAAAACGGACGAACCGATGCAGGTTCGGAGACAGGACTCTGGAATATGCCAATGTGACGCCCGACAAAGCTGTTCTGAACCGGCATACCCGGCCGGATGAAGTGCGCTTGACGCGAATCTCTCTGGAAAGGAATACGCTCGAGGTTTTTTGGGCCCGGCGCCGGTTCGGATATTCGTTACATGTGTTTGCGGATGGGGTCCGAGCCCGACCCATCGTGAGCTTTCGCGCACATTGGGCCGTGACGCGTCGAGTATTCAGCGCAAGGCGATCCGATCTCAGTATTCGGCTGAAAAAAAGAAGGTCGCCAGTGGGCGACCTTCTCAACCTGATGCATTGCTATTCCGCGGCCGTGCTTCACGAGGGCGGGCGGATAGCTTCACCTTTGCATGAGATCAGGGCGCTTCGACGATCACCTGGTTCGCAACGATATCGCAGCCCACAGGCAGCGAATCCGTATCGCCAAATGCCTCGATCACAGAGCCAATTTCCAGGACCTCGAAATCAATGATGTCGAAAAGCGTGACAGTCTCATCGTCGGCAAGCACGTGCACGATCGCGGTGTCGTCGTCTGCGCAAACGCGAACCTCTGCGCCGACATCGGTCGTCACGTTCAGAACGGCATACGAACCGGTCTGACCAATGCTTGCCAGCGTGCCGGTCACGATACCGCTGTCAACATCAGTAGACAGTACGACCAGCGCAGCCAGCAGTTCGGTCGCGGTGGCGACCGCATCGACGGAGCCGCCATCACCGCTGTTGACATCGGCCTGGGTCAATTCGATGCCATCGGCACGGAATACCCGGGTGCCCGGCTGCATGCGGGTCTGGACCGTCATGCCGGTTTCCGCAGGCTCGAAATCGAAACACTGGTCGGCATCGCAAGCAACCTGGTCGCTGACGACATTGCCGGCGGTCGTGTCCCAGCCGCCACTGACACCAGGTTCGCGTGCGCCGTCTTCAAGTATCACGGCGTTGAGACCGAGAAATGCCAGCGGATCGCCGCTGTCCACGACGAAACCGACGGCCGTCAGAGGATCGTTCTCCGCGATTTCGCTGAAGTCGCTTTCAATGCCCGCGGAGTCGAAGACTCCGGGTCCGCCGTCGGCGTAGACCTTCACGCAATCATCCGGGCTGGCCATGGACGGGCCCGATTGCTGCGAGATGAACTGGATATCGCAAAGGCGAAACGCATCGTCCGAAGTATCCGCCGTGCCGGCACCTTCGATAGATCCGGCATCGACAGTGCCGAAGATACGGACGAGCCTGTCCGGCAGGAATATATCGCCCTCGTAGATATCGACGAAAAAGATCGGGCGGAGCTGGAGCTTGCCATTCCCGGTGGCGACCACCTGGAACGACTTCTTGGCATCCATATCGAGCTTGATAACGGTTGTGAAGTCCGGGCTGACTTCGAACGACCCGCGGGGGTTCAGATCGATCTTGCCGTTAGCGGGCAATTTGTCGAGCATCTCCGATTCGTTGTTGACCATGTCGACGAGTTCGACCTTTGTCAGTTCGATCCGGATCTTGTCGTAGGTTCCGGCAAGAACCTTTGTGTTAAATGCCAGATCGGCCCAGTCACTCATCTCCAGCAAGTCGAACGTAACCTCCGGACCGTTGTACAGGTCCACATGGCCGCCTGGTCCGATCAACGACATCGCAGACATCGAAATCAGGATTCTCTGGTACTGGTCGGTCGGACCGTCGGTAAATACGACCGCAACCTGACCGGTCTCGGCCTGCGAGCCACCGCCGGAGCCGCCCCCGCACGCGGATATTGAAAGCGCCATCAGCATGGCTGAAAGGGCGGCAAAAATTCGCTTATTCATTGAGATCTCCTGCTCGGCACATTGGGTACGCGTCATCCGATCGGATGAAAACAGCGAACAAAATATAGGAGACTCCCGTTTCGAGATGCGAAGTGAGACACAGTTCGCGTGCATTGCCGCCTGATCTGGCGGCATTGGCGGAATTATGTAAAGGTCTCGTGCCTGAGTGAACGATCACAGCGTGTACTGGGTGGGCGCGATTTTGCTGTATTCATCCCTGCAGTGCGTAATTCAGCTACAAGTGAGGAGCGAGAGTTGGTCTGGAATGACACCGGTAATGGCTGGAAACGAGCCTTTTCGCGCAGCGCGTTGTACGTTACTTTCCTGTTTGCCGTAGCGCTGCAATGGTCGTGCTCAATTGAGAATGACCGGCCGATGGCGGACCGCGAGACGTCGGTGCCGGTCGTGCCCGACGGGCCGCTGGGGGATCTCGCCGTCCCGCGCCACTACGAACTTTTCATGCGTATCGATCCGCGCGAGGAAGGTTTCTCCGCATCGGTCGCGATAGATATCGATATGAATCGCGGGGCAGCGGGTATCTGGCTGCACGGCCGTGACCTCGAGGTCACAAAGATAAGCCTCGTACAAAATGACAATCGCTCCGCCGCGAGTTACGAACAAAAACATCCGACCGGGGTTTCCTACGTCGGATTCGGCCGCGTTGTCGAACCCGGACCAATCCGTTTGGAAATCGAATATGCCGGCAAATACGATCTCAACCTATCCGGCATGTTCAAGGTGGAAGAGCAGGGCGAGTCCTACGTGCTCGCCAAATCCGAATCGATCCAGGCAAGAAGGTTCGTCATTGGATTCGATGAGCCGGGTTTCAAGGCTACATGGGATCTGTCACTCGAAATTCCCGCCGGCTACGTGGCGATCGCAAACGGTGCGGAATCGAAGCGGCGTGCTGCCGGTCCGGGCCTGGAACGCGTTGACTTCGAGCGCGTACGCCCGACCTCGACGTTCCTGCTCTCGCTGGCGGTCGGGCCTTTCGAGGTAATCGAGTTCGCTCCGATCCCGCCCAACGAGATTCGTTCGACGCCGATCCCGCTGCGCGGCATTGCCCGCCATGGCAAGGCGGCCGAACTGGAGGCGATCCTTGCGCTGACCGCGCCGATGCTGGCGACATTCGAGCGCGCGCTTCAGCAGCCGTATCCGTACCCGAAACTCGATGTCGTTGCCGCGCCGGCATGGCCCAGCGGAGCCACCGAGCTGGCTGCAGCGCCAACCTATCGCGAGCAGGTGATTCTGCTCGGCGAGGATCCTTCGCCCGGGGCGGTGCTGCGAATGCAGAGCATCCATGCCCATGAACTCGCGCACATGTGGTTCGGCAACCTGGTCACGCCGCCGTGGTGGGATGATCTTTGGCTGAAGGAAGGCTTCGCCACCTGGGGCACACCGACCGCGCTCGTCGCAATCGACCCGGACGGAGGCCATGACCTGACATCGGCGCTGCGCTACCTGGGTGCTATGGAACTGGACAGTCTCGCCAGCGCGCGGGCAATTCGTGAGCCGGTGACCAGCAATGCCACCGTTCGCAGCGCCTATGACTCGATCACCTATTCGAAAAGCCTGGCGATGCTGACGATGGTCGATAACTGGTTCGGCCCGGAGCGATTCCGCCCGGCGCTTGGCCGCTACATTGCGACGTATGCCGATGGGGCCGCCGATTCCGATGCTTTCTATGCGGAAATTGGCGATGCGACCGGCGAGCCGCGCATGACCCGAGTATTCCGCAGCTTCGTCGAGCAGAACGGTTTGCCGCTGGTCAGCGCCAGGCTGGAGTGCGACAACGAGCCCGCCATCGTGATGACGCAACGCCGTTATGCACCACCCGGCTCGGCAATCGATCCGCAACGCAACTGGAGTATTCCGTTGTGTGTCCGGCATGCTTCGGGAACGGTGTGTGAAGTGCTCGAAGCCGAGGAAACCCGTATCGAGCTTGCTACGCAGTCTTGTCCGGACTGGTTTGTTGGCAACGCCGGCGGTACCGGTTACTTCCGGGTCGAGGTCGGCGCCGCTGACTGGGAAGCGCTGCTGCGTAACTGGACTGCGCTGACGCCCAGAGAGCGCATCATGCTTTTCGACAGCCTTGCCGCCCAGTCAGTCAAAGAGCCGCTGCTGCAGCCGTTGGCGGACGCGATGGCAAAGCAGATGGGACTGAGCGGCGAATGGCAGGCAGCCATACAGCCGTTTGCTTATTGGACCGAGCGCCTGCGTTTCGCTGCGCCGGACGAAGCGGTCGAATTGCGCCGGAGCCTCACCGTGTTCCTGCGGGAACAGAGGTTACAACCAGTCACGGCTGCAACGAATAGCGCGCAACGGCTCTATCAGTATCGCCTGCAGAACTTTCTCGCGACGACGCTCGAGGATCCGGCGATGCAGCGCGAGCTGGCGGATGCGTTGCGCACATTTCTTGCCGGTGACGCCGCTACGATCTCGAGCGACCAGTATTTCGCCGCCGTCTACTCGCTGTTGCAAACCGACCCGGATGGTTTTGCGAAGATCGTTGCGGCGCGGCGCTCACTCGACGATCCGCGTTTCGAGGCAGCGTCGGCCCGTGCACTTGGCAGCGCGGCGGGAGGGCGTGTCGAGCAGACCCTCGAATTTCTTTTCTCCGATGAGGTCGGTGGCAGGGAAGCCTATGACGGGCTGATGGCAGCCGCAGGCGAAGACCCGTTGCAGACGGACGTATGGAACTGGTTCGTCGCGAACCATGATCGGGTGGTAGCAAAAATCCCGGCGCAGTGGGTCGGCCGGCTACCGGCAATCGGTAGCGGCATCTGCGAGGAAAAACTCCGATCCGAATGGCAAGCATGGATGAGTCGCTGGGTCGAGGAGACGCCGTCGGCCAAGCGTTCGATCTCCGAGACTGGCGAGCGCATAAGGCTGTGCGTCGCGCGCAAGAGCGTATTGGCAAAACGCAGAGAAGCCCCGACGGTGAGTTAATCCGGCAACTGGCGGGGAGCCAGTCACTATGCGAAGAAGGCCGCGCAAAAAAACCGGCCGGGCGACTTGCGTGCATGCCTGCCTGTTTGACATAACGCGACGATGCCCCGGTGCCTGGCCAATAGTCCTGAACGGATACCTGCAATGGTCTGATGTCACCACATGATTGATGGTGATTTAGGCCGTACGGACTATAGTTAACAAGAGAACAAAACCACGGCGACTTCCGGATTAACCCGCGCCCCAGGGAGGGTTGCGCGACACCATGAATCGGTGTCGAACAGAGTCGGTTCGATGTCCCGATGACTTATCAAAACACAATCTCAAAGAGGAGTCAGTCATGAAAAACAGATCTGTTTATTTGGCCCTTTCTCTCGCCACAATCCTGACCAGCATGGCGCTCGTCTCAACAGCCCGGGCAGGCGAGGAATCTTGCACTGACCGGGTCAACAATACTTTCGATAAGTTACTGGAGTGCGTGACTGTCGATGGCGTGCGTGCCCACCAACTCGCGTTGCAGGCAATCGCCGATGCCAATGGCGGAACCCGCGAAACCGGAACGCCCGGTTACGACGCCAGCGTTGATTATGTCGCCGAAACGCTGGAGGCGGCGGGTTACGACGTGGAGATCAACCCGTTCGAATTCGAATACGTTCCACCGGCGACTTTGACACAACTTACCCCGATTAATGCCGACTACGAGACGGGAACGTTCACTGGCTCGGGAGTCG
Source organism: Chromatiales bacterium (assembly GCA_002868855.1). GTDB lineage: Bacteria > Pseudomonadota > Gammaproteobacteria > Steroidobacterales > BM003 > BM003. Next base: position 2,816 of record PKUM01000040.1, on the reverse strand, counting down.
GTGCCGCCAATGCGGCCGTGACCGGCGTTGATCTGGCATTGGGGAATGCTGATTGGCCGGACGACCCTGCCACGTCGAGCAGCGGATGCGACGCGTCCGATTTTGCCGGGTTCCCCGCCGGGAACATCGCGCTGATCCAGCGCGGTACCTGTTTCTTCTCGACAAAAGCGGTGAACGCCGAAGCGGCCGGCGCCGCGGCGGTGATTATTTTCAACCAAGGCAACACGCCGGAGCGCACGGACCTGATCGTTGGCACCGCGGCACAGCTCCCGAATGGAACGCCAAGCAACCTCACCGTTCCGGTCGTGGGTGCATCGTATTTCGACGGCATTGCATTGTCGCAACTCGGTTCAACAGCCTTCGTTAATGTCGATCCAAACGAGACCCGGACCGGATCCAACGTGATCGCCGAGTTGCCCGGGCGCGAAGGTGGTAGCGTCGTGATGGCCGGTGCGCACCTCGATTCGGTTCCCGCCGGTCCGGGAATCCAGGACAATGGCGCGGCAAATGCCGCTATTCTCGAGACGGCGATCCAGATGGCCAAGGTGAATCCGCGCAACACTGTGCGTTTTGCCTGGTGGGGAGCCGGAGAACTCGGTCGCACTGGTTCTTCTAGCTATGTCGACGGACTCTCGGAGGAGGAGGTTGCGAGAATCTCGCTATACCTGGACTTCGACATCATCGCCTCTCCGAACTACGTGTTCTTCATCCTCGATGGAGACAATTCGGACGGGCTGAGTGTCCCGGCACCTGCGGGTTCGGATCAGATCGAGTATCTGTTCGAGCACTATTACACGCAGGCCGGTTTTCCATTCAAGGGCTCACCGATTCTTGGCGCATCCGACTACGACGCATTTTTCGTTCGTGGCATCCCCATTGGCGGTATATTCACGGGTTCCAATGGAATCAAGACGGATGAAGAGGTTGCGCTCTGGGGCGGAACTGCCGGCGAGCAGTACGATCCATGCTGGCACCTGGCCTGTGACACCTTCGACAACATCAGTCTCGAGGCGCTGGACATCAATTCCGATGCGGTGGCGTTCTCAATCCTGCAATACGGGATGAACACGCAGGCGATCAATGGCGAGCGCGGCAAGGGCAACTTCAAACCCGCGCCGGGTAACTCGGGCGATTCAATGTAATCGCAGGTGTCGCTGGTAATACCGACCAGCAGACGGGCACAACGGGGTGCGGACGAGCGTTCTTCCGCATCCCGTTTTTTTGCTACGGCTGACGTCAATTCAGCCAGGGTCGGGTCTGGGCCTCTGGTGTCTGTAACGGCAGGAATCGGCCTGAGCCCGCGTTGACAGAGTCCTTGGCGGCTCGCGGCCGCGCCAGAATGTGATCAGTAACCCTCAGCGGGCATTCAAAAGGCGGCAGGTGCGATCAGCGCCGGCAGTGCCATCGTGAGTCCCATCAGGCCCAGGCCCTTTGCGCCTTCGATATAATCCGCGGGTGCGACCTCCCTGACCAGCACAGGCATGACATACCTGTTATCGGGGAAGCGATGCGAATCGGCGCCGATGACGCTGCGGGTACGGGAAAGATTGGTGCGCGCGGCGAAAACGTATCGGTATCCCGGACGAACCTCGACGGTTAGCTCCAGTACCTCGATATTCTCCATCGCAATTCGCGCCAGGTCCGGCACGATCTGATTCGAGCGAGGTGCATTGTCCACTGGCCAGACCCGCAGCGTATGCTCGCCCGGCGAAAGGTGGATCGTCTCGCGAAGATAATTCACGGCCTCGCCGTCGATCTCGTAAATGTAGGCTGACTCCAGCCCGGGTGGGAGTTTGATGTTAGCGGTGTTGCTGAGGAGACCGGATTTCTGCTCCGCCCCATCAGGCTCTTCCTGTGTGCCAATCGCAGTGCAGCCACCAAGCATGGCGGTCAGCAGCAAGATCGCTAACAGGGTTCTTGGCGCCAATGGGGCATCTCGCGTCATCGACGGCTCATTATCCGCCTCGTTGATCGTGCCGCGGTTCCGGGCTAATTCGAATCACGCTAGAAGAATACGGGGTCGCCGCCACAGCGGCTTTGAGTGCAATCATTAGTATCTAACAAATAAAATTAGGAAAACGATTTAACATATTGAAAAAATAGTCTTTTCAATCCTTCTATTTTGAGCGCGGCTATGCGTGCATTTCCGCGTCGGATCAGCATGTCAAGCAAATGAGGTGATCGAGCTCTACCATGCTCGCGGATTGTCGCATGAATTCGCGCCGCCTGACCGGTCCGGACCACCGCAAACCGTCAGCGCGCCAGGGCCGGCGGCACGCACACCCTGTAACCGCTCTGAAGCACCTCGAGGCTCACGCCCACCCCGTAAACGGCGCTGAGCAGATCGGCCGTCAGGACTTCCTGGGGCGGCCCCGCTGCCCGGCTCAGGCCGTTTTCGAGTACCAGTACCGAGCTGCCGCAAGAGAACGCGTGATCGGGGTTATGCGTGGAAAACACAATTCCGAGACCCTTCGCGGCCAGCCGCTTGACCTGCTCGAGGACCAGCACCTGGTTTCCGAAGTCGAGACTGGCCGTCGGTTCGTCCATCACGATTAACGACGTCTCCTGCGCGAGCGCGCGGGCGATCAGCGTGAGCTGGCGCTGACCGCCGCTGATGCGGGTGTAGTCGCGGTCGGCCAGATCGGAAATACCCAGGTCCGCCAGCGCCGCATCGGCCCGTTCGCGATCCGTCGCGCCGGGTGCGGCGAACAAACCGCGATGCACGGTGCGGCCCATCAACACCATATCGCGCACGGAGTAGGGGAAGACGGCGTCATGCGCCTGCGGCACATAGGCTATACGGCGGGCAATGTCCG
>PKUM01000038.1 GCA_002868855.1 Chromatiales bacterium | reverse complement strand
TGGATGATCGCGGCTCTTGTCATGGTTGTCGCATTTTGTTTCGGCAGCACCGCGCCAGGCAGGGCGAGCGCAACGATAGCTGCGCAATATTCCGGAGATTGCCCGCAACTGGTTTGCTCAAGATGCCTGGTCGAGCCGGGTCGCCTCGCGTGCAGGCTGAGCGGTCGCGGGTCCGTCGCGGTACACCGAATCGGTGGAGACGGCCGGATCACCACAGCCGGCGACGCAACGAACCTGCCGATAAACGCTTCGCTGACCGGGGCCCGACTCAGCTGAGTTCGCGGCGTCCGATGAACCGATTCCGGGCTCGCCGCCGCTGCCGGTGGCGCTGCAAATCGAGCCGACATCCCGGTTTTACACGGGTTTGCGCCGGGTCGATGATGCATCTCCGAGTGCCGCGCCAGGCGCGATTCGCCAGGGCGCCGAAAGGACGGTCGCAAACATTGCTGGAGCCGCGGCAATGACCAGGCAATCGATGCCGCGACGTAACCCCGTCAGGCGGCACACTCTGCGTCCTACTCGCACAACGCAATAATGCTGCGTTGCAGTATGAATAACAGCGATTCTGCGCGTATTCACGGTACTCTCGGCTCGGGAACGGTGCTAGGATTAGCGGCGGAAATTAGTTCCGGAATTCAACGTTCTTGAGGGATGGTTTCAGGGGGAAACTTACCTGGGTGTCTTCACGGCATTCCGAGGCCTTCCGCGGGCACGTCGCCCGAACCTGGATAGGGTGGATTCTCGACATAAATCTTCAAACAAGAAGAAGGGTGTGTGTATGAAATCGCGTTACACCAAAAAACGGCGGTTGGGCCTGGCCGTAGCGGCGGCGTTTTCCACGATGCTGGCGGTGCCCGCGCAAGCCATCGACTTCAATCTGTGGGGAATGGACGGGAGTTTTACGTCGGACATCAGTCTCGGAGCCAGCTGGCGGATGCAGGAGCAGGACAGCAACCTGTTCTGGAGCGGTAACAAATCCGGTGGCAAGGCGTCGTCGAGCAACTCTGACGACGGCAACCTGAACTACGACGAAAACGACATGTATTCGTTGATCCTGAAAGGCGTCCATGACCTGGAACTGAAGCGCGGCAACATCGGCGGCTTCCTTCGTTTCAAATACTGGTACGACTACGAGCAGGAAGAGGGCGATCGTAATCACGGCAACGTGAATAACTACGAACGGAATGAGTCGCTCGACGACGGTGGTTTCAGCGACTTTGCCAAGGGGTCGGGCTTCGAAGTTCTAGACGCTTTTCTTTACGGCGATTTCGAGGTGTTCGACAAACCCCTGAATGTCCGCGTCGGCGAGCAGGTCGTGAGCTGGGGCGAGAGCACGTTCATCCAGAATGGCATCAACGTGATCAACCCGGTCGACGTCACGGCCTTTCGCCGTCCCGGCGTCGAGGTCAAGGAAGGCCTGCTGCCGGTCGGCATGATCTATACCCAGCTGGGCCTGACCGATGCATTGAGCGTCGAGGCGTTCTACCAGTACGAGTGGGCCAAGACCGAGATCGACGGTTGCGGTACCTACTTCTCGGACGCTGACTTCGCCGCGGACGGGTGTAATCTGCTGACGTTGACGGCGCCGGTTGACGATGGCACTGCCGTTGATCTCGGTGTCTACATTACCCGCACGGAAGACGAAGAAGCGAGCGATAGCGGGCAGTGGGGTATGGCACTGCGTTACTTTGCCGAGAACCTGAATTCCACCGAGTTCGGGCTCTACTACATCAATTTTCACAGCCGCACCCCGGTATTTGGCGGGTTCAATAGCCGCAACGAGGCGCTGGGGGGGCCGGAGGGCGTACTGTTTATTCCAGGCGACCCTTACGGCGGCAACCCGACCTTTACGGCTGAGTTTCCAGAGGACATAAAGCTGATCGGCGCGAGTTTTGCAACCAATGTCGCGAGCTTCGCGGTCTCCGGTGAGATCAGTTACAAGGAAGACTGGCCGGCCCAGATCAACTCGACCGAATTGCTGCAGGCCTCGCTGGCTGCGCCGCCGTGGGGCCAGATGACGCCGGTCGTGGAAACGCTGGCGCCGGGTGAGTTTTTCTCCGGCTACGAAGAAGTCGACCTGACCCAGGCGCAGACGACGATCGTCAAGTTCTTCGATCAGATCATGGGTGCCAGCCGCGTGACACTGGTCGGCGAAGTGGGCTGGGCCCACGTCGGCGGCCGCCCGGGCCGGTCGGAACGCCGTCTCGGCCGCCACCCGGCCTACGGCATGGGTGACTTCGGCGAACTCGATCTGGGCGTCGGTGTGCCGCTGACATGTGTCGGTGGCGAAGGCACGGCCAACGAGGTGCTCGGCATCGTTCCCAACCCGACCCCGAGTCACTGTACCTCCGACGGTTACGTGACCGACAATTCCTGGGGCTACCGGATTCGTGGCGTATGGGAATACAACGATGTCTTTGCCGGTGTGAACCTGTTCCCGCAGATTGCCTGGTCGCATGATGTGGATGGCGTGTATCCCGGCGCCGGATTCAATGCCGGTAACCAGGCATTGGGTCTCAGCGTGCGCGCGGAGTACAACCGCCGCTATCGCGCCGACATCGGTTATGTGTCGTTTTTTGGTGGCGATTACGACACCCGCAACGACCGCGATTTTCTGTCGCTCAGCGTTGGCATGAGTTTCTGAAGCTGCCTGGCGACGATCTCCAGTTAACGAGGAAGTTGATAATGAAAGCAATGAAAAAAATACTGATCGCCGGTATCGCCGCGGGCTCTCTTGTGAGCACCGTGACGCTGGCGGCGGTGTCTGCCGAGGAGGCCGCCCGCCTGGGTGGTCCGGAGCTGACGCCGATGGGCGCGGAGCGTCCCGGGAACGCGGATGGTTCGATACCGGCATGGGAGCCGCTGACCACGGCGCCATCTTGCTGGAGCGATGGCAAACCACTTTGCGATCCGTTCTCGAGCGACCCGATCCTGTTTACGATTACGGCGCAAAACTATTCGGACCATGCCGACAAGTTGTCGCCAGGTCAGATCGCGCTGCTGCAGCGTTATCCCGATACATACAAGATGAATGTGTACAAGTCTCGCCGCACGGCCGGGTATCCGCAGGAAGTCTATGACCGGATCAAGGCCAACGCGACGACGGTGGAAATGGTCGAGGGCGGCAATGGGCTGGTAAATCTAGCCTCGGACGCGCCTTTCCCGATCCCGCAGAGCGGCCTGGAAGTCATCTGGAATCACATCATTCGCTATCGCGGCGGAAGTGTCCGGCGGACTTATACCCAGATTCCGATGCAGGCCAACGGTAATTTCGCGCCGGTGCAGTTCCAGGATCAGATTACCTTCGCCAGCTACCTGTCCGAGGGGGTGGAACCGAACCGATTGTTCTTCTACAAACAGTCGATTCAGGCGCCTGCTCGTCTAGAGGGCAACGTGCTGCTGGTGCATGAGAATATTGACCAGGTCAAGGAACCGCGTGCGGCGTGGGTCTACAACGCCGGCCAGCGCCGTGTGCGTCGTGCTCCGGATGTGGCCTATGACGGCCCCGGCACAGGCTCGGACGGCCTGCGCACCGCCGACGATCTCGATATGTATAACGGCGCTCCGGACCGCTATGACTGGAAGTTGATCGGCAAGCAGGAAATGTACATCGGTTCGAATTCCTACAAACTTGCCGAGAAGAGTCTCAAGTACAAAGACATATTGAAGCCGGGCCACACCAATCCCGATCTGTTGCGCTTCGAATTACGCCGTGTCTGGGTCGTCGAGGCGACGTTGAAACCGGGTGCGCGCCACATTTACGCGCGGCGTGTTTTCTTTGTCGATGAGGATACCTGGCAGATTGCGGTGGCTGATCTGTACGACAGTCGTGGCGAATTGTGGCGGGTAAAAGAAGCCCATTCCAACCTGCATTTCGCATCGCAAGTTCCATGGTATGCGATGGAGGTCAGCTACGACCTCGTTTCCGGCCGTTATTTGCCGATTGGCCTGGATAACGAGATTCCCGGCTACACCTATGAGTGGAATTACAAGGCCTCGCCAAAAGAATATACGCCCGCAGCGTTGCGGCGCGCAGGTGTTCGTTGATGAGCGATCGCTCTCACGCAGCCTGAAAAAATGGAACGAGTGGCCCGCCTGATGGCGGGTCACTTGCCTCCTGCACAGACACTCGTTACACATTCTTCGATTGGGGGGACCTATGACAGACGGCCTGCTGTTCGGGCAGTTTCGCAGCTCGAAATTCACTGCCACCTCGCGATTCGGCGAGCTTGTGCTGGTCCTGCTCGGCGCTCTTTTTTCGTCCACGGCTTTTGCTCAAGACCCCAATGATTTCAATTATTTACCTACTGTTCCAACGGAAATGGCGCATGAAGGCCTTCTGCTCGATATCGTGCGTGTCGGAACCCGAATCGTGGCTGTCGGCGAACGTGGCTACATCGTCTACTCCGACGATGAGGGAAAGACCTGGGCGCAGAGCACGGTTCCGGTTTCGCAGACACTGACCGCAGTTACGTTCGGTTCGGATACGACCGGATGGGCGGTCGGACACGAGGGCATAATTCTTCGCACGGATGACGGCGGTGAAAACTGGGCGTTGCAGTTGACCGGATACGATGCGTCCAGACAGGAACTCGTTCTCGGTAAACGCCGGCTGGAGCGGGCGCGCGCGGCGGTCGAAGAGGCGCGTAATTCAGGCACGGAGGATCTCGAGGATCTCGAGTACGCAGTCGAGGACGCCGAGATTGCGCTCGAATCGATCCAAACCGCGTTGGACGATGGCCCCTCCAACCCGTTCCTGGATGTCTGGTTTGCCGATGACAAGACCGGCGTGGCGGTAGGCTCCTACGGCATGATCTTTCGCACGCTCGACGGCGGCGCGACCTGGGAAGCCTGGAACGAACATATCTCCAACCCGGACGGATTTCATTATTACAGCCTCGACAGCAGTGCTGACGGAACCCTGATACTGGCTGGCGAACAGGGGCTGCTGTACCGGTCGCGTGATAATGGCGCGGAATGGGAGCGTCTGACTACCCCGTACGCCGGGTCTTTCTTCGGCGTCCTTGCGGGCGGGCAGGGAGGTAACTCCTACATCCTGATCTACGGATTGCGTGGCAATATTTTCCGCTCGGTCGATGGCGGCGACAGCTGGTCGCCGGTTTCCACCGGCTCCGAACTGGCGTTGTTCGGTGGAACCGCACTGGATGACGGGGCCGTGCTGCTGGTGGGTAATTCCGGGATCGTCTTGCGCAGCACCGATGGCGGCACGACATTCTCAAGACATATTCGCGCCGAACGGTTGCCTTACAGCGCGGTGGTCGAAAATGGCAATGGCAATCTGGTTCTGGCCGGACGCGGCGGCGTCGAGGTCGTGACTGCCGACGGCAAAGACACGAAGGGCGGCTGACATGAAAGAATCGACAAAAGAAGTTCTGAGCCATCCGGTTTCCCAGGCGGAGCCATTCGTCGAGAACCTGTTTTTTAATTACCGCGCCTTCTGGTTGCTGTTTTTCCTGTTGCTGACCGTTTTCTTCGGTTATCACGCCTCCAAAATTCAGCCGGATGCGAGTTTCGAGAAGATGATTCCGACCTCGCATCCCTATATCGAGAACTTCCTCGAAAACCGCGACGCGCTATCGGCACTCGGTAACACGGTGCGGATTATTGTCGAAACCACCGAGGGAGACATATTCACCGCTGACTTTCAGGACACGCTGAAAAAGGTAACCGACGAGGTCTTTTACGTGGCAGGTGTCGATCGTGGCAACCTGCAGTCACTGTGGACGCCGAACGTACGCTGGAGCGAGGTGACCGAGGAGGGTTTCCGTGGCGGGGCGGTGGTGCCGGACAGCTATGACGGGTCAGAGCGGAGCCTCGAGTTGCTGCGCACGAACGTACTTAAATCAGGGCAGGTGGGACGGCTGGTTGCGAACAATTTCCAGTCCACGATCGTGCTGGCGCCGCTGGTCGATATTGATGCGGCAACCGGCGAGCGGCTGGACTATCGCAAGCTGTCCGCTGACCTCGAGACGCTGGTGCGCGACAAATACCAGACGGACAAGGTCAAGATACATATCGTCGGGTTCGCGAAGGTTGTCGGTGACCTGATCGAGGGCGCGAGCCAGGTTGCGGTATTTTTCGGTATCGCATTCCTGATTACGATGGTGCTGTTATTTATTTATTCGCGTTGTCCGTTCGCCACCGCGGTGCCGTTGATCTGTTCCACGGTTGCGGTGATCTGGCAGCTTGGCTTACTGCGAACGCTGGGTTTTGGCCTCGATCCCTACTCGATGCTGGTGCCGTTCCTGGTTTTTGCCATCGGCATCAGCCACGGCGTGCAGATGATCAACAATATCGCGATTGCCTGTGCCGGAGGTTCGACATCGCTCGAAGCAGCACGCAGCGCTTTTCGCAAGCTCTACCTTCCCGGCCTCGTCGCGTTGGTCAGCGATGGAATCGGGTTCCTGACGCTCCGGGTGATAGATATCCCGGTCATCAAGGAGCTGGCACTAACTGCCAGTCTGGGTATCGCGGTGCTGATCGTGACCAACCTGTTGCTGCTGCCGATGTTGATGTCATATATCGGTGTCACCGAGTCCGGCAAGCGCTTCTATCAGTCGCGCCGCGGCAAGGTTCAGCCATTGTGGAAAGCGGTAAGCGCGTTTGCCGAAAGTGGCCCGGCGAAAGTGGCGATCGGTGTTGCAATCCTGCTCGCCATAGGTGGCTTCTATGTCAGCAAGGATCTCAAGATCGGCGATCTTGATCCGGGAGCACCGGAACTGCGCCCCGATTCGCGCTACAACCTCGACAACGCTTACCTGACTGAAAACTACTCGACCAGTACCGACGTTTTCGTGGTCATGGTACAGACCGAGCCACAACAGTGTGGTGCCTGGGAGGTCGTATCGGCGGTCGACCGCTTCGAAGCGGTGATGAGAAATGTGGAAGGGGTGCAGAGCGTCGTTTCGCTGGTAACGATAGCGAAATTGGTCAATTCCGCGATGAACGAGGGCAATCTGAAATGGGCGGCCCTGAGCCGCAACCGGTTCGTGTTGAACAACTCTCTCGGCAATGTTCAGAGTCCGCTGATCAATACCGACTGCAGCATGGTTGCCGCGCTGGTCTTTCTGGACGACCACAAGGCGGAAACACTGGAGAGAGTGACGGCTGCGGCCGAAGCGTTTGCGGAGAAGTACAATACGGACGCAGTCAGATTCGAGCTTGCTGCCGGCAACTCGGGCGTCGAGGCCTCGACAAATTCGGTAATTGGCAAGGCCCAGTACCAGATGCTGATGTGGGTCTACGGGGTCGTGAGTTTACTGTGCCTGCTGACTTTCCGCTCGTTCAAGGTCGTGTTGTGCATCATCCTGCCACTGGCGCTGACGTCGTTGCTCGGCCAGGCATTGATGGCCATGATTGGCATCGGTGTAAAAGTCGCAACGCTGCCGGTTATCGCGCTTGGTGTCGGCATCGGCGTCGATTACGGCATCTATATCTATAGCCGATTGCAGGGCTATCTCGAGCGTGGCATGACGTTGCGTGAGGGTTATTACAAGACTCTGCGCACGACCGGTACCGCAGTGGCATTCACCGGTCTGACGCTGGCGATCGGGGTAGGCACGTGGATTTTCTCGCCAATCAAGTTCCAGGCGGATATGGGGTTGATGCTCACGTTCATGTTCCTGTGGAACATGCTCGGTGCGCTGGTGTTGTTGCCGGCGCTGGTTCGCATCCTCGTCAATCCGGACAAAGACCAGGCAAGAATCCGTGACGGTCGGCCGGTGACTGCCTGATTCGCGCCGCGGCAGGTTGTCTGCCGCGGCGGCTGAACGGCTTAGACAAATCTCAGGCGCTAAGGTAGCGATGCCGCCGTAGCGGACACGGCGGCTGGGAGCTGTCGGATCGGCGCATCGGCGGATCCTCTTGATCCTCGCGGTAGCGTGGCCGGTAAGGCCGAGTCTGCGGGTGCAGTTTGCCCGACCCGGCGCAAAATTCCTGTATTGACGCGACGTTGTGCGCGGCGCGATCGCATGGCCCTGGTTTCGGAGTCGCGGCAAGACCCTGACCAGGGTCCCTGGTTTGAGATTTTTCTTGACATGGTGCAGGGCAACAATACACTTGCTTGTCGCTAACAAGTTTAGGCGCGAGCACTTTTGAGCCAGAATTTCAGCAACGTAGATCGTCCCCGGTCGCGCACCCAGGCCGAGCGCGCCGCTCTGTCCGATCGCCTGATGACCGAAGCGGCGATCCGCCTGCTGGTTACCCAGGGTGTCGGCGGCACCACGTTGAAGGCGATCGGCGAAGAGTCCGGCTACAGCCGCGGTCTCGCCACTCACCGGTTCGGTTCAAAGGCCGGCCTTTTCCGTCACGTATTGCGCCACGTTTCCGCGGAATGGGTGACCCGCGTCGAGCAGGCGGTGGGTGATCAGATTGGTATCGATGCGCTGACTGCCGTCGTCGACGTTCAGTACAATTTCATCAAGGACGCGCCCGAGAAACTGCGCGCCATGTACATCCTGTGGATGGCATCCGGTGACCCGGCTTCCGAATTCAAAACCAATGTCGCGGATGTTCACAGGGTCCAGCGTTCGGATGTCCAGCGCTGGGTGGAAACGGGTCAGAAGACCGGTATCGTCCGCCGTCAACTGTGTGCGGAACGGGTTTCCGAACAGTTCGTGGCGCTGCTTCTGGGTATTACGTTTCAGTGGCTTGTGAATCCGCAGATGCCGCTGTTCGAAATGCACGAAGCGCTGAAGCGCGAAATCAAATTTCTTCTCACGCCGCCGGACAAGCAAGCCCGCGCGGCCTCATTGTGAGCACTTGCCACTACAGCTATTGCAACACAGGGACTGCAAACCATGACTGAAGCATATATTTACGACCACGTTAGAACGCCCCGCGGCAAAGGCAAAGCAGACGGATCGCTGCACGAGGTGACACCGGTCGAACTCGCGAGCCAGACTTTACGGGCTCTTCGCGATCGCAACGAACTCGATACCTCTATCGTCGATGACGTCGTGCTTGGCTGCGTCGCGCCGGTAGGCGAACAAGGTGCCGATATTGCGCGTATCGCGGCGCTGAATGCCGATTTTGCAGAGTCGGTACCCGGCACGCAGATCAACCGGTTTTGCGCGTCCGGACTCGAGGCGGTCAATATGGCGGCTGCCCAGGTCATGTCTGGCCAGTCGGATATGGTCATCGGCGGCGGTGTCGAGGCGATGTCACGGGTGCCCATGGGCTCGGATGGCGGAGCCTGGCCGACCGACCCACAGGTCGCGCAGAAGCTTTACTTCGTACCCCAGGGCATTAGCGCTGATCTGATTGCGACCAAATTCGGCTTCAGCCGCGAAGATCTTGACGAGTACGCAGCCGAGAGCCAACGCAGGGCGGCGAACGCCTGGGAGGAGGGCCGTTTCCGCAAGTCGGTCGTACCAGTCAAGGACGTGATTGGGCAGGTACTTCTGGAGCATGACGAAATCGTGCGTCCGGGCACCACCGCTGAAGACCTTGGTCAACTGCGTCCGGCATTCCAAATGCCCGGCGAGCAGGCCGGATTCGACGCGGTGGCGATCCAGCGTTACCCCGATGTCGAGAGAATCGATCACCGCCATACCGCCGGTAATTCGAGTGGCATCGTTGACGGCGCCGCCGCCGTGCTGGTTGGAAACCAGGAGATTGGCGAGCAGTTCGGTATGAAGCCACGAGCGCGGATTCGTGCATTTGCATCGGTGGGTAGCGAGCCGACGATTATGCTCACCGGCCCGACGCCTGCAACCGAGAAGGTATTGAAACGGGCTGGAATGACAACCTCCGACATCGATTTGTTCGAATTGAACGAAGCCTTCGCCGCGGTAGTGTTGCGCTACATGCAGCAACTGGAACTCGATCCGGAAAAGATCAACGTCAATGGTGGCGCAATCGCCATGGGTCATCCCCTCGGTGCAACCGGCGCAATGATCCTCGGCACCGTGCTCGACGAGATGGAGCGGCGCGATTTGAATACTGCGCTCGCCACTCTGTGCATCGGTGCCGGAATGGGTACGGCCACGATCATCGAGCGCGTCTAGCATCCCCGGCCCGAACTGAAGCGCGAATGCGGGCCAACGAACAAGTGTCCACCGCAAGGGACAGAGGAATTGGAAATGAGTAATACGATACGATTTGAAGTTGCCGAGGACGGTATCGCCACGTTGACGATCGATGTGCCGGACCGTTCAATGAATGTGCTTACCCCGGAATTTCTCGGTGACCTCGCCGAGGCCGTTGAGAAGGTCGCCGCCGACGATAATATCAAGGGCGCGCTGATTACCTCCGGCAAGAAGGCCTTTATTGCCGGAGCCGACCTCAAAGATCTCGTCACCGCCCATGATCGCGGTGTTTCGGTCGAGGAGGGCTACCAGTGGAGCCAGCATCTGTCGAAACTGTATCGGCGGATGGAGACCTGCGGCAAGCCGTTTGCCGCCGCGATCAACGGCACGGCGCTGGGTGGCGGGCTCGAACTCTGCCTGGCCTGCCACTACCGCGTAATCGTCGATGATCCGAAAGCCGTAGTGGGTTTGCCGGAGGTCCAGGTCGGGTTGCTGCCGGGCGCTGGCGGCACCCAACGCCTGCCGCGACTGATTGGCCTGCGCGAATCACTGCCGCTGATGCTTGAGGGACGCCATGTGCGGCCCGACAAGGCGCTGGCACTCGGTATCGTCAATGAAGTCGTTGCGGCCGACCAGTTGCTGGATGCAGCCCGGCGCTGGTTGCAGGGCTCACCGGATGCCGTGGCGCCGTGGGACAAAAAGGGATTCAAGGTGCCTGGCGGTGCCGGCGCGATGAATCCGAAATCGGTGGAGACCTTTATCGTCGGAAATGCCCTGCTCGCAGGAAAAACCCAGCACAATTACCCGGCGCCGGAAGCGATTATGGCTTGCGTATTCGAAGGTACGATTTTGCCTATAGACAAAGGTTTGCAGGTTGAGTCGAAATACTTCGCGCAACTGGTAACCGGTGTCGTTGCCCGCAACATGATGCGTAGCCTGTTCGTAAACAAGACGGCCGCTGACAAGTTGGTGCGGCGTCCCAAGGGTATCGAGCCCAGCAAGGTATCGAAGCTCGGGATTCTTGGCGCCGGCATGATGGGTGCGGGTATTGCCTACGTTTCGGCGCGCGCGGGAATGCAGGTCGTTTTGCTCGACACCGACCAGGCCAGTGCGGATCGCGGCAAAGACTACTCGCGCAAGCTGCTGGAGAAGGCACAGAAACGTGGACGCATGACCGCGGATAAAGCCGAGGCAATGCTGGGGCTGATCAAGACCACGACCGAGTATGCGGATCTCGAAGGTTGCGATCTGGTGATCGAAGCGGTTTTCGAACACCGCGATATTAAGGCTGAAGTAACGGCGAAGACCGAGGCAGTGATTCCCGAGACGGCGATTTTTGCGAGCAATACCTCGACGCTGCCGATTACAGGTCTCGCGGAGGCGTCAAAGCGACCGCAGAGCTTTATCGGTATTCATTTCTTTTCGCCGGTCGATAAAATGCCGTTGGTCGAGATCATCGTTGGTGAAAAGACGTCGCAGGAAGCGATTGCGCGCAGCATGGACTACGTTCAGCAAATTCGTAAAACGCCCGTTGTGGTCAACGATAGCCGCGGCTTTTACACCAGCCGCTGTTTCGGTATGTATCCGAACGAAGGCATCACCATGCTCGCGGAGGGCGTGAACCCGGCGTTGATCGAGAATGCGGCAAAAATGGCGGGCATGCCGGTGGGGCCGCTCGCGGTGTCTGACGAGGTCACGATCGAATTGCAGTACAAGATCATGGCGCAACACAAGAAGGATCTTGGCGACGACTGGGTCAAGCCGTCGAGCTACGATGCAGTGACGCGTTTTGTCGAGGACCTGGACCGCAAGGGCAAACGTTACGGCAAGGGCTTTTACGACTATCCGGAAGGCGAGAAAAAACATTTGTGGGGCGAACTCGGCACGATTTTCCCGGCCGCCGCGGAGCAACCCTCGGTGGACGAAGTCCAGAAGCGCCTGCTCTACATACAATCGCTCGAGACCGCGCGCTGTATCGAGGAAGGCGTTGTCACGGAAGCTGTCGATGCGGATATCGGGTCGATTCTTGGTTGGGGCTTCCCGCCGTGGACCGGAGGAACGATCTCGCTGATCGACACGATCGGGATAGCCAGATTCGTGGCGGAGTGCGAGCGCCTGGCCGACGCTTACGGCGAACGCTTCCGGCCCTCGCCATGGCTGAAAGCCAAAGCCGAGAACAATGAGAGCTTCTACGGCGAGACTGCCGAAAACGCACGCTCAGCGGCGTAACGATACCGGCGCGCCAGCTCAAGTGGCGCGCCATTTTTTTCGAATGCAGGAGGAACCAGGCCGATGATGCCGAGAACGATTTTCGAGGAAGAACATGACATGTTCCGCGACACTGCGCGGAAATTTTTCCAGAACGAAGTTGCGCCGCATTCCGAACGCTGGCGCGAACAGGGCGCGGTAGACCCGGAGATTTTCGAGAAAACCGGCGATATGGGTTTCCTGTTGATGTGGGCCGACGAGAAATACGGCGGCGCCGGTATCGAAGACTTCCGTTATGAGCAAATCCTGATGGAAGAGAACGCGGCTCATGGCGAGCCCGGATTTTTCCTGAACCTGCACAGCCGCCTTGTTGGGCCTTATCTTGGCGAGCTCGGCAATGATGAGCAGAAGCAGAGATTCCTGCCCGATTGCATCAGCGGCAAGCGCATCATGGGTATTGGCATGACCGAGCCGGGTGCCGGTAGCGACCTCGCCGGGATGAAGACCCGCGCCGAGGACAAAGGCGACTATTTCCTTCTTAACGGTTCGAAAACCTATATCTCGAACGGCATTAACGGAAATCTTTTCGTGGTGGCCGCCCGGACCCTCGCCGACAATCCGCATGGAATTGGTTTGTTCCTGGTGGAAGGCGACATGGAGGGATTCAGTCGTGGCCGGAACCTGAAAAAGATGGGGTTGAAGGCGCAGGACACCGCCGAATTGTTTTTTGACAATGTTCGTATCCCGAAAGCCAATGTTCTCGGAGAGGCGACACGCGGTTTTTACTACCTGATGCAGTTCCTCGCCGAGGAGCGCCTGATGGGTGCGTGCTCGTTTATCGCTCATGCGCAGGCAGCTTTCGATATCACGATGGATTACATCAAGGAGCGTCATGCTTTCGGTCGGCCGATCGCGGCATTCCAGAATTCGCGATTCAAGATGGCAGAGATGCGCACCGCGCTGGACGTCGCTCAGACCTTTATCGATCAGTGTGTGGTCGAGCACAACGCGGGTCGCCTGTCGGCCGAGGTTGCGGCCGAGGCCAAGCTGCATGCCAGCGAAGTCGAGGCGCGGGTCATGGACGATTGCGTGCAACTTCATGGCGGAGCCGGTTACATGGACGAGTACCGGATTAGTCGGATGTATACCGATGCGAGAATTTCCCGCATCTACGCGGGGTCGTCGGAAATCATGAAGGAAATCATCGCGCGCGGTATTGGGCTCGATGAACGTCGCAAAAAAACCGCTGGTGCTTCGCGCGCGGCCTGATTGCCAGGAGAGTCCGGATGCCGCTGCCAGCATCGTTCGAAGGAAAACTGCGGTTGCCGGCAGTCGCGGCGCCGATGTTTCTTGTTTCCAATCCCGCACTGGTTATCGAGTCATGCCGTAGTGGGGTAGTCGGTAGTTTTCCCGCCCTCAATTGCAGAACTTCCGAGGGCTTCGAGCAGTGGATTGAGGAGATCAAGGCGGCTCTCGCTGGCGGTGACATTGCAACGCCCTGGGGGGTGAACCTGATCGTTCATCGCAGCAATCCGCGGGTCGAGGCAGACCTGGCGTTGTGCGAGAAGCACGAGGTTCCGCTCGTCATTACCTCGCTGGGTGCGGTCCCGGACCTGGTCCAACGGGTGCATGCTTATGGCGGCGTCGTATTTCACGACGTGATTAACATGCGACATGCACGCAAGGCCGCGGCGGCCGGCGTTGACGGGCTCATAGCCGTTTGCGCCGGCGCCGGCGGTCATGCGGGGACGCTGAATCCGCTTGCGATCACCCAGGAAATACGCAGTTTTTTCGAGGGCACGTTGTTGCTGTCCGGATGTATCAGTACGGGCGGTCACATCGCGGCGGCGCTTGCGATGGGTGCGGATCTGGCTTATCTCGGAACGCGGTTCATCAATACGGCCGAGAGCGCGGCGCCGGCCGAGTACAAGACCATGATCGAGGATGCGGTGGCCGCCGACATTGTTTACACGGATGCGATTTCGGGGGTAAGCGCGAACTTTCTGCGCCAGAGCCTCGAGGACAACGATATCGATGTCGAATTGTTGCAAAAGGCGGGTGCGGACAAGCCCGACCTGAAGGCAATCGACAGCGAGGTCAAGGCCTGGAAAACGATCTGGTCGGCCGGGCAGGGTGTTGGCGGCATCGATGACGTTCCGACGGTGGCGGAACTGTGTGACCGTCTGGAGGCGGAGTATCGGGCTGCCGCGAACAACGTGGCCGCCGCGCTGGGATCGGGTTAGCGCCCGGGCTGAGCGTTTGCGGATGACAGTTCTGGTGCCCGCGGTCGTTGTGCCGGTCGGACTAGATTACCTGCGGCAGAGTGCGCCAGAGTATCCAGGCGCCCATAAATAACAGAAAGATCGCGAAAATCCGCCGCAGGGCCGACTGCGGAATTTTCCCGCTGAGCAGATTGCCGGCAAATGTGCCCAGTATTCCTGCGGCGGTGACGATGCCCAGTACCTGCCAGTCGAGGGTGAGATCGAAACGATCCAGCACGTCGAGATATTTGACGAAGCCGCTGGCAGACTTCATGGCGATAATGACCAGGCTCGTGCCGACCGCGGCGCGCATGCCCATGCCGCCAAGCAAAACCAGTGCGGGTACGATCAGGAATCCACCGCCGACCCCGACGATTCCGGTCAATGCCCCGACGCCAAGACCGTCGGCAACGATCTTGAACGGATGCCGATGCGAGTCGCCGGGATCGACGTGTGGCGGGCGACGCAACATCATGATTGCCGCTAACAGCATGACCGCCGCAAATAGTGCCAGTTGCGCGACGCCCGAGATGAAGTTTGCGACCCATGCACCGGCATAGGTACCGAACATTCCCGGGATGCCGAACCACAGGACATTGCGCCAATCGACGTCGCGCCGCAGCGCATACGGTATCGCTGCCGCGAGAGCGATGCTGCCGACGGCCGCAAGAGAACCGGCTATCGCGACCTTTTCCTCCTGGCCGAAAAGATAGACCAGGACCGGCACCGTCAATATCGATCCGCCCGATCCGAGCAAACCCAGGCTCAGACCGATTGCCAGTGCACCGAGCAGTCCCGCCAGCATGTGGTTCCTTGATTGGTTGGGCGCGCGACAGCTTAACCGGGCTGTCGCAGCGTCGCAAAACCGGCGCTGCGCCGGAGGGGACGAGACGCTTGACTGGCATCAGTGAACTTGCCTGATTGCCGATGCGCCAGTGTTTCCGCGGTTATGTTCGGTGACCCACAGAAGGAGCCGTTTGCGGTGTTGACTTTCCTCCTCGCCGAGGGCTGGTCAGGGGATTGCGAAAAACCGTTGCCGTGGCGAGATGGCGTGCACTGGCGGGGAACGGAATGTGCCCTACCAATGGTAATCCGGGTGGCAATGTGCGCAAATCCAACCATATTGGC
>PKUM01000016.1 GCA_002868855.1 Chromatiales bacterium | reverse complement strand
TGGTCAGCGCCGCCGTCAGCGTCGTCTTACCATGGTCTACGTGACCGATCGTGCCCACGTTTACGTGTGGCTTCGTACGCTCAAATTTCTCCTTGGACACCGTCTTTACCTCGCAAATGTCAAGATTCTCAGGATGCCTTCTTAATCACCGAATCGGCGACACTGTTGGGCACTTCATGGTACTTGAGGAACTCCATCGAGTAGGTCGCGCGACCCTGGCTCATCGAACGCAAATCGGTCGCGTACCCGAACATTTCCGCCAGCGGGACTTCGGCGCGAATCACCTTGCCGGCCGGAGTATCGTCCATCCCCTGAGGCAGACCACGGCGGCGGTTGAGATCGCCCATCACGTCGCCCATGTAGTCCTCGGGAGTTACGACCTCGACCTTCATGATCGGCTCGAGCAATACCGGATCGGCCTTCAGCGCGCCTTCCCGGAAGCCCATGGATCCGGCAATCTTGAACGCCATCTCACTCGAATCCACCTCGTGGTACGAGCCGTCAAACAAGGTAACCTTGAAGTCCACGACCGGATAACCCGCTATCACGCCGTTTTGCATCTGTTCCTGAATGCCTTTATCCACCGCAGGAATGTACTCGCGGGGCACGACACCACCGACAATCGAGTTTTCAAACTCGTAGCCGGCACCCGGCTCGCGCGGCTCAATCTTCAGCCAGACATGACCGTACTGACCGCGGCCGCCCGACTGACGCACGAATTTGCCTTCCTGCTCCACCGCCTTGCGGATGGTCTCGCGATAGGCAACCTGCGGCTTGCCGACATTCGCCTCGACTTTAAACTCGCGCTTGAGTCGGTCAACGATGATCTCGAGATGCAATTCACCCATTCCGGAGATGATCGTCTGTCCCGACTCCTCGTCCGTATGCACCCGGAACGACGGGTCTTCCTTGGCCAGTTTGGACAATGCCATGCCCATTTTTTCCTGGTCGGCTTTGGTCTTCGGCTCGACCGCGACCGCAATCACCGGCTCCGGGAACTCCATGCGCTCCAGGGTTATGACCTGCTTCAGATCACACAGCGTGTCACCAGTGGTAACGTCTTTCAGACCCACGGCGGCGGCGATATCGCCAGCCCGGACTTCTTTCAGTTCCTTGCGGTCATTCGCGTGCATCTGCAGCATGCGCCCGATCCGCTCTTTCTTGCCCTTAACCGGGTTATAGACCGTATCTCCGGTCGCAAGAACGCCGGAATAAACGCGGAAGAACGTCAACGTGCCGACAAACGGGTCGGTCATGATCTTGAAAGCCAGCGCGGCGAACGGCTCATCGTCACCCGGCTTGCGAACGGCTTCCTGCTCGTCCTCGGTGATTCCCTTGATCGCGGGCACGTCCACCGGCGACGGCATCAGCTCGACCACCGCGTCCAGCACTGCCTGCACGCCCTTGTTCTTGAAGGCGGAACCGCACATTACCGGCACGATTTCGTTATTCAGCGTCCGCAAACGAATGCCGCGCTTGATTTCGTCGTTGCTGAGATCGCCATCCTCGAGGAACTTCTCGAGGAGTTCCTCGTCGCCCTCGGCTGCCGCCTCGACCATCTGCTCGCGCATCAGCTGGCATTCTTCCAGCATTTCGGCGGGGATATCCTTGGCCTCGAACGTCATACCCTGGCTGCCTTCATCCCACAGGATCGCCTGCATCCGGATCAGGTCGACGACGCCGAGGAAATTCTCTTCGGCTCCGATAGGCAGCTGCAGCGGCACCGGATTGGCACCGAGGCGATCCTTCAACTGACCTACGACACGCAGGAAATCGGCACCGGCGCGGTCCATCTTGTTGACGAACGCAAGCCGCGGCACGGCATACTTGTTGGCCTGACGCCAAACCGTCTCGGACTGCGGCTCGACACCGCCAACAGCACAGAAAACAGCGACCGCGCTGTCGAGAACCCTCAGACTGCGCTCTACCTCAATCGTAAAGTCAACATGCCCGGGGGTGTCGATGATATTGATGCGGTGCTCGTCGAACTGCTGCTCCATACCGCTCCAGAAACAGGTGGTCGCAGCAGAGGTGATCGTGATACCGCGCTCCTGCTCCTGCTCCATCCAGTCCATAGCGGCGGCGCCGTCGTGAACCTCACCGATCTTGTGCGATACACCGGTATAGAAGAGCACACGCTCGGTAGTCGTCGTCTTGCCCGCATCGATATGGGCCATGATGCCGATATTTCGATAACGGGTAATGGGAGTGGTACGTGCCACGGAACTAGTCCTCGATGTGAATCTCGTTCAACTGCTGGAAGCGAGAATTACCAGCGGTAGTGTGAGAAAGCCTTGTTGGCCTCAGCCATGCGGTGCGTGTCTTCGCGCTTCTTCACTGCCGCGCCACGATTCTCCGCCGCATCGATCAACTCATTCGCCAACCGCGCGGCCATCGACTTCTCGCTGCGCTTGCGCGCCGAATCGATGACCCAGCGCATCGCCAGCGTCTGCCGTCGCGCCGGACGCACCTCGACCGGAACCTGATAAGTAGCACCGCCAACGCGCCGCGACTTCACCTCGACCGCCGGTTTGACGTTATCAAGCGCCTGCGCAAGCAGTTCGAGAGCCTGCTCATCACTGACCTTGTTGCGGTCCGAAATACGGTCGATCGCGCCATAGACGATGCGCTCCGCGACCGATTTCTTGCCGCGGTTCATCATCATGTTGATGAATTTCGCCAACATATCGCTGCCGAACTTCGGATCCGGCAGTGCTGCGCGTTTTGGTGCTCTTGCTCTACGTGACATTGGTCAGACCTGTCCTGATGCTGGACCCTATTTGGGTCGCTTCGCTCCATATTTGGAACGGCCCTGCTTACGCTCGTTGACGCCTGCGCAATCCAGCGTGCCGCGAACGATGTGATAACGCACACCGGGGAGATCCTTGACGCGTCCGCCGCGCAGCATCACCACCGAGTGCTCCTGAAGATTGTGGCCTTCACCGCCAATGTAGCTGGTGACTTCGAAGCCATTCGTGAGTCGCACACGTGCCACTTTGCGCAAGGCCGAGTTCGGCTTTTTCGGCGTGGTCGTGTACACGCGGGTGCAAACGCCGCGACGTTGCGGTGACGCCTCCAGCGCGGGGACGTTACTTTTGGCCGTTTTGCTCTTGCGCGACTTGCGCACCAGCTGATTGATCGTAGACATTCGCTATTCTCTATTTCGCTTGTGGTAGCGTGCGCGGAACCCGCGTATGCCGCCCAGAGTAGAACCGGGCCGCCATACCATGGCGGCCCGGGTCGAATTCCTTATTCGGCGCGATTGGGAAACGCTGCCGATGTAAAGCCGGGCATTCTAGATTCGCCCCAATCCGGTGTCAAGAAAGGCGGGGCGGCAAAATCCGCCACCCCGCGCTGCTTTCTAGTCCTCGACGGCCGTCTCGGGCACTTCCTCGGCCGGCTGATCATCGTCCTGAACCGTCTCGAGGGCAGCCTGAGCCTGCTCCAGCGCCAGCAACTCTTCCTTGGCGCGGTCCTCGTGGCTGCGTCTGCGCTCGGCGTGGTAGGCGAAACCGGTGCCCGCCGGAATCAACCGGCCAACGATGACATTTTCCTTGAGTCCGCGCAGATCGTCGCGCAGGCCGCGTACCGCGGCCTCGGTCAGAACACGAGTGGTCTCCTGGAAAGAGGCCGCCGAAATAAACGACTCGGTAGCCAGTGAGGCCTTGGTGATACCCAGCAGCATCGGATCGAATACCGCCGCTTCCTTGCCGGTGACCGCCATGGCCTCGTTCTCTTCGAGAGCCCGGGCACGATCGACCTGCTCGCCACGCAACAGCCTGCTGCCGCCAGACTTGGCCACCTCGAGCTTGCGCAGCATCTGGCGGATGATCACCTCGATGTGCTTGTCATTGATCTTCACACCCTGGAGGCGGTAGACATCCTGGATTTCGCGCACCAGGTAGTCCGCCAGCCGCTCGACGCCCTGCAGGCGCAGGATGTCGTGCGGGTCGGGCTCGCCCTCGGCAATCACTTCACCGCGCAACACCTGCTCGCCTTCGAACACGTTCAGGTGACGCCATTTCGGAATCAGGGTCTCGTGCTTTTCACCGCTGTCGTCGGTGATGATCAGGCGACGTTTGCCCTTGGTTTCCTTACCGAAGCTGGCGGTACCGGAATACTCGGCGAGAATCGCCGGATCTTTTGGCTTGCGCGCCTCGAACAGATCGGCGACACGCGGCAGACCACCAGTAATGTCGCGGGTCTTCGAGCTCTCCTGCGGGATACGTGCGATGACGTCGCCGACTCCGACCTTCGATCCATCGTCCATATTGACCACGGCACCAGATGGCAACGCGTAGGATGCCGGGATGTCAGTATTGGCAAAACACACCGGTTTGCCCTTGGCATCGACCAGGCGCGCCGTCGGCCGCAGGTCCTTCGACCCGCCACGCTGCTGAACATCAAGCACCACGATAGCGGCCAGACCGGTAATCTCGTCAACCTGGCGGGTTACGGTCACGCCATCGATGAAGTCGTCGAAACGCAACTTACCCGTCACTTCGGATACCACCGGGTGGGTGTGAGGGTCCCAATTGGCAACGACCTGACCGGATTCCACCGGCGAACCCTCGTCAACGGCAATCGTCGCACCGTAGGGAATCTTGTAGCGTTCCCGCTCGCGCCCGAACTCATCCATCACACCGATCTCACCGGAACGCGATACGGCGACAAAATGACCGCGCTCGTGTTTCACCGTCTTGATGTTGTGGAGGCGGATGACACCGGCACCCTTGATCTCGACACTGTTGACCGCGGCCGCACGCGATGCGGCACCACCGATGTGGAACGTACGCATCGTCAGCTGGGTACCCGGCTCACCGATCGACTGCGCCGCGATGACACCCACGGCCTCACCGATATTGATGCGGTGACCCCGGGCCAGGTCGCGACCGTAGCACTGCGCGCACACGCCGTAGCGAGTCTCGCAGGTAATCGGCGAGCGAACATGAACCTGGTCGACAGACAGTTCTTCCAGGGTATTGACCCATTTCTCGTCGAGCAGCGTACCGGCCTCGACAATCTCTTCCTCGCTGCCCGGCTTCAGAACCGGCGAGGCAACGACTCGTCCAAGCACGCGCTCACGCAGCGGCTCCACAACATCGCCTCCCTCAACCAGCGGAGTCATCATCAGGCCGCGCTCGGTACCGCAATCGACCTTCGTGACCACAAGGTCCTGGGCAACGTCGACCAGGCGCCGGGTCAGGTAACCCGAGTTAGCAGTTTTCAGTGCCGTATCCGCCAGACCCTTACGCGCGCCGTGAGTCGAGATGAAGTACTGCAGGACATTCAGCCCCTCGCGGAAATTGGCAGTGATCGGGGTCTCGATAATCGAACCGTCCGGCTTGGCCATCAGGCCGCGCATACCAGCGAGCTGACGAATCTGGGCCGCCGAACCACGAGCGCCCGAATCGGCCATCATGAAGATCGAATTAAACGACTTCTGATGCTGCTCTTTACCGGCCGAGTCGACAACGTTTTCCCCGCCCAGCTTGTTCATCATCTCCTTGGCCACTTCCTCGTTCGTCCGTGACCAGATATCGACGACTTTGTTATAGCGTTCGCCGTTAGTGATCAGACCCGAGGTGTACTGTTCCTGGATCTCTTTGACCTCGTCTTCGGCGGTGGTCAGGATGCCGGCCTTCTCCTCCGGAACGACCATATCGTTGACGCCGATGGAAACGCCCGCCTTGGTCGCATAGTGGAACCCGGTATACATCAACTGATCGGCAAACACGACCGTTCGTTTCAGTCCGAGTGTGCGGTAGCAGGCGTTAATCAGGCCCGAAATGGCCTTTTTGGTCATATCGCGATTGACCAGCTCGAAAGGCATACCTTTCGGCATGACTTCCGCGAGCAACGCACGCCCAACGGTGGTGGCAACGACGTGACGCTTATGCTGGATTTCGCCTTCCTCGTTGAGATACGAGTCCTCGATCCGGACTTTGACCCGGGCCTGCAAGTCGATCTGGCGCGATTCATAGGCGCGATGCACTTCGCCGACACCGGAGAAATACATGCCTTCGCCTTTCGCGTTGATGCGCTCGCGGGTCATGAAGTAAAGCCCGAGCACAACGTCCTGCGACGGCACGATGATCGGATCGCCATTGGCCGGGGACAGGATGTTATTGGACGCCATCATCAACGCCCGCGCTTCGAGCTGAGCCTCGATAGACAACGGCACATGGACCGCCATCTGGTCGCCGTCAAAGTCGGCGTTGAACGCGGTGCAGACCAGCGGGTGCAACTGGATCGCCTTACCTTCGACCAGCACCGGCTCGAATGCCTGGATGCCGAGTCTGTGCAGGGTCGGCGCGCGGTTCAGCATCACCGGATGCTCGCGAATGACTTCCTCGAGGATATCCCAGACTTCCGGACCCTCGCGCTCGACCAGGCGCTTCGCAGCCTTGATCGTCGCCGCTTCGCCACGCAACTGCAGCTTGGAAAAAATAAACGGCTTGAAGAGTTCGAGTGCCATCTTCTTCGGCAAACCGCACTGGTGAAGTTTCAGCGTCGGCCCGACCACGATGACCGAACGACCAGAGTAATCGACACGCTTGCCGAGAAGGTTTTGGCGGAACCGGCCCTGCTTGCCCTTGATCATGTCGGCGAGCGACTTGAGTGGACGTTTGTTGGTGCCGGTTATCGCCCGACCGCGGCGGCCGTTATCGAGTAACGCGTCTACCGCTTCCTGCAGCATCCGCTTTTCGTTGCGCACGATGATATCCGGCGCATTCAGCTCGAGCAGACGGCGCAGCCGATTGTTGCGATTGATGACCCGGCGGTACAGATCGTTAAGATCCGACGTCGCGAAGCGGCCACCATCGAGCGGCACCAGCGGGCGCAGGTCCGGCGGCAAAACCGGCAGCACGGTCATCACCATCCACTCCGGCTTGTTACCGGACTCCTGGAAAGATTCCAGCAGCTTCAGGCGCTTCGACAGGCGGCGGATTTTGGTTTCGGAATTGGTGCCGGCGATCTCCTCGCGGACCTTCAGAATTTCGGCATCGAGATCGATGGTCCGCAGCATGTCGTACACCGCTTCCGCACCCATCTTCGCCTCGAACTCATCCCCGTGCTCTTCGATCGCCTCGAGATAAGTTTCATCCGACAACAGCTGACCGCGCTCGAGTGGCGTCATTCCCGGTTCTACAACGGCGAAGGCCTCGAAATAGAGCACACGCTCGATCTCGCGCAATGTCATATCCAGCATCAGACCGATGCGCGAGGGCAACGATTTCAGGAACCAGATATGCGCTACCGGACTGGCAAGCTCGATATGACCCATGCGTTCGCGGCGAACCTTCGCCTGGGTAACCTCGACGCCGCATTTTTCGCAGACGACTCCGCGGTGCTTCAACCGCTTGTACTTGCCACAAAGACATTCGTAGTCCTTGACGGGACCGAAGATCTTGGCACAGAACAGGCCGTCTCTCTCGGGCTTGAACGTCCGATAGTTAATGGTCTCCGGCTTTTTCACTTCGCCGAATGACCAGGACCGGATCATATCCGGCGAGGCCAGGCCAATGCGAATAGCGTCGAAGTCCTCGACGGGTACCTGTTGTTTGAAGAGCTTGAGTAGATCTTTCATCCTGCCACCTGTTTGCTTGGGGCTCGTCGCCTAAACACGGGTCTGTTCAGCCGTCCCGATTTCAGTCCTGGTCGAGCTCGACATTGATGCCGAGTGAGCGGATCTCCTTTACGAGCACATTGAACGACTCGGGCATGCCTGCCTGCATCTCGTGCGTGCCGTCCACAATGTTCTTGTACATCCGGGTACGACCCTGAACATCGTCGGACTTGACCGTGAGCATTTCCTGCAGCGTGTACGAAGCGCCATATGCTTCCAGCGCCCACACCTCCATCTCACCGAACCGCTGACCGCCGAATTGCGCCTTGCCGCCCAGCGGTTGCTGGGTCACGAGACTGTACGGACCAGTGGAACGCGCATGCATCTTGTCATCCACGAGGTGATTGAGCTTGAGCATGTACATGTAGCCGACGGTCACCGGACGATCGAATGACTCACCTGTGCGGCCGTCGAACAATGTGGTCTGCCCTGAAGTCGGCAACCCGGCCAGCTCCAGCATGCCCTTGATCTCATCCTCGTTAGCACCATCGAAAACCGGCGTCGCCATTGGCACACCGGCGCGCAGATTACCGGCAAGCTCGGCTACCTCGTCATCGTTGAGTGACTTGATGTCGGCACCCTGACCACCGGATTTGTTGTAGATCTCGTCAAGCAGCTTGCGAACGTCCGTAAGCTTGGCCTGCTCATCGAGCATACGTCCGATACGGTGACCAAGACCCTTTGCGGCCCACCCGAGGTGGGTCTCCAGAACCTGGCCAACATTCATTCGCGATGGCACGCCAAGCGGGTTGAGCACGATATCCACCGGCGTTCCATCTTCCAGGTAGGGCATATCCTCGACCGGTACGATCGAGGAGATTACGCCCTTGTTACCGTGCCGGCCGGCCATCTTGTCACCCGGCTGGATGCGGCGCTTGACGGCGAGGTAGACCTTGACCATTTTCAGCACGCCCGGCGCCAGTTCGTCGCCCGCCGTGATCTTGCGTTTTTTCTCGTCAAAACGCTGGTCAAATTCCTCACGCTGCACCTTGAGGCGCTCTTCCGCTTTCTCCAGCTGGTCCTGAGCGTCCTCACTGTGCAATCGGATCTTGAACCAGTCTTCCTGCGCCAGTTCGTCGAGATAGGCCTTCGTGATTTTGCTGCCGGCTTTCAGCTTGTTCGGGCCGCCGTCCGCGACTTTACCCAGCAACATGCGTTCGACACGCTGCAGCACGTCCTCTTCGAGAATACGTAACGTGTCATCGAGGTCCTTGCGAACGCTCTCGAGCTCCATTGTCTCGATCGAAAGTGCGCGGCTGTCTTTCTCGACTCCGTCGCGGGTGAACACACGGACATCGATAACCGTTCCGTCCATGCCGGGAGGCACGCGCAACGACGTGTCTTTGACGTCGGAGGCTTTCTCACCAAAAATCGCCCGCAACAGTTTCTCTTCCGGAGTCAGCTGGGTCTCGCCCTTGGGCGTAACCTTGCCAACCAGAATGTCGCCAGCCTTGACCTCGGCGCCGATGAACGCGATACCGGACTCGTCCAGTTTGGCCAATGCAGCGTCGCCGACGTTCGGAATATCCGCGGTGATCTCTTCCGGACCAAGCTTGGTGTCGCGCGCGACACACGTCAGCTCCTCGATATGGATCGTCGTGAAGCGGTCTTCGTGCACCAACCCCTCGGATATCAGGATCGAATCCTCGAAGTTGTATCCGTTCCACGGCATGAAAGCGACCAGCAAGTTCTGCCCGAGTGCCAGTTCACCCAGATGGGTGGACGGCCCGTCGGCCAGCACGTCACCGCGGGCAATCGCATCGCCCGCCTTTACCAGCGGCCGCTGGTTGATACAGGTGTTCTGGTTTGAACGCGTGTACTTGGTCAGGTTGTAAATATCCACGCCCGGTTCGTCCGGCGTCGTTTCGTTGTCCGCGACGCGAACGACGATACGCGAAGCATCGACCGAATCGACAACTCCGCCGCGTCGGGCGACAACCGTTACACCGGAGTCCACCGCAACGGCACGCTCCATACCGGTGCCTACCACCGGCGTCTCGGCACGCAATGTCGGCACAGCCTGACGTTGCATGTTCGAACCCATCAGCGCGCGGTTGGCATCATCGTGCTCAAGGAACGGAATCATCGAAGCAGCCACGGAGACGATCTGCTTCGGGCTGACGTCCATGTACTCGATCTGCTCCGACGTCGCCAGCGTAAACTCGTTTTGATGGCGGCAGGAGATCAGGTCGTCGGTAAAAGTACCCTTGTCATCCAGCTCCGAGTTTGCCTGGGCGATTACGTAGTGACCTTCCTCGATAGCCGACAGATACTCGATCGAATCGGTAACGCGACCGTTTTCGACCTTGCGATACGGAGTCTCGAGGAAACCGTAATCATTGGTTCGCGCATAAACCGCGAGCGAGTTGATCAGACCGATATTCGGGCCTTCAGGGGTCTCGATCGGGCAGACGCGGCCGTAATGGGTCGGGTGCACATCACGCACCTCGAATCCGGCACGCTCACGGGTAAGACCGCCGGGGCCGAGCGCCGATACGCGGCGCTTGTGAGTCACTTCCGACAGCGGATTGTTCTGATCCATGAACTGCGACAGCTGCGATGAACCAAAAAATTCCTTGACCGCAGCGGCAACAGGCTTGGCGTTGATCATCTCCTGCGGCATGAGCCCTTCCGACTCCGCCAGCGTGAGACGCTCCTTGACCGCCCTCTCGACCCGCACGAGGCCAATGCGGAACGCGTTTTCGGCCATCTCGCCAACACTGCGGACACGCCGGTTGCCGAGATGATCGATGTCATCGACAGTGCCGCGGCCGTTGCGAATCTCGATAAGGGTATTCAGGGCATCGACGATATCCGAATTGTCGAGCCCGTATTTCTCGAAGTACTTTTTCGACTCTTCGTCATTGCGGCTGCTGAAATAGCGGCCATCGTAAAGAATGCCGGAGCCTTCGACGCCATCGCGTCCGACCCTGCGGTTGAATTTCATGCGGCCTACCGCGGACAGGTCGTAACGCTCTGGGTTGAAAAACAGGTTGTGAAAAAGGTTTTCCGCCGCATCCTTGGTCGGCGGCTCGCCCGGACGCATCATGCGATAGATTTCGACCAGCGCCTCGAGACGATTAGTGGTCGCATCGATTCGCAACGTGTTCGAAATGTAGGGACCGCGATCGAGTTCGTTGACCCAGAGCGTTTCGAGCTTTTCGACACCGGCCTCGATCAACGCGTCAACGGTCTCGGCGGTCAGTTCGTCATTGGCCGACGCCAGCAGTTCGCCACTATCCGTGTCGACAATATCGTGGGCCAGGATCTTGCCCTCGAGGTAGATACTGGGAACTTCCAGCTTCTTGGCACCCGACTGCTCGAGGTCACGCACATGGCGCGCGGTAATGCGCCGGCCTTCCTCGACCAGCACCTTGGATTTGATCTTGACGTCGAAAGTCGCGGTTTCGCCGCGCAACCGCTCCGGCACCAGATCCATCTCGATCTTTTTGTCAGAGAGGTAAAAAGAGATAGTGTCGTGAAAATGCGCGAGCATCTCCTGATTTTCAAACCCGAGCGCACGCAGAATGATCGTGACCGGCAGTTTCCTGCGGCGATCGATTCGCGCAAACATTGCATCCTTGGGATCGAACTCGAAATCCAGCCACGATCCGCGATACGGGATCACACGGGCCGAAAACAGCAACTTGCCCGAAGAATGCGTCTTGCCTTTGTCGTGATCGAAGAACACGCCGGGCGAGCGGTGCAGCTGCGAAACGATGACGCGCTCGGTGCCGTTGATCACAAATGTGCCGTTGTCGGTCATCAGCGGCAACTCGCCGAGATAGACCTCCTGCTCGCGGATGTCCTTGACCGGCTTCTTGCTGCCCGACGCTTCCTTGTCGAAAATCACGAGGCGCACGGTAACCCGCAACGGAGCCGCAAAGGTCAGACCGCGGACCTGGCATTCCTTGACATCGAATACCGGCTCACCCAGACGGTAGCTGACGTATTCGAGCTGAGCATTGCCGGAATAGCTGACGATCGGAAATACCGACGAAAATGCGGCATGCAGTCCTATGTCGTCGCGGTTGTCCGGCGCCGCGTCGGTCTGCAAAAACTTGCGATAGGAAGCGAGCTGTATGGACAACAAATACGGGACTTCGAGAATGCCCCTGCGCTTGCCAAAGTCCTTACGGATTCGCTTTTTCTCTGTAAACGAGTACGCCATCGATATTTCCTCGCCGAAGCTCGGCTATATTTCCTACACGGAGCGCGTCACTGACGCGCCCACCGGCCTGCGCCAGGCGCAGGTTCTCTCAAAATCAAAACAGCACCAGGCCGGTGGCTTTCGCCACCAGCCGGGAGCTGTAAAAGGGGCCGAAGCCTTGCATCCAAGTCTTACTTGACCTCGACGCTGGCACCGGCCTCTTCGAGCTGCTTCTTGACGTCTTCCGCTTCGTCCTTCGACACGCCTTCCTTAACCGAGGCAGGTGCACCCTCGACCAGGTCCTTGGCTTCTTTCAGGCCCAGACCGGTGATAGCGCGCACTACCTTGATGACGGAAACCTTGTTGGAGCCGAAGCTCGTCATTACTACGTCAAACTCGGTCTGCTCTTCAGCTGCGGCAGCTTCGCCACCGGCTGCGCCGCCGGCAGCAGCGACGGCCACAGGCGCTGCAGCGGACACGCCCCATTTTTCTTCCAGGGCCTTGACCAGTTCGACGACCTCCATGATCGGTTTGCTGGAGAGTTCCTCGATCAGTTCTTCGTTACTAAGTGCCATGTTGATGTCTCCTTAAAAAATCTACCCAAACTTGCTCATTACCAAAAAAGCGCTGTATCAGGCTGCCTGCTCCTGATCCGCCCGGGACTGCATCACGCGCGCCAGCATCGCCGGTGGCTCTGCCAGTGTGCGGACGAATTGCGTCAGCGGTGCATGCAGCACGCCGAGCAGCATTGCCCGTGCCTGATCAAGGGTCGGTAGGCTGGCCAGACGGTCCAGGTCCGAGGCGGGATACAGCTGACCGCTGATCGCTACCGCCGTCGTCACCAGTTTGTCGTTCTCTTTTGCGAAAGTCTTGACGACGCGTGCAGCGGCGCCCGGATCCTCGCGCGAGAAGGCCAGTACCAGCGGCCCCGTGAGAGCTTCCTGAAGACACTCGAACTCCGTACCTTCAACCGCCCTTTTCGCCAAAGTGTTCTTGACCACGCGAACATAAACGTCCGACGCCCGCGCTTGTTTGCGGAAGTCGGTCATTTGCGCTACCGACAGACCGCTGTACTCAGCGGCAACGGCGGACAGCGAGTTCGCGGCGACCTCGTTCACTTCGGCTACCAGGGCTTTCTTGTCTTCAAGCCTCAGTGGCATTTCTTCCTCCTGGTTATCAGGATCAACGCGCTCCGCAACCTACGCGGAAACGCCATGCGACGGTGATCCCAAGCCAGGTCGAGCTGATTCGGGTAACACCACCTGCGCAGGTAGCCAGTCTGTCGGCGATTAAGCCGGGTCTTTGCAAACCCGGCGCCTGCGGTCTTCGATGCAGGCCGATGTTCCGGCCCGTTTGTTCCACCCTCCATGGTGGTACGCCTGTTTGACCAATCCAGCCGCGTAGCGTCCGAATCGATTGCGAAGCGTATGTACTCTCCTAAATGTTTAGTGTCGCCTGATCGACCGCGACTCCGGGTCCCATCGTTGACGAGACCGTAAGCCGCTTCATGTACTGGCCCTTGGCCGCGGCAGGTTTGGCCTTGCTCAGCGCACCAAGCAGAGCCTCGAGATTTTCTTTCAGCGCATCGACCTCGAACGTCACATTGCCGATCTGGCAATGGATGATTCCGGCCTTGTCGGTCCGATAACGCACCTGGCCGCCCTTGGCATTTTTCACCGCGGTCTCGACGTCCGGGGTTACGGTACCGACCTTGGGGTTCGGCATCAGGCCGCGCGGACCGAGTATCTGGCCGAGCTTGCCTACCACACGCATCGCGTCGGGCGTGGCAATCACGACGTCGAAGTTAAGCTCTCCCTTCTGGATCTGTTCGGCGAGATCCTCGAAGCCGACGATATCGGCGCCGGCCGCCGTCGCTTTTTCCGCGTTTTCACCCTGGGCGAAAACTGCTACCCGCACCGTCTTTCCGGTGCCGTTCGGCAGCACAGTCGAGCCGCGCACGACCTGATCGGATTTACGCGGGTCGACGCCGAGATTGACCGACACATCGACCGATTCGGTAAATTTCGCCGCAGCAAGTTCCTTTACCAGCGACAGGGCTTCGTCGATGGCGTAATACTTGCCGGCCTCGAGCCGCTCACGGGCCACTTTCTTTTTCTTGCTCAATCTGGCCATGTCAGACACCCTCCACTTCGAGGCCCATGCTGCGCGCCGTGCCAGCAATCGTTCTGACGGCTGCGTCCATATCCGCGGCAGTCAGGTCGGGCTCTTTCGTTTTCGCAATCTCCTCGAGCTGCGCCCGGTTGACGACGCCGACCTTGTTCTTGTTCGGCTCGCCGCTGCCCTTCCGGATGCCCGCCGCTTTCCTCAACAACACTGCCGCGGGCGGCGTTTTGCTGATAAATGTGAAACTGCGATCCGCATAAACGGTAATAATGACCGGAATCGGCAGCCCGGGCTCCTGGCCCTGGGTCGCCGCGTTGAAAGCCTTGCAGAACTCCATGATGTTGACGCCCTGCTGGCCCAGCGCCGGCCCTACCGGCGGACTGGGGTTGGCCTGCCCCGCAGGAATCTGAAGCTTGATATATCCCTGTACTTTCTTTGCCATCTGTATCGATCCTCGTTGGGTACCAGCGCCTGGCAGGCTCCCCTCTGCATCCTTTCCGTATCAACCGCGCTATCCAGCGCAGCCGCATCCTTGCGTGGTTCTGTGCTCAGGCCTTCTCGACCTGGCTGAAATCCAGCTCCACCGGCGTCGAACGGCCCAGAATCTGCACCGCGACCCGCAATTTGCTCTTGTCGTAATTAACCTCTTCCACGACCCCGTTGAAGTCATTGAACGGTCCGTCGACGACGCGCACGATTTCGCCCGGCTCGAACAACACTTTGGGCCGCGGCTTGTCGACGCCTTCCTGAACGCGCTGCAGAATCGTGTCCGCCTCGCGATCCGTAATCGGGGCCGGTCGGTCCGAACTGCCACCGATAAATCCGAGCACCTTTGGCACTTCCTTGACCAGGTGCCAGGTCTCGTCATCCATTTCCATCTGCACCAGAACGTAGCCGGGGAAAAATTTCCGCTCGCTGCGGCGTTTCTGCCCTTCGCGCATCTCGACCACTTCTTCGGTCGGCACCAGGATGTCGCCGAATTTGTGCTCGAGACCGGCCAGCCTCACCCTGTCCTTGAGCGATTCGGCGACCTTGTGCTCGAAATTCGAGTAGGCATGCACTACGTACCAACGCATCGTCATGCGCTCAGCCCCCCTGCCCGGTCAGAAGCCGGGTGGCCCACAACAGGAAAAAGTCCAGTCCCCAGAAAAACACGCCCATGATCAGCACGAACAACAGCACGGCCCCGGTCGTAGTCAGAGTCTCCTGACGATTCGGCCAGACCATTTTCCGGACCTCGGTGCGCGAGGTCACAATGAACCGCCACAATGCCTGTCCGGGCTGGCTGCGCATCGCGACGGCGATGGCCGCTCCGGTTGCGCCAACAACGATCAGCGCACGCAGCAGCACCGACCAGGCCGGGTAGGCATAGAAAACCACTATGCCGCCGAGCACCAGCGCGATGGCCGTCAGCAGCAGCAGTTTGTCAACGGCTCCGGAGCCGGTTTCTGTATTTGCGTTCATCGTTGTTTCAGTCTTTCGGGCAAAACTTCAAGGGCCATGCTCCTCACCGCCGCACAGCCCGCTGAGGTGGCAGGGCAGGAGGGAATCGAACCCCCAACCTGCGGTTTTGGAGACCGCCGCTCTGCCAATTGAGCTACTGCCCTATCTGCCGAATTTGCCCGGGTCATGGCCGCCGCGTTGCGACAACCGTTATTTCCAAACCAGCGACGGCCCGCCCAGAGGGCAGGCCGATTCCGGTAACTATTTAATTACTCGATGATTTTGGCGACGACGCCGGCGCCGACGGTGCGACCACCCTCGCGGATCGCGAACCGCAGTCCGTCCTCCATCGCGATCGGGGCAATC
>PKUM01000018.1 GCA_002868855.1 Chromatiales bacterium | reverse complement strand
CCGTTGGCAGGGTTTTGAACCACGCACTTTGCCGCAACACAGCGTGGCTGAGTTCCGTGTTGGTTTTGGTTTTTTTCATGTCGTCGCCAGGCCACGCCAGCGGCATTGCCTTATGCCGTACGTGACGAGCATCGAGTAAAACCCGCGGTCCTGGCAGGTCGACGCTTCAATGTTTATGCTGGCCGACACTCGCTTGTCAAATCTTTGGCTATCCTTTAATGGACTTTTGCGCGATGTTCTGCGCGGTCACGCGATACAATTTTGGATGTGCGACTGTGGACCGGGTGCCGCGGATGTCTATTCGGCGCGACGATAAAAACATCCGGGTTGCGAGCTATCTGTGCTTCAACCGGGCAGTTCGATGAGAAAAATTGCGGCGCACAAAAACGCAGACCTCGAACGTGTGCCGAGCATCAGGGGACGGCTCGGCGCGGACGTGGAACTCAGTGAGCGGATCTGCGACGTGGCCGTCGCGAACGGGCGCAAGACAGGCGCCGACGGGCGTTCCCGTGCCGCTGTCGGAGGCGCCGTAGATGCAAAAGAAACCCACTGACATAAATGGCCGCGGTGGCGATTCCGGATGGAACGTGCTTGCCGCGATATATATTCGAGGCATCCGTCATTGAAGCGAATTCTGCCGGGTTGATGCTGACACTGAAGGTG
Organism: Chromatiales bacterium; assembly: GCA_002868855.1. GTDB lineage: Bacteria > Pseudomonadota > Gammaproteobacteria > Steroidobacterales > BM003 > BM003. The sequence continues at coordinate 15,098 of PKUM01000018.1, read as the reverse complement.
TCGGTGTACGCCCTGATCGTTGCGATCGGGCTCGACTCGCGGCTCGCTGACCTGAAATATTTGTGGTTGCGGCCGGCGCTGCTGCTGCGGTCGTTGCTGGCAATGTATTTCATAATTCCACTGTTCGCGTTGGCAGTGGCCAAAACGTTGACGTTGCCGGCAGGTGCAACGGTCGCTTTGCTGGTGCTCGCGGTCTCGGCCGGAGCACCGCTGTTGCCGCGCAAGCTAATGCATATCGGCGACGGCGATTACATCTTCGGTCTGAGCGTGACGTCGTCCCTGCTCGCCATCGTGACCGTACCGTTCTGGGTCGCGGTGATCGGACCGCAATTCGGCCGCGACATCGAACTGGCGCCGATGCGGGTTGCCAGCGTGATCGCCACATCGTTTCTTGCTCCGCTGGCGATCGGAATGGCTGTTGGCCGGTTGCTGGGCAAATCCGCCGAACGCACCAGCGACGTCCTGATGTCCGTTGCAGGTGTCGTGATGAGTGTCACGGCGCTGGTGCTTTTAGGGTTTAACTGGCATGTTTTCGAGATCGCCGGCTGGAAGTTCATTGTCGCACTTGCGACATTCGCCGCCTCGGCGCTGGCGATCGGACACCTTCTCGGCGGCCCGGCGCCCGAGAACCGGACGGCGCTGGCGGTGGCTTGTGCGACCCGGCACGTAGGCATCGCAATACTGCTGGCGTCGCTGGTTCCCGGGCCGAGAATCGCGGTGCTCGTGGCCGGTTATTTCCTCGCCTCGATGCTGGTTTCCGTGCCGTATTTGCGCTGGCGCCGTAGCGTCGATCGGCACCCGGATGCCTCGGCTGCCGCTGACCGAAGTGACTAAAGTGCCACATAGGAATCCTGCCCGGGCTCTTTCTCGGAGCCATTCGGACTCCTGACCCGACGCAGGTTGCCCGGGACCCGCGCAACGCCACTGTGTGGTTGCGGCTGGATTGAATGCCGGCTTCAGGTTTCGCGCTAACGGTTCATTGCGCCGGCCTCGTACCAGCCGCGCGTTCGATTCACGATCCGCACGACCGAGAGCATCACCGGGACCTCGACCAGTACACCGACGACGGTCGCCAGCGCCGCACCCGAGGAAAAACCGAACAGGCTGATCGCGGTGGCCACCGCAAGTTCGAAGAAGTTGCTGGCGCCGATCAGTGCCGACGGTGCGGCGACGCAGTGGGCGACCCCAAACCGCCGGTTGAGCAAGTAGGCCAGCCCGGAATTGAAATAGACCTGGATCAGGATCGGTATCGCCAGCAGCAGGATAATCAGCGGTTGGCCCAGTATCTGTTCGCCCTGAAACCCGAACATCATCACCAGCGTTGCAAGAAGCGCCGACAGCGACAGCGGATGCAATGCCTGGAGTACGCGCTGCAGTGCCGCGTCGCCGCCACGCGCCAGCAGGCGCTTGCGCCACCACTGTCCGAACAGCACCGGAATTACGATATATAAAGCAACCGAGAGAAACAGGGTCTGCCATGGGACGCTGATGGCCGACAGGCCGAGCAAAAGCCCGACTATCGGCGCGAATGCAAAAACCATGATTGTGTCGTTGAGCGCAACCTGGCTGAGCGTGAAGTTGGCGTCGCCATCGGAAAGGCGGCTCCAGACGAAAACCATTGCGGTGCATGGCGCCGCAGCGAGAATGATCAGTCCGGCGATGTAGCTGTCTATCTGTTCGGCTGGCAGATACGGTGCGAACACGCCGCGGATGAATAGCCAGCCGAGCAGCGCCATTGAAAACGGCTTGACCGCCCAGTTGACGAACAGGGTTACGCCAATGCCGCGCACGTGCTCGCGCAGGTTGCTCATTGCGCCGAAGTCGACCTTGAGCAGCATCGGGATGATCATCAGCCAGATCAGCGCGGCCATAGGGATGTTGACGTTGGCGATCTCGAGGCGGCCAATGAACTGAAAAGGCGCCGGGAAAAAATGGCCGAGCGCGATGCCAGCAACGATGCAAAGCGCTACCCATACGCTGAGATAGCGCTCGAATTTGCTCATGGCCGCACCTGCCGCCTGTTTGCCGACAGTCTCGCACTGGGCGCTCATTGGCTTGGACTCCGGTTGAGATTGTGTCGGATTATAGGTTAAGGGCGGCCGGGCCGGGGACCTGGTTGGGATGGGAATCCTCCGCGAGTGGATCGACTTCCACGGACCGAGGATTTTCCGAAGCAAAGACAGTTGACTGCAGCCGCGGCGGCGGGTGCGCCACGGCGGCCGCGCGAATCGCAGGGCGACGATCGCTCGCAGCGGCGCAGGAAACTTCCGCGCGAGCGGTTATAGTCCGTGTGACGAGACCGCAGACGGAGAAGATCTCGGGATGGGTGTTCGCCAGGGGTTACGCCTTTTCGGGCGAGTGCTTGGCTGGCTGGGGCTTGGCCTGGTTGGCCTTTTTCTCGTGGTCCTGGTGCTTGCCTGGATCGGCATTCATGTGCCCCTGTCGAGAATTGCGCCGGTGATCGAGCCCGTTGTCGAACAGACGCTCGATGCAGAGCTGAGCTTTGCTGAAGGCAGCTATTTAGAGTTGTCTCTGCGCCCGGGCCTGTCGATCGATCAACTCCGCATTGACGGTCCCGACATTGACCTGCAAGTGAGCCACTTCTCGGGCAATGTGCGGTTGCTTCCCCTGTTGCGCAAGCGCTTGAGTATCGGCCGGATCGCCGTTGCCGGCGGGCGGCTCGACTATACACGGCGGGTAGGGGCAAAAGACGAGCAGCGTTCTGCGCACAGCCGCGACCGGGGGCGCAACAGCGCACTGCGGTCGATTACCATCGACGAGGTTGAATTCGACGATGTATCCGCGGTAATCACCGATGCCGACAGTGCTGATCAATGGCGCTTTGCGATAACCGATCTCGATCTCGAGCTGCCGGAACCCAGTGAGCTCCGGGCCGAGCTCGAAGGCAGTTACCAGGACACCCCGTTCACGGCAAAAATCGAAAGCAAGCGTGGCAAAGAGGGAACATGGCTGCTCGAACGCCTGATTGTGACCGGTCCCGCGAGCAGGCTCTTTGTCAGCAGCAGACTGGACACTGCGCCGCTGCGAGGCGAAGCGAGACTCGAGCTGGAGCTGACCAGCGAGGACGAATTCAGGCAATGGCTGGGCGACCGGGCAGCACCTCTTGCGCCGATGCGCTTCGAGGCCAACGCCCGATTCGCCGACAACAAGGGCCGGATCGAGATCGAGCGGTTTCTGCTTGGGCCGGCCCGATTCGACGGCGATGCGGCCCTGGATCTGTCGGGCAACCGTCCGAGCGCGCGGCTTGCGTTGCATTCAGAGGGATTCGATGCGGGTCCGCTGTTGCTCGAAACTGCGCCACCGCTGGAGGCAGCCGAAGAGGACCGGGACGCGGTCGATACTTCGGAAACGAATCAGCAAGCCGGAAAGCGCGAGACAGAAAACCAGGCGGGTCCGCCGCTTGCCGATCTGGTCACGCCGTATCTCGAAGCGATGGAGGTCGATCTCGGGATCAAAATCGACCGGATCGATGGATTGACGGTGGAGGTTGAATCCCTGTCGATCGAAACCCGGCTCACCGAGGGCAGGCTGGATTTGCCGGTCAGCGTTGTGCTGGCTGACGTGCCTTTCGACGGCGATGTCGGGATTCTGATCGAAGGGCCGGAGGTCGTGCTCGAGAGCCAGCTTGAAGCGCCGCCGAGCGATATCGGCGGGCTGGCAAAAGCCTTCATGAATGCCGACAACGTGCACGGTCATCACGGTGGCCTGAATATGTCGTTGGGCGCGCGCGGAACAACTGTCCGCGAACTGCTTGCCGCTTTTGCGCTGCGCGGAACCCTGCGCGATTCGGCGCTGTATTACGGCGACCGGCCGGTTGGGTTCGAACTTGCGAACATGGACTTTTCTGCGGGCATGCTGGAAACCGGAAAGGCGTCGGCGCGCGGTGTATTGCTGGGGCAGCCGTTTACCGCAACGCTCGAGACGGTACCGATCGTTGAGGTGTTGCGCGGCGAGGGTTCGCGGATGCGGCTGGAGGTCGAGGCCCGCGACACCCGTATCGTGCTTGATGGCGGTCTCGACAGCGGCGCGGCAGGGCTGGCATTCGAACTGCAGAGCCGTGACCCGGAGGTTATGCGTGACTGGCTGGGTATCGAACTGTTGCGCCCAGTGCCGGTGGCTCTCGCGGGCCGGGTAAATCGCGAGGCCGAGCGGCTCCATTTCGTAATCGATCCATTGCGACTGGGACGCAGCAGCGTGTCGCTGGATGCGTACACTTCGGGCCCAAACGACGATTACAAACTGAGGGCAACGGTGCGCGGGAAAAACATCGATCTGCAGGAATGGGTCGAAGTCATGGCCGGAACCGACGATCAGAAAGCTGTCGATGCGACGCGTGGTGCTGGCGTTCGTCTGGATATTCCCATACTGCCCAGTGACTATCGGATCCTCGATGCCGATTTCGATCTCGGCGTCGACGATCTCAGTTATGACGCGCTGCGTTTCGATTCGATCAGGCTCGTCGGTCGCAGCCGTGACGGACGGATCCAGCGCGGCGATCTCAGTGTGGAGTCACCTTACGGCGCTTTCGATGGTGAGCTGACCATTGATCTTGCCTCCAGTCGTCCCGAAATTTCGTTACAGGCCGATGCACAGCCGATGCGCCTCGGCAGCTTGCTGAGCGACCTCGGGGTCTTTGAAAACGCATTGATGGAGGCCGACTCGGCCAGTATCCGCTTCGCCATCGCCGGCCAGACCGCCAACGAGATTTTTCGCAGCATCGATACCGAGTTCCTGCTTAAAAACGGCGTCTGGGATATGTTGCCCGACGTCGGTCTTATCGCGCGGTTCGACGAGGCGAGGTTTGTCGCGCGCGGGGAGGAACCGATCCGGATCGATATCGCCGGGGACATCGACGGGCAGCCGATGCGCTTCGATATCGACATGACCGCGATTGCGAGGATTGCCGAAGACCACGCCGCGACGCTGAATCTCGCGGCCGCGCTCGGAGACTTGCGGTTCGAGACCGCACTGGCCGGAGCTCTTCCTCTCGGTGCCGAAGCTTCGACGATCAGGGTGCTTGTCGAGAGCCCGGGGCTCGACGAACTCAACGAGCTTCTCGGCCTTGACCTGCCGCCGTGGGGGCCAATCCATGTTTCCGGCGAGTTGACCCACAAGACCGGACATTACTCGATGCCCGATGCGCGGGTCGCGGTGAGTAATTCGGAACTGCTCGGAGAGTTGAGCCTGGATGTTCGCGATCGCCCGCAACTGGTAGCAAGATTCACCGCACCGCTGGTGCAACTCGATGATTTTCGCAGTCCGGGCTGGCGCGCGAGACGGGGCGCGGAGACGCCGGCCCTGACTGAGCCGGAAGCTTCCGCAGAGGCTGACGGCGAGCGCGAGTCGGTGCTGTCGCAAAAAGCCTTCGAAAGCCTGGACGCTTTTTTTAATCTGGAAGTTGCCGAGGTTCGCAGCGGCGCTGACCGCCTCGGCTCGGGCCGCATCGATGCGCAGCTCAAGGATGGTGTTTTCGATCTGACACGGCTCGGACTCGAGTTGCCGGGCGGTGAAATGGAGGCCCGCGGCCGCATGCAGTGGCGCGACAGCGAACGGCTGAATGCACATGTCGAGCTGGATGTCGATCAGCTGGACTACGGCGTGCTGGCACGGCGCAAGAACCCGGAATCCACGATGAAGGGGTTGTTCAGCCTGTTTGCTCGCCTCGACGCCGATTACGTCGCCAGCCGCGGTTTGATGTCGGGCGCGTCCGGAGCGGTCGTGTTTGGCGTGTGGCCGGAGGACTTCAAGTCGGGAATTTTCGATCTGTGGGCGATCGGTCTTGCCAATGCACTGATTCCAAAGCTCGACAAGGCAAAGGCATCGACCGTTAATTGCATCGTTGGCGGCTTCAATCTGGAGGACGGCCTGCTGGAAGAGCGAATCATCTTTGCCGATACCTCGCGAATCCAGGCTTCCGGCGATATCGCCGCGAATTTCGGTACTCGCGAACTCGATGCGCGCATCGTGCCAAACGCCAAACGTGCGCAGATTTTTTCGTTTGCCGCGCCGGTCACCGTTGACGGCGAATTCGACGACTACAGTATCGGGATCCGTGGGCGCGACCTGGTGGCGACGATTTTCCGCTTCATCGCCAGCCCGGTCGTCGCACCGATAAGGTGGATAACCGAAGATCCGATTCCGCGTGATGGTGTCGCGGCCTGTGAGCAGGCGTGGCGGACCAATATCGGCGCCAGCGCGGCCTCCGCCGATCGCGCTGCGACGGAGTCGGATTGATCCGGGTCCAGGCGACCTTTGCCAGGCGCTGACCAATACCGCGGATCGCTATTACAGGTCGGCGCTGTTTCCGCCACCGGTGAAAAATAACGAGCGGAATTCCTTGGCGCCGATCCTGGCGATGACCTCCGTAGCCGCGCAGTAAACAAAAAGCCCGAAAACGAGCCAGATATGCACCCCAAGAAACTGGGTCCAGACGAGTTCGTGGTAGACACGGGCGTTGGCAGTTGCGAAGTTACCGGTGTCGATCCACGCCGGTATCAGTTCCTCGAGATACTGAACAATCGCCACCAGAAAGCTGTACACGAATGTACGCCAGAGTGTGGGGTAGATGAGGGGTTTATCGGCAAATGATTTCATCGTCGGCAGCGTATCCGCAATCAGGATAACTTTGGCCACTACCAGGGCCAGAACCGTCGCGGTGGCCGAGTGCGACAGTGGAATCGAATGCTCGCTCAGAATCAGACTCTTCGTCATCGATACAAGATGGAAGAGAATCAGGAAGAAGATTGTCGCCGGCAGGATTTCCCTGACTTCACGGCCAATAAATCTGAAAAATTTTGACATGGTTGCGGTTTCTCCAGTGCCGGGTTGAGCTTGCGGGCGGGCGTCCGGCACCGGTAATGGAATTTGCCCCGGATTTTGCCGACGATGGATGGCAGGTGAAATGCGACGTAGCGGTGACGGTTCTCAGGCGGCTCCGGATGCAGCGATCTTTGCCGCAAGTTCGCGGCCGTTACGGACGCAGTCATTCATGGCTATACCGCGATAGGCGTTGCAGTTCAGATGCAGACCCGGCGACCGCGCCAGGCGCTCGAAGATCTTGTCGACGTGAGCAATGTGGCCGACGGGATAACTCGGGATGCCGCGCTCCCAGCGTTTCAGGAAAACCGCATCCGGGTTGGTGTCGATACCCATTGTGTTGGCGATACCCTCGCGGGCCTTGGCTATCAGTGCCGCATCGTCGAGCTCGAGCATCTCCGGATTGCGCTGTCCGCCGAGCATTACCCGCAACGTTTTGCCGCCGCCGCTCGCCCGGTCCGGAAAAATACTGCTGTCCCACAACACTCCGAGGACCGGCTGCCGCGCCGCGGTGGTTGTCAGCAGACCGAAGCCGTCGAGTGGATGGTCCAGGCGGTCAAATCCCAGTCCGACCACGGCTGTCGGCGAATAGCCTATCGCCCCCAGACCGGCGGCCAGTTCGTCATCGACTCGCGCGAGTATTTTCGCCGCCGCATACGGTTGGGCACACACGACGACCTGGTCGACAGCGGTGGCACCCGACGCCGAATGCACCAGGTAGCCGCGGCCCTGAGGTTCAATCGCATCGACACCTTCGCCCAGGCGCCAGTCGGCTTCGATCGCATCGCGCAAATAATCGATGAAGGTGCTTACACCGCGCTTGAAACTCATCAGTATTCCGCCCGGCCCGGCCTCTTTTTTGCGTTTGGCCATCATGCCGCGGAACAGGCCGCCGTATTCCTTCTCGAGGCTGACGACGAGGGGAAACGCAGCGTTGACCGAGATCTTGGCCGGGGTCGAGGCATAGATTCCGGCAACCATCGCATCGAGAAATACGTCGGTAAAGCCCTTGCCAACCCGGCGGTAACCGAACTGCTGTAGCGTCTCTTCGCTGTCGTCGCGCCGTCGCGGCACAAAGTACTCACCCGCAACCCGGATTTTCTGCCCCAGCGTAATCAATTTGGACTTCAGGAACAGGGGCGGGGATTCCGGCAGGCGGTGCAGGGAATCGGTATAGATGAAACGTTTGCGCGCGAGGTCGGAACTCGGCAACAGTAGTTCGCTGGCGCCGCTGTCCTCCACCAGTTGCAGGCTGGCTGGTTTGTTGGTCAGAAAACCGTTGCCTCCGGCCTCGAAAAGGAAGCCGTTAACGGCCACTGTCTGCATCGTGCCGCCCGCGCGCTCGCCGGGATCGTAGATCACGAGTTCCCAGTCGGGGCGCGCGCGCTGAATGTAAAAGGCGGTAGTGAGGCCGCTGATGCCGGCCCCTGCGATTGCTATTTTCATTGCCGCGATTCTACGTTGGTCGGAAGCCGGTGCAATACGGATATGTCACGGGATAAGCGACTGGCGGCGAGCTCACTGGCCAAGACCGGTGAATCTCACTACCCGCTCGTCCATGAAGTCCCAGAACGGGTTCCAGCGTTGCCGCAACATGTCGGCGCTGGTCAGCGCGATAGTGCCGCGTTCGCCGCGCAGCGCGAGATTGCCGAGCTGCACATGGTTGGCATTTTTGAGTGTCTCTCCACCGTACAGCGGGTCATCGCGCGGAAAAGGAAGCGCAATGTGAGTCAGCGAGAATATGCCCTCCGGCCACCGCATATTGCTCGGTGAAAGCGTAATGTCGGTGTCACCGGGGGCCTTTTGGACGATCTCCAGCTGATCACTTTCCGCGTCGGTATTTCTGAGCACCGTGAGCGAGAATGGCAAATCCCGGTTCGCCAGCAATTCAACCAGGCGCGGCCGCGGATCGTTCGCGAGCAGTTCCTCGAACACGACCCGGCGGTTGATGTCGAACAACACCAGCTCGTTGCCATTCGCCGGTAACTGGTCGAACAGGCCCATGATCAGGGCCGGAGTCGACACGGTCGCGTCGACTGCCGACTGAAACGCGAGTACCCGGGGAAACCGGGTCAGCAGTGGCTGCAGCGCCGGGTTTGCGAAATTCTTGCGGATTTCGACCGTTAACCTGTGCGCCTGATCCCCGGCATTGATTGCAAAAGAGCCGTACTTGAAGGGATCGTACTCGGGTTGGGTACCGGCCCACGCCAGCTTCTCCACGCGCAGCAACCAGCCGAGGCGTGCCTGCCAGACTGCGAACGCGGCGGCCGAGCTGACGCCGATTGCCGGCGACACCAGTATCAGCCCCTCGACTTCCGGCAGCGACGGATCGAGGAGGCTAGTCTGCGCGTACTGCACCGACAGCGCACCGCCATTGGAATAGCCGACCAGGTAGACGGGTTTGTCGCCCACCACACTTTTCGTATGTTTGACGGCGAGACGCACGGCGGCCGCCATGTCCTCCCAGCGCGCAGTAACGAGCCCCGAAGGCGCCGTGCCATGGCCCGGAATCCTCAACCCCAATACATAGGCGCCGCGCGCATGCAGGGATTTTCCGAAATGACGCAGACTGTAGGGCGAATCAGACATGCCATGCAGCAGCAGGATTCCGGCAGCGGGTGTCTGCTGTTCGAGTTCAAAGGTCCGATTCCAGTCCTGCGGCCAGCGGTCGGGATTGGATTTGCTGCCCGGATCGAAGCGCCGGATGATGCCGCGATCTGCGGCTTCCAATTGATCGACGACCTCGGTTTTCACCTGCTGAAATACGGCTTTTTCCGTTTCGAGGTAGTCGGCGAGAGTGGTGGCGTCCGAGTCCGCGGTGTATTCGGCAGTCAACCGTGCCTCGTGCCATACCTGCAGGTCCGGCCGTGCGCTGACGTAAGCGACATACGCGCCAACGATCGCGACCACACCGCCGATGCTCATGTAAACGGCTGCGATCAGCAGGTTCTTCAGTGTTTTCCTGGCAAGTTGATTCATACGGGTGGTCTCCGCGCTGCGAGGCCCGCGATTGGGCCGCCGTGGCGCCTTGTTCGCCCGCCGGGCGGGACTGGCGCAAACCGCTCAAACTAGGCCGATAGCAGCGTTTGTCAAGCAAAAATGCGCATTATCTGAGCTATTTCGACCGGATCGGCCTATCAATTCGCGGCGTCGTGGTTTACCATGCGGCCGGATTTTCTTGCAGGGCGTTGGTGCTGGCGCTCGGGTCGGGAAAGGCGACTGCCAATAACGGCGCGCGAGCTGCGGGGACCGCATTACACGCAGATGCACACTTCGTTGTATCCCCCTACGTTGACAGATCTTTCAGTCACGCTTGACGCAGGCTTTCTCCATACCGGTATCCGTGACCGGGCACCGAATGCAAAGACAGGTTTTTCGCGTGGCGATCTCAGGTCGCTGCGCGATGGTATTTGCAACGCCCGACCGCGCACCAGGGATACAGAATGACAAAGACAGCAGAGCAGACCAAAGATAAACCCGCCAACGACGATTCATTCCGCATCGAATCAATTGCCAAATCCGAGCCGCCCGACGGCGCCGAAAAAGACAACTGGTACCGCTATGTCATCATCCAGGGCGGCAACACGATCGTGGGGCATCGGCCGGGCAGTCTGCGCAGTGTTACCCAGGCCGTTGACGAGGTTGTCGGACGACTCAATGAAAGGCGTTTCGGCAAGCGCGGCCGCGTTCATCTCACGTCCAGTCCGAAAAAGCGCGGCTGACGGCACAGAAGCTCCGGGCCGCGCGACACCCTGGCAGGTCTAGCGGCTGCTGCTCGTCTTACCGGGCGCGAATTCGCCCGTAGTGGAATCGTGTTGTTCCGGAAAAATGTGCTCCACTGCCTCGATAGGCAGCGCTACCGTGCTCAGTTCCCGGTCCTCCACCCCGAGGTAAATCGGCTCGGCCGCGCGGCGGTAGATGTTGACCTTGGCGTTGAATACGGTGCGCGACAGGCCGTGTTTGTCACTGATGGTCAGTTTGCGAATCGTAAACGTGCCATCGTCCCGCGGTTTGCCGGTGAGATAGCATTTGATCGACTCGATCGCCTCGCCCGACAATTCCAGGCCATTCAGACTCGACAGGCGCGCTTGAGCCAGGTCGACGAAGTGGACCGAATCCACATCGCTCGGCCGGGTTCCGCTCTCTGGCCTGCGTCTGCGCAACGAAGTGAAGTCGCCAACAAAGATTTGCCCGGGTAGGGCACCCTCGATCATTCGTGCAAGTTCGACCGTCACTTCGCCGACGATATCGTGGGTCATGCTCGGGTTGAGCCCGTCGGCGCGCGGAAACTCGTAGCAGCTTCCCACGTGAAAGGACACGCGCAGTCTCGGCACGGTGCCCTCCTTGGCGCGACTGTGCGCGACCGCGTTGTCAGCGAGAACCAGATGCATGTAATGGTAAAGGTTGGTGTCCGCGGCGACGCCCAGATTGCGATTCCAGACATAAAAACCGTCGCCGGTACTCGAACGAGCAAAGTCGGCGGCTATCTGCTGGCCCAGCATCTTGCTGTGTGCGGAATTGAGCGAATAGGACAAGCTGTTCAGCTGGGTCATTTGCTCGAACGGGCTAAGCAGGCTGAAGCCGACGATATCGAACAACGCTACCGCGCGACTGCGGACAAAACTGACCGCGTAGCGTTCGATCATTCGCTCGATCAATTCGACTTCCGCGTTGGAGGTCCCGAGCGGCTGGCGCAAACGTGCGTAATAGGTATCAGTGTCAAGCAGCTGCGCGGCGCGTTTTATCTGGCTGATGCTGTATTGACGCGGCCCCGACATCAGACGCACGACGAAATCGTGATCGTCGCTCTGGTCAGGCGCCATGCCGTGAGTCGATACCGTGTAGGCGGCAACCGCGTAGTGCGGCACAACCAGAAGCAGTACGCCCCGCTCATAGGGGGCCCATGCAAGAATCAGGTTCCGGCCGAGGCCCCACTTCATATAAAGCTGGCGTTCGAGTTCGACCAGGTTGCTGCGGCCGCGAAAATCGAGTTCCTCGCCGCCACGCAGAATCTCGTAAACAGACGACGGATTGGGTAGTCCCAGACCCTCCGCGATGTTGTGATCACTCCAGTCGGTCACTGCGTGTTGTCCTGCCTGTGCCCGGGCCCGTTGGCGGTCCGTGGGGGGAATAATATTGCATCGCGAGGGCTTTGGTGCATTTGTGTGCATATCCGGAGCCGGCAAGCCGTGCTCGGAATGCGTTGTCGCGGGTCTGTTCGGCGGATGCCGGCGCGGTGTCCAGCGATTGGCAGGCCGGTTTATTTCCGGGTCAGGTATTCAATGCAATGGCGGATTCCAGCGCCGCCTCGATATCGGCATAGCCGAACGAAAAACCAAATTCTTCTGTCAGCCGCCGCGGGACGATGCGATAGCTGCCCAGCGCGAGTTCGGCGGCTTCGCCCAGCATCAATTTCAGCGCCGTCGCCGGAACGCGCAAAAACGCCGGCCGCTTTACCGCGGCACCCAGTGAGCGGGCGAACGTGGCATAGGTGACCGGGTCGGGGCCGACTCCATTGACTGCGCCATGCATCGATTCGTCACTGATCGACAGCTCCAGGATTTTGACCAGATCGTCGATGTGGATCCATGGCAGCCACTGCCTGCCGTCTCCGACCGGCCCGCCGAGACCGGCGCGAAACAGCGGCAGCAATTTTTGCAGGAGCCCGCCTTTGCCGAGCACCAGGCCAATTCGCACGCTGACCCGGCGCACGCCATACTCTTCAACGGCTGCCGCGGCCAGTTCCCAGTCGCGGCATAACGCCTGCATGAATCCGACCTGCTGCGGCATGCGATAGCTTTCGTCGTAGATCTCATCGCCGCTGCCAGGGTAATAACCGATCGCCGACGCGCTGACGAAACTGGCCAGCGACCCGGGTCGTGCCGCTATCAGTTTCTTTGCGCTTACTATGCGGGAGTCGGCAATCGCCTTTTTCCGCGCGGTGGTCCAGCGCCCGTCGCCGACGTTCTCGCCCATCAGGTGGACGATGCTGTCCGCGCCATCGATCGCGGCGCGCGGAACGGGCTCGTTGCGGTAATCCCAGGAGAACGCCGTTACCCCGAGTTTGGCCGCAGCGCGCTCGCCATCGCGGCTCAGCGCCACAACTTCGTGACCTGCCCGCTTGAGTCGCGCGCAGAGCCGGCTGCCAACGAGGCCGCTCGCGCCGGTGATCAGAATTTTCATTTCGCGTCTCCCGCAGATCGCAGCATTCGCTGTGCATTCGTCCGGCGCCGGGCGCGGGATTCAGAACGGCTCCCGGGGTCTTCCTCCGGCCGCCGCTCAGTTGCCGTCTTTGGGCATCAGCCGGCGCGCGAAATAGGCGTACTCGAGCGCCGTCCTGAAGGCCAGTTGCTCCTGGTTTGCCGTGCCGCCATGCCCCCCCTCGATGTTTTCGTAGTAAAGAAACGGGTGGTTCCACGCTGCCATTCGCGCGGCCATTTTGCGCGCGTGCCCCGGGTGGACGCGATCGTCCTTGGTGGAGGTGTAGAAAAACACTTCCGGATACTCACGGTCTTTCTCGAGCTTCTGGTAGGGCGAGTAAGTCATGATGATCTCGCGGTCGGCCGGCAGATCCGGATCGCCATATTCTCCGACCCAGCTTGCCCCGGCGAGCAGCTTGTCGTAGCGCAACATGTCCAGCAGCGGGACGCCGCAGTCGATCGCCGCATACAGATCCGGACGCTGGGTCAGCGCGACGCCCATCAGCAGGCCGCCGTTCGAGCGGCCGATTGCTCCGAGCCTTTGCGGAGTCGTGACGCCGCTTGCTATCAGGTCCTCGGAAATCGCGAAAAAGTCGTCGAATGAGCGCTGCCTGTTGTGTTTGAGCGCGGCCTCGTGCCAGCCGGGGCCGTATTCGCCGCCGCCGCGGATATTGGACAGCACCAGCACACCGCCGCGCGAAACCCACAACCGGCCTGCTAGCGCGCCATGCTGAGGCCGGCTCGGATCCTCGTAGTAGTAGGGAAGTATTGAAATGAGAAACCCGCCGTAGCCGTATTGCACGGTTGGCGCGTTGCCGCGCTCGAGCACGGCCTTTTTGCCCATCACGAAGTACGGTATCCGCGTGCCGTCGCGGCTGGTGGCGAAGCGCTGGCTGACGAGCACGTCGCTGGCATCGTACATTTCCGGCAGCCCGAACACACGGCTCGGTTTGTTGTCGGCGCCGACGTAATACAACGTATCCGGCGTCGTCAGGCTTTCGAAGCTGACCAACAGATCGTCGCCTTTCGGGTTGACCGAGATGAGCGACACCACGCCGTTTTCCGGCAGCGGGATGTCCTGCGACCGCCAGCCGTCGGCGTCCCTGGTCAGGCGGCGCGCGGCGCCGACGACGTTATCGAGAATGCCGATGAAAACTGCATCCGAGCCGACACCGACACTGCGCAGCGCCTCGGATTTGCCCGGTGCGTAAACCAGTTCGGCGCTCATGTCCGAAATGGCGAGGGCGACCAGCGCGCCCTGCGGGTAGGTCTCGCCCTTGTACTTCCACTGTTCGTTGAGCCTGACGATCGCACGACCGTCCACCACGCCCTCGAGTCCGGCGCGCTGCGGCAACGGCAACGCGATCAGTGCGCCGTCGTCGCCGATCAGGAAATATTCGTAATTGAAAAAGGTAATCGCGCGCAGCAGGAACGGGTAGGTGCGGTGCCGGTCGCGACGCACCAGCGGCTGAACCGACACATCGGTGGACTGTGCCGTGTAGACGGTTTTGGCCTCGGCCAGCGGTTTGCCGCGCTCGACAATCTTTAGCGTTTTTGCATAGCCGGACTCGGTGAGGCTGTCCGGACCCCAGTCGGTCGCTACCAGCAAATGGTCCTGATCGATCCAGTCGACCGAGCTCTTCGCCTCCGGGATCACGAATCCGTCCGCAACGAAACGTCCCTGCGCTATCGAAAACTCGCGATACACCGACGCATCGGTGCCGCCACGCGAAAGCTCTATAAGACAGGTCAGGTAGTCCGGCGCCAGGCACTCTACGCTTTGGTAGACCCAGTTTTCCTTCTCGGACGCGTCGAGCGCGTCGACGTCGAGCAGTGTCTCCCAGTCGGGTTTGCCGGCGGCGTAACTCGCGAGCGACGATCGCCGCAAAATACCGCGGACATGGGATTTGTCCTGCCAGAAATTGAATACGTGGTCGCCGCGGACGTCACCATACGGAATTCTCGCCTCGGAGGTCAGAATTTCCAGCGCCTCGCGGCGCATTGCCGCAAATTCGGGTTGTTTCTCCAGTTCCGCAAGGCTGCGCGCATTTTGCTCGCGGG
>PKUM01000112.1 GCA_002868855.1 Chromatiales bacterium | reverse complement strand
TTCGCGGCCTGCTCGACACCCACGGCGCCGCCCAGCACGATCAGGTCAGCAAGCGAAACCTTGCTGGAACGGCCGGAACCATTGAAGTCCTGCTGGATTTTCTCCAGCGCCGTCAACACCGTGGCCAGTTCGGCAGGATCATTTGCCGGCCAGTCCTTTTGCGGTGCCAGGCGGACCCGCGCACCATTGGCTCCGCCGCGCATGTCCGTGCCACGGAAGCTCGATGCCGAGGCCCAGGCAGCCTTGACCAGGGCCGTGTTGGGCACTTCGGACTTGATGATCGCGTCCTTCAGTGCCTTGACGTCCTGGGCGCCGATCATCTGGTAGTCCGCCGCCGGGACAGGATCCTGCCAGATCAGTACCTCTGCAGGCACTTCGGTACCCACGTAGCGAGCGCGCGGACCCATGTCGCGATGGGTCAGCTTGAACCAGGCACGCGCGAACGCGTCCTCGAACTCTTGCGGATTGTCGAGGAAGCGCCTGGCAATCTTGCGGTACTCCGGGTCTGCCTTGAGCGCCAGGTCGGCGGTCGTCATGACCGGAGCGTGACGTTTCCCGGGAATATGTGCATCGGGAACCATGTTGGCCGCATTCGGGTCAGTGGGAATCCACTGTATGCCACCGCCCGGACTGCGAACCTGCTTCCACTCGAAAGCGAACAGGTTCTGCAGGTAATTGATGCTCCACTGGGCCGGGGTTACCGTCCAGGCACCTTCCAGGCCACTGGTGACGGTGTCCTCGGAGTGACCCTTGCCACAGCTGTTCTTCCAGCCCAGTCCCTGCTGAGCGACGCCGGCGGCGGATGGTTCGACACCGACGCACTTGTCGGGCCTGTGAGCGCCGTGCATCTTGCCGAAGGCGTGGCCGCCGGCAACCAGGGCAACGGTTTCCTCGTCATTCATGGCCATGCGGCCGAACGTCTCGCGGACATCCTGGGCCGAGGCCAGCGGGTCGGGATTGCCATCCGGACCCTCGGGATTCACATAGATCAGGCCCATCTGAACGGCCGCAAGGGGGCTCTCCAGCTCGCGGTCGCCGGAGTACCGGCTGTCTTCCTGATCGCTGGTGGCGAGCATCACTTTCTCGGGGCCCCAGTACACCAGGTCGGCTTCCCAGTCGTCCTCGCGGCCGCCGGCGAAACCGAACGTCTCGAAGCCCATCGACTCCAGCGAGACATTACCCGCCAGAATCATCAGGTCAGCCCAGGACAGGTTGCGGCCATACTTCTGCTTGATTGGCCAGAGCAGCCGCCGCGCCTTATCCAGGTTGGCGTTGTCCGGCCAGCTGTTCAGCGGTTCGAAACGCTGCTGGCCGCCGTCAGCGCCACCGCGGCCATCAGCCACGCGGTACGTGCCAGCGCTGTGCCAGGCCATGCGTATCATGAACGGTCCGTAATGGCCGTAGTCAGCCGGCCACCAGTCCTGCGACGTGGTCAGGACCTTTTCGATGTCCTTCTTCACGGCCGCGAGGTCGAGACTCGCGAAGGCTTCGGCATAGTTGAAATTCTGGCCCATCGGATTGGACTCGGCGCCATGCTGGCGCAACGGGCTCAGATCGAGCTGTTCGGGCCACCAGAACTGATTCGATTTTGGCTCACCCCTCGCATGGGCCGGGCCGGATGACAACACCGGGACCGCCGTCATTGCCAAAGCGGCAAGCAAATATGTGGTTTGTCTGAGCATTGGAGCTACTCCCTGCAGGTTTGAAACGTTTGTCTCCACTCAATTATTGAAGCACAAATTTAATACCTAGTTGATTGATTGTTTATCTCATAACAATCTAAAAAAGCGATTATTTGCGAAATTGTCGCCGGACCCGCTGTCGCGCGCGGCGGCAATAAAGATTGCGCCTAGTTTTATCTTGGGGCGGCGCTTCCAATTGCAAGCTGGCGGGACTGCGACATGACATCCCGAGCAGCGGATTCGCTTCGACCCGTGCATAAGATCAGGGTCGCTTCTTCTGAATTCCAACAACCAAAGCCGCTGCCCCAAACTCCCATGAAACAGCGCTCAGAAATAGTAGATCAGGACGTACGCCGTCAGCAGCAAAGCGATCCACAATGCCGTCACCCCTATGGGCCAGGTACGCGCAAGTACGCCCGGGCGGGTGTCGTCACCGGAGGTACCGAGGTAGCGCGTCGCCACCACGCGCAGGCGTGCGAGAACCGAACCGGCGGCAGCTGTGACGGCACCGCCAACGGCAGCGGCAACCGCGAACGTTCCACTGGCCACACGGAACAACGCGACGCGCCACAACCAGTCGAAGTCCAGGCTGATGGTCTCCGTGCGTTTCATCAACGGCAGCAACAGGAAGAAGGCCAGCCCGGAGAACATCAGCAGCTGCAGGTAAAACAGCACTTTGCCCGGCGTGTAGGCGTCATACTCGACCGGGTAGGGAAGGAACCGGTACAGCAGATCGGGGGCCACGCCAAGCAGGATGCACAGCACCGAGAAGATCACCATTGCGGCAGCCATGTTCCACGGCGCGTCCTTCGGTCGCAGACCGGAATCGCGCTGGAAGAAGACGAACCACGGGAACTTGATACCGGCATGCAAAAACACGCCGGCCGAGGCCGCGGCCAGCAACATGTAAACGGTAACGAGACTCTCATCGGCCGCAGCCTGCGAGATCATCGTCTTGGTGGTAAAACCGGAGGTCAGCGGGAAGCCCGAGATCGCGAGCGCACCGACAATGCCGCATATCGCGGTCAGAGGCATCGTCCGGAACAAGCCGCCGACGTCGGTGCAGCGGTTGAAACCAGTGCGGTAAATGACCACGCCCGCACTCATGAACAGCAGCGCCTTGTAAATGATATGCGCGAACGCATGCGCGGCCGCGCCGTTCAGCGCCATCTGCGTTCCGATGCCGACGGCGCAAACCATAAAGCCGACCTGGTTGACGATTGAATACGCGAGGATGCGCCGAATGTCGTTTTCGAGCAGCGCGTAAATGATGCCGTACATGACCATGAACAGACCGATTCCGACCAATACGGGTTCGCCCGGGTAAAGCAGGATCAGCGTCAGTATTGCCGTCTTGGTCGTGAACGCCGACAGGAACACCGAGCCTGTCGGGCTCGATGTCGGATAGGCGTCGGCGAGCCAGGCCGATACAGGCGGCGCCGCCGCATTGATCAGGATGCCGCTCAGCATCATCCAGGTACCAACGCTGTTGTTCAGCATCGGCCGAATATCGATCGAGCCGGTGTCAACGGCGACGCCTTCGATACCCACCATCAGGATGACACCGCCCAGCAGGTGCATGATGGCGTAGCGAATTCCGGCGCGTCGTGCCTCCGGCGTACCACCGCACCACACGACCACGGTCGAGAACAGTGCCATGAACTCCCAGTACACAAACAGGCTGACCAGATCACCGGCGAAACTGACACCGATAGCACCTGCCGCGTAGGCGTAGCCGGCTGCAAGTTCATACGCCCGGGCCTGGCGGAATGAGTACAAGCCGCCAACGAAAGCCATCAACGCAAAAATGGTTGCGAACAGGCGCCTGACCTCACTCCCCTCGAGAGGCTGGATACGGTAGTCAAGGAATGGGAGGTCATAGGCGATGCCGTTCGGCACCTGCCAGACGAACCAGAGCGTGATCAGCGGCGCCGCCAGTACTATCGCGCTGCGCAGATGGCCACGCGCCGGGCCGATTAGCAGCGCGGCCACAATCATGAATATTGCCGGCGGGATCAGTTCAAGCATCGCTATTTCCGTCGTCGTAATAGTCCTCGTCGCGCTTCAACACATAGCCGAGTGCTTTCGCGAACAGCACCATAGCGAGACATGAGAGGAATCCGTACGCGGCGGCAAAACCGAACCAGCCATCGACGCCGAAGTAACCCTTGACGTAGATGACTGCCTGGGCGAGAACCAGCAGCACCAGCACTGCGGCGAATACCCGCCACAGCAGTTTTATCGTCGCGGGCCGCGCGAGCCAGTGATCGTCATGGTGCGACTCGTTCATAACAGATTCTCTACAACCTGGCGCTCGAGCTGGATCGTGGCGCCGTTGAAAAAGAAGAAAGCGATCGTCAGTAACGCCGTGATCGCCAGTGCCAGCACGGCGGGCCATGGTGCCTCGCCGTGGGCCGCCGCGGCCGGTTCCGGCTCACGCATGAACCAGGCCATGTATATGATCGGCAGAAAATAGGCGGCGTTCAGGGCCGTACTGACAATTATCGTCGCCACGGCGAAATAGTTGTCGGCCTGGAATGCGCCCGCCAGTATGTACCACTTCGAAACGAAGCCCCCGGTCGGCGGCACGCCGATCATACTGAGCGCGCCGATCGTAAATGCCGTCATGGTCACCGGCATGCGCAGACCGATGCCGCGCAACTGGTGAACCTCGGTTTTACGGGATGCGACGTAGATCGCCCCGGCCGCGAAGAAAAGCGTGATCTTGCCGAAGGCGTGCGCGACCATGTGGATGGCCGCGCCGATTTCAGCCAGCGGTTTGAGTACCGCGGCGGCCATGACGACATAGGACAGCTGGGCGATCGTCGAATAGGCGAGCAGGCGTTTCAGGTTTTGCTGCCGCAGTGCAACCACGCTTGCCGCAATAATGGTGAAGGCTGCGGCGTACAGCAGCCAGCCGCTGCTCGGCTCGGCGAACAGGAAGTCGACGCCGAAAATGTAGACGATAATTTTGGTAACCGCGAACACGCCCGCCTTGACCACGGCGACGGCATGCAGCAATGCACTGACCGGCGTCGGCGCCACCATTGCGGCCGGCAACCAGCGATGCACCGGCATGACCGCGGCCTTGCCAATGCCGAAGACGAACAGCCCGAGCAGCAATCCGACCGCGGGTCCGTTTATTTTGCTCGCCAGAATCCCGCCGGTTACAAAGTCGCCGGTTCCGGCCACCGAATACGTCCAGATGATTGCCGGCAGGAACAACCCGATCGAAGTCGTCAACAGGATGCCGAGGTACACCCGTGCCGAACGCACGGTAGCGGCGTCGCCCTTGTGGGAAACCAGGGGATAGGTGGAAAGCGTCAGAGCCTCATAAAACAGAAACAAGGTAAACAGGTTGCCGGCGAATGCAACGCCCATCGTAGCCGCGAGCGATACGGCGAACATCACATAGAAACGGGTCTGGTTGCGTTCGTTGTTACCGCGCATGTACCCGATCGAGTACAGCGAGTTGATGATCCACAACCCGGAAGCCAGGGCCGCGAACAGCATGCCCAGCGGTTCCACGCTGAATGCAATTTCCACTCCCGGCAGCAGCTCGGTAATACTGACACCGGGCCGCTCGCCCGCCATCACGGCCGGCAGCAGGCTCCACACCGTCATTGCAAGTCCGCCGGCGGTCGCGAGCGTCACCGTCTCGCGCAGGTTGGCGCTGATCCGGCCGGCAAGCGCGATCGCGACAGCACCGCCAAGCGGCAGCAGCAACGCGAGGATTATGGTCGACCCGCCATTCACGGCAGATGCCTCAAAAGCTCGGCGGCGGCGTCGCCGGAGAGGGTCAACGGTAACGCCGGCGCCAGACCGAAGTAGATATTTGCCAGCGCGGCAAGCCAGGTCACGACGATCATCAGCGGCGACACGGCAATGGCGGAGCTACCCTGCTCCTCGGTCTTTGCGAAACACGCCACTTCGACAATTCGCCAGATGTAGACGACTGCCATCAACGAACTGATCAATATCACGGCCACGAGCGGCACACCCGCCGGCCCGAGCTCCATGACCGCCATGATCAGGTACCACTTGCTGACGAAGCCGGCCGTGCCAGGAATGCCTATCAGGCTGAGCCCGGCTACCACGAATGCGCCAAACGTCCAGGGCATGCGGCGGGCGATGCCGCTGAGTTCGTTGAGCCGCAGGCCGGCTGCCACCATCGCGAAAGACGCTACCGCGAGGAACAACGTACCTTTCGCCAACGCGTGATTGAAGATGTGCAGGATGCCCGCCGTGAGACCGGCAATCGAGACGAGACTCGCTCCGAGCATCATGTAGCCGATCTGAGCGACCGAGGAGAATGCCAGCAGGCGCTTGATGTTCCTCTCGAACATCGCGACCGCCGAGCCGACGAGAATACCCAGCACGGCCAACGGCATAAGATAGATGGCAAACTGCAGGTCATGCCCCTCCAGGTTTCCCTGGAAGACGAAGAAATCGAAGCGCAGCAGGACGTAAAGCGACACCTTGGTCGAACACGCCGCCAGAAACGCCGTCGCCATATGCGGTGCATAGGTGTAGGCATTGGGCAACCAGACATGCAGCGGAAAAATCGCGGCTTTCAGCGCAAGGCCGACAGTGATAAATCCGGCCGCGGCAAGAATCGGGGTCAGATCGCCGACCGCATGAATCCGCAATTCCATGTCCGCGAGATTCAGCGTTCCGGTCATCATGTAGATCAGGCCGACACCGATCAGGTAAAAGGTGGCACCGATCGTTCCCATGATCAGGTACTTGAACACGGACGGCAGGGCGCGGCGGTCCGGGCCGCCGGCAATCAGCACGTAACTCGCCAGCGACGAGATCTCCATGAACACGAAAATATTAAATGCGTCGGCCGCCACCAGGATGCCGGACAAACCGGCGAGCGCGAGCAGCCAGGCAGCAAAGAAATAGGGTTGGCGATCCGCCTCGATCTGGGCATCGAGACTTTGCCGGCCGCCTACCAGCGCGACGGTCGAAGCACCTGTAACTACCAGCAGCAACAGTGCGCTCAATGCGTCGACTCGTAATTCGATTCCGTAGGGCGCGGGCCACGAACCCATCAGGTAGCCAACCGGGCCGGCACCGAGAACCTGCAGCGTCAACTCGATTGCAATAACGAAGGCGAGAACGCTGGCCGCGGTGCTCGCCGCCCACGCAAGGCCGCGCGGCCGCAACAGCACCACCATCGGCGCTACGAGTATCGGCACGACGACCTGAAGTGCCGGGAGATGCTGGCCGAGCCCGCTCATCGGCGGTCGATCTCCTGGATTTCGTCCTCCTCGATCGAGCCGTATTCCTCCTTGATACGCACGACAATCCCGAGGCCGAGCGCGGTCGTCGAGATGCCCACCACGATCGCCGTCAGGATAAGCACCTGCGGCAGCGGATTAGAGAAGACCGCGTCGGCAGCGCCGGAAAAGATCGGCGCCGTACCGCCGTCGACCTTGCTCATGGTGATGTAGAGCAGGAAAACGGCCGCCTGGAACAGCGACAGGCCGATGAGTTTCTTGAACAGGTTGAGCTTCGCGACAACAGCGTAAAAACCGGTCATCAACAGGATCGCGAATACCCAGTAGTGATAGAGACCGAGCAGTTCCATGGATTAACGACCGCGCGCCGCGAAGGCATGAAAAATACTGAGCAACACACCGGTTACCGTGATGCCGACGCCGATTTCGATCAACAAAATTCCGAGGTGCTGGCCACTTACCGGATCCGACGCAAGCGGCGAGTAATCGAGGAAGTTTCCGCCCAACACAATACCCGCGATACCCACCGCGCCGTAGATCAGCGGTCCGGCTGCCATCAGCCCGAGCAGCCAGCGCTGTGGCAGGGCCGCGAGTGCGCGCCGTTCGCCCTCAATCAGCGCGTACAGAATGATGGCTGCAGTCACGATCGCACCGGCCTGGAACCCGCCGCCGGGTCCGTACTCGCCGTGGAACTGCACGTACAGGCCGAACAACAGGATGAACGGTATCAGCAAACGGCCGACGACCCTGGGAATCAGGTAATGGCGCAGGCCTTCGTTGCGCGTCTCCCGCGGCAGGCTGCCGGGCGCGGTTCCGGAACCGAGCAGAAACAATACGCCGATACCGGCGGTGAACACGACAAACACCTCGCCCAGCGTATCGTAGCCACGAAAGCTGCCGAGCACGGCCGTGACCACATTGGGAATATCAATGTAGGTGGGAGTGTTCTCGAGGTACCAGGGTGCGACGTGGGTATGCGCCGGAGCCTGCGGATCACCCAATCGCGGCTTGTCAAATGTCGCGTAGATGAGGACCAGTGCCGCCACGGCCACAACCGTGAATGACAGCAGCCTTCTGGACGACTTGGAGCGCTCCTGTGCCGAAGTAAGCGCCAGCGCGCTCAGAAACAGCACGGTGGAGATGCCTGCCCCCACGGCGGCCTCGGTCAACGCCACGTCGGCGGCATCCAGAATGAAAAAATTCGCCGCAATCAGCAGGCTCGCTATCCCCATCAGCATCACGGCGACGAACAGGTTGCTGGTACGCACGATCGCGATGGCGGTAATCACCAGCAGCGTCAGCAGGAAGATGCCGAACATGACAATCACTGCACTTCTCCCGGCTCTTGCTTCGCTTCTGCGATGGGCCTGGTCCCGGCGAGCAGCGCGGCGCTGGCCAGCGCATTGGACGAGGTCGGGCTGGTGAGCAACAGGAAAAGCAATATCGTGATCAGCTTGATCGTTGCCAGCGACCAGCCAGCCTGCAACATGATGCCGCCCAGCACGAGCATCGCTCCCATGCTGTCGGTGACGCTCGCGGCGTGCATCCGCGTGTAGAGATCCGGCATTCGCAGCGCGCCAATGCCGCCAATCAGCACACTGATGCCCCCCAGGGTCAGCAACACCCAGCTGAGGATTTCGACAAGCACTGTCATTCGATGCCTGCCTCCTCGAGCTGTTCGGCCTGGCGACGCAAGGAGCGAACCCGGAAGAATTCGAGCACGGCCAGCACGCCGATGAAGTTGATCAGGGCGTAGGCAAGCGCGAGGTCGAGGAAGTCCGGCCGACCGTACAGGAACGCGATCACGGACAATAGCAACACCGTCTTTGTCCCGAACATGTTCATGGCGAGCACGCGATCGTAGACCGACGGTCCGAGCACGGCGCGGATCAAGGCAAGGTCCATCGTGACAAGCGTCGCTATAGTTACAACGTAATACATGATCAGCGCCGTCCGAGCGCTGCAACGCGGCGCTGCATCTCGCCCTCTTCCAGCGCGGCGGCGCCTTCGGCGGTCAAGGCGTGCACCCGCAAGCGGCCTTCATGCATATCTAGCGTCAAAGTGCCGGGGGTCAATGTGATCGAATTGCCCAGCAGCACCTGATCGACAGTCGAAAGATTGCCGGCGTTGATATCGACCAGAATCGGTTCGACTTCAATGCGCCGCCGCAGCACGACCCGGGCAACCTGAAGGCTCGAGAGGACAATCTCGCGACCGAGCCAAACCCAGAACCGGAGCAGGCGAAAGTCGTAATGGAGGGTGAACGCTTCCCTGGTGAAAAAGTCCATCCGGCGGACGAGGTAGAGCGTGAGCGCGCAGGACAGCACGCCGAGCCCGATCAGCAACGGCTTGAAAAAACCGGACCACAGCAGCCACGTCGCCATGAGCACCAGCGCGAGAAGAAGCATGCGCAGGTACGCCGGGCGGGCCGTGTTGCCGCCAGCGCCCTTCGAATCGGCGGCTGAGCTCTCAGCGCTCATTCGTCGCCGGTTTCACAAGGATATTCGCTGCGCAGCGTTTGGTAGACGACCTCGCGGGCGAGTTCGCGACCGGCGAAGCTATCAATCTCCAACAGATCAGTGACGACGACCCTGACCACATCGGCAAGCGGAACCGGCTCGCCGAGGCAGAACTCCGCGTAATACGACGACCCGTAACGGGCGATGCGCGTACCGAGGCGGGTACGAACAGCGCGCTGCTTGAACGTCTCCCCGCCTTCGTATTCGGCGGCGACGTTGTACGTAACACGCTCGTCGGTCGCTACGGCGCCGTCAATGAAGCCCTGGATGTAGCGCACGCAAAAAATTCCGTCTGCACCTTCCGGCTCTTCCTCGTAGACAACGCAATGTTCCTTAAGCTCTTCCGTTGACAATGGCTCTACCGCGAAGGCGTTGCTCGTTGCCATCGACATCATCAGAATGCCAACGCCATACCAGGTTGCTCTGTTTGTCATTTCTCTCTTCCCGTATCCGAATTTTGAAGCCGTCAGACGGTGCCCTGCTCGTCGAGGTCTGCTTTCAGCGCCTCGAGCCGGCGCACCCGGGCCGGCGACAAAACAAGCTTGAGTAACTCACCGACGGTGCAGTGCTCCTCGATCGGGTGCCGCAGGTGGGCGCTCGTATCAATATAGTAGCTGTTGCGGCGGCCGAGCTTGACCCGGGTCAGGATACCGGCTTCGTCGAGTTGAGTAATCAGCCGCTGCGCGGTGCGTTCCGTGATGCCGACGCGATCGGCAATGTCGCGCAATCGCACACCGGGATTCTCGGCGAGGCACACGAGTACGTGGCCATAATTACTCAGGAAAGTCCAGTCCGGGCATTTCACGCGGAGCGCGCCTGTACAGAATATTTTGGACCGCAGAGTCTACGCCAACCATTAGTGGACCTCAATAACAGGTAACTTATAACCGGAGAATTTTGTCTTGTTATCGGATTCCGTTGACACCCGTTGATCCGGGCAGCGGCCGCCGATGCTCGCAACGCTTCAGCAGCGCTATAATCGGAGCGCCAAACAGGGAGACCAGAACATGAAGCACTTTGCCGCACTCCTGGCCCTGCTCGTTGCGGGCATAGCGCTGGCCGACCAGAGCATTCCCGACAAATACCCGGATTCGGTCCTTTACGACGCCCCGCGCGAGGTAATACCGGGCGTGTGGTCGGCGATCGGTGCCACGGCGCCCCCGACCTACGAAAATTCAGGTCATAACAACAACCTCTCGTTCATCATCACCCCGGACGGCGTGGTCGTGGTCAATGCCGGCGCCTGCTACCTGCTGGCAAAGGCCCTGCATCAGGAGATCCGCCGGATTACCGATCAGCCGGTGAAATACGTGATCCTGGAAAACGGCCAGGGTCATGCCGCACTGGGCTCGAACTACTGGCAGGAACAGGGAGTGCCGGTGATCGCCCATGTTGACGCAGCAGCCGAAATCGAAGAAGGGGCCTACGCGCTGCTCACCAGCATGAAGGGTTACAACCGCGACAAGGCCGAGGGCACGGAGGTGGTGTTGCCCGACATTACCTTCGAGGAGGAATACGTGATCGAACTGGGGGGCATGCGGATCGAAGCGCTGTACCTCGGACCGGGTCACAGTCCAGGCGACATCCAGGTGTGGCTGCCCGGGCAAAAACTGGTGATCTCCGGCGATATGGCGTTCCACCAGCGCCTGCTGCCGATATTCAGCAATACCGATACCAAGGCCTGGCTGGAGACCTACGAGCGTTTCCTTGCGCTCGAGCCGGAGGTCGTGGTCCCTGGCCACGGCGTGCCGACCGACATCGATGAAGTCACGAAGTACACCAGGGACTACCTTGTTTTTCTCCGCGGCGAGGTGCAGAAGTTGCTCGACGATGGCGGCACGCTGGATCAGGCATACAAGATCGACCAGTCGGCCTATTCGAATCTCGACACGTTCGACGAACTGGCGGCACGCAACGCCGGCGTCGTGTTCGAGGCGATGGAGTTCGAGTAGGGTCGGTTGCGCACGAACGCCAGGTGGTGTCGGCCGGAGATCGCGGCGCTCGACGGTTTCGCGCCGTTGTGACTGTTGATGGTCGGCGAAAGTGTGGCGGCATCAGGCAGCCCGGCGACCCGGTTCAACAGCTGATGCTGCGCGTCCATGTCGGCGGTCTGCGACATCGAGCGGGTGAACATGAACCCCCGGATCGCCGGGAGCCGCCTGGGCTTGAGCAGCACGATGTCGAACGTCCCCGCGGTCTTCGATCAGGGCAATGTGGCCGCTGTGAGCCAACTTTGGTCGGCCCGACCGCGACAAAGCGCCGACTGGTGGCACGCCGCGATGTTCGTTACAGTCCACCCGTCATTGCCATCGTCAGCCAACTCTGTTCAACAGGATTCCGACATGAAAACAATCATCGCCGCCTTCGTGCTGAGCCTGGTTGCCGCAGTCAGCGGTAACGCGCAGGAAAACCTGCCGTTCGACGCCCAGCCCGTCACCTCGTTTGACGAGCCGTGGGCACTGGCCTTCCTGCCTGACGGCCGCATGCTGGTCACCGAGAAAAAGGGCCGGCTCTGGATCGTTACCCAGGACGGGGAAAAATCGCCGGTTCGCGGTGTTCCTGACGTCGACTACGGCGGCCAGGGCGGCATGGGCGATGTGGCGCTACACCCGGACTATGCCCGGAACGGCCTGGTCTACCTGAGTTACGCGGAAGCGGGCCCCGCCAATACCCGCGGTGCCGCGGTCGCGCGCGGCAAACTCGAAATCGGCGAACGCAGCTCGTCGCTGAGCGGCATCGAGGTCGTCTGGCGCCAGTACCCGAAGGTGTTGGGGCGCGGCCACTACGGCCATCGGATCGTTTTCGACAACGCGGGCTTCCTGTGGATCTCGTCCGGCGACCGGCAGAAATTCACTCCGGCGCAGGACATGCAGTCGACGATCGGCAAGATCGTACGGCTTAACGACGACGGCTCGATTCCTGCCGACAACCCGTTCGTCGATTACCGGAGCGTCGATCCGCTGGTGGACGACGAGGCCGTCTACGGTGAGATCTGGTCGCTCGGACACCGCAATCCGCTGGGTCTCGCAATCGACCCCGAAGGCCGGCTGTGGGAGATCGAGATGGGACCGGCCCACGGCGATGAGCTGAACCTGATCCGGCGCGGCGCCAATTACGGCTACCCCGAGGTCAGCGAAGGCGATCACTACGACGGCCGCGAGATTCCCGATCACGCGACCCGGCCCGAATTCGCCACACCGGCAATTGCCTGGGTGCCGGCAATTTCACCGGGCGACCTGATGTTCTACAACGGCGACATGTTCGCGGATTGGAAAGGCGACGCCTTCGCGGCGGCACTTGGCGCGCAGTCGATCGTTCGCATCGAGATCGACGGCGAGACCGCGCGTGAAGCGGAGCGGTACCCCATGGGCGCGCGAATTCGCAGCATCGTCGAGGGTCCCGACGGCGCGCTATGGGTGCTCGAGGACGAGCGCGGCAGCAGCGAGGGACGCCTGCTGAAGCTGACGCCACGAAAATAATCGCGCGACCGGCGCGGCGAACGAAGCTGGTGACCGCCGTGGCAGCGTCAGTTAGCGTGTCGCGGCGGCAGAATCCAGCGCATTCGTTGCGGCGGCAGCGAGGTTGGCGTTAGGCTTCGGCGGGTCCGTCAATCTTTTGATTCGCACCCGCCGGGAGCGCCTTCTCCGCCGTGTCCTCCTCAGCCACGTTTCACCAGCTCTGGCCCACGCTGCTCATGGAGGCGGAGATACCCGGGTGCGAGCCCGCGAACGCCGCCCTGTTGCAATTGATCGAATCGCTGGAGCAGGAAAACAGTGACCTGACCACTGACTATCTCGCTGGTGATTTTCTCGCCCGGCGGAATCCCGCGGTCCATTGGCTGCAGGCTTGCCTCAACAAGACGGTGTTCGACTATTTCGATCACCTCGACATGGGTTATCCGATCAACTGGTCGCTGCACGGCTGGCCCAATGTCAACCGGACCGGCGACTACCACGACCCGCACAACCACCCGCACGCCTACTTGAGCGGGACCTACTATGTGCGCGTGCCGGACGGCCCGGCGACGATCGGCAGCCGCAAAGACGTCCGTTCCGGCTGCATCGGTTTCTACGATCCGCGCGGCGCCGCCAACATGACGGCCATCCGGCGCGATCCGAACATCGAGGCGGAGTTCACGGTCCGGCCACGGGCCGGCCTGATCCTGCTGTGGCCGGCTTTCCTGCAGCACTTCGTACATCCGAACCTTTGCGAGGAACCGCGCATCAGCGTCTCGTTCAACGTGATGCTGAAGTGGTCCGACGAGTATTTGCCGGATCAGGGCTGAGGCCAGGACCAGGCTGAGACTCCAGAGCCGGGTTACTTCACGGCTTGCGGGTCGCAAAAGACACTATGCGCTGCGACACATCAGCGGGTCACGTTATTTCGTGATCACCGTAAACCCGTTTGGAGCCGCATTCACGATCTGGCCGTCGCTGTAGGAGATCACAATAGGGTCACCGGTGAAGTTATAGACCACGTAGCTGATCACGCCGTTGTTCTCGAACGCCAGCGCCGCAGGATAGTCGGACGTCAGTGCACCGGTACCGGTTTTCAGTTGGCCCAGCCTGCGGAATGTGTGGAGCCAGTGGTAAGTGTGCGCCTTCGTCTCGCCGGCTTCGGGGACGTAGTCGGCCACCGTTTCGTAGTCCGCGATGGATGCGTCCGCATCGGTCATTGCCCACAGGTTCCACCACAGATCGCGCCACTGGTCATCCGGCAGTCCGGACGGTTTTCGATTGGATGACTCGCTCAGCCCGAGAGCGACGTAGTCGACCATGTAATCCGCATACTGGCCAACGTGCAGAATCAGCGTGTTCGACGGCAGCCCCTGAATGCCCAGGATGTGCGCGAAAGCGCCGCTGAACCATGTTGCGAAGACGCCGCCATCGCCCCAGATGATCGACGTCGTGATTCTGCCGTAGCGGTTCGGGAAGTTCTCGCCCTCCGATCCGGGACTTTTGTAGCCGTCGATGTCGTTCCAGTACTGCCAATAGGCGGCCGCGGTCGAAGCATGCAGATACATGCCTTTCTCTACCAGATCTTCCTTGCCGGTAATCAGTCCGTAAAGAACGATCGCGCCATAGGCATTCGCTGCCTCGGAGGTGGATTCGTTGTTGTTGCCGCGCACGAAATTCGCGGGGCCGGACGCCCATGAAAATCCGTTGGCCGGATCAAAGTTGCGCAGACGCGGGAACATCGGGTCATCCGCGTCGGCCGCGTAGTCGCGGATCAGTAATTCGATCATCGGACCATACTGATCGGCGCCACACCAAGCGATGTCCTTGCGACAAATCTCGGCTGCCGCCCGAACGAAATAGCCGTAATGGAAGTGATGGTCGTTCAACTGCTGATGCGCGGCGAACGCCTCCTCCAGCCCCAGCAAGGTATTCCATTCGTCGTCATAGACGAAGTATTTGATGACGTCGAGGCTGCCGTTGCTGTCGGCCGTGAACCAATCGGCGAGTTCCGATTTGAGCCAGTCGCGCAACAGCGTGGCCTCGGCATTCATGCCGATGGCGTCGGCGATCGCGATGAGTTCGGCGACCTTGCCGTAATTCTTGCCTGACCAGTACGTGTCGGTGCGGTCGTTCCAGGCGGCAGGGCCCTGAGCGACGAACTCGCTGACCAGGGCCTCCAGTGTCGCCTGGTCGAACGTTCCGTCGATCGACGGCAACGCCGGCAGCACGCCCACGGAGGGCAACTGGTAACCGAAACTGTCGGTATCGCTGAACTTGATGATCCCGCGCGCGCTCCGCACCTGATAACCGGAAGTCGGTTGTGCCGAGTGCTTCCAATGCAATGGGTGCAGACCGGCGAGCGTCCGGATCGGCGCCCCGTTGCTGTCCAGATATTTGTGAGTGACGGCAACCTCGTTGTCGGCGCGATCGACGCTGTAATCGATCTCGACAGACGCGACGACGTTTCGCGCTCTCGTTTCAAAGAAGCTCGCCATCGCGTCGTTCGGCAACCCCGCGGTCCGAGGCAAATAAGTCAACGTAAGCTCATTGGCGGCGTTATTGACCGAAATCTCATTGCCGGCGATGTTGCCGAAGGTCGTCTCGCCCTCCCCGGTAATCAGGAAATTGTTGTGATTGCCGGCGACGCTGGTCCACACCCCGAGGCTGTTGCCCTGGTTGTAGAACGTGCCTTTCTCTCCGCCGTCCGACCGCAATGTGCGCACCACCAGTTGCCCCCGGTGGGCCTTGACGTAGACGTAGGGGGAACCGTGCACGAACGTCGCTTCCATCACGGCCCGGCCACCGGACTGCCACTCGACGATCACCGCGCCATCGCTGTGGTCTTTGAGATAGGCATCCATGTCGGCGAAGCTGGAATTGCCTATCGCGATGCCGTCGAACACCTCGCTGAACGGGTCGGGTATCGTGTATGCAAAG
>PKUM01000182.1 GCA_002868855.1 Chromatiales bacterium | reverse complement strand
TGTATACCCCGTCTTTGCATCAACACCTGATGGCGCAGAACGCGTTACTCCTCGGTGACAGGAAGCTGGCTCTGGAGCGGTTCGGCGCGGCGGTCGATGCCGGCTGGCGCGAATACTATTTTTACACCGAAGACCCAAGGCTCGACGACCTCCGTGACGACCCGCGGTTCAACGCCCTGATGGCCGAGGTCAAGGCCGACGTCGATCGCCAGCGCGCGGAAGTCGAGGAACGAGACGCCGAGCGCGATTTCATAGCGGAGCTCGACGCGGCGCGGGCCAATCGTGAATAGCGCGTGAACGCCATGTCAGCGGCGTGCGCTTCTGAACGGTCGAAAATGTCATCGGGCATCGCCGCAGCGTGACACTGGCAGCGGAACGACAGCAGTGGGTAGCCGGGAACATCGCCCGGTCTGGACTATCCTTAACCCATCAAGACACGAACCGCCGGGTACGCCCGGCGATGGTCCGCAAGAGGGTCCGGAGGAACATTGACTGAGTGGCTTCGCGAACTGCGCCGCCGGCGGGTGTTCCGCACCGCCGGACTTTACGTGGTCGGCGCGTGGCTGGTCATGCAGGTGGCAGACCTGTTTTTCCCGGCGTGGGGATTGCCGGATTCGGCGATCAATATTCTGCTGGTCGCGGCCGTGCTCGGATTTCCGCTGGCGCTGGTGTTCGGCTGGTTTTTCGATGTCACCGCTCACGGCATCGTGCGCACGAGCGCGGCCGGTGACGGACCCGAGGCCGCTCCGCTTTCGCTGCAACGAACCGATTACGCGGTGCTCGCTGCCCTGGCACTGGTCGCCGTCGTCATTGTCTACGATGCGGTCACGGACCTGATCGAAACGCCGCAGGTGGCGGAGTCCGGCGATGGAGTGGGCGACGACGAGGCGGCGCCGGAGAAGCCGGATAACTCGATCGCCGTGCTGCCGTTTGCCAACGTCAGCAACGACCCCGACAACGAAGCGTTCTGTGACGGCATCTCGGAAGAGATCCTGCACAAGCTCGCCGATTTCGGCGAACTGCATGTGATCGGGCGCACATCTTCGTTTGCGTTCAAAGGCAGCGACTACCGTATCCCCCGCATCAGTACGCTGCTGGGCGTGCGCTACCTGCTCCAGGGCAGCGTGCGCAAGGTCGGCGACCGGTTGCGGATCAGCGCCCAGCTGGTCGACGATTCCGGCGCGCAGCGCTGGAGCGCGGCATTCGACCGCAGGCTGGAAGACGTGTTCGCCATCCAGACGGAGATCGCGGATTTCGTTGCGACGACGGTCGTTCCGAAGATCGTTCCGCAACATGACGCCGTCTATCAGCCCGACATCGTTGCCTACCAGCACTATCTTGCGGGGCGCGAGCTGGTCCACCAGCGTCACGTGACCGTGGCCCGCGCCGAACTTGCAAAAGCGGTCGAGCTCGACCCGGGCTATGCCGAAGCCTGGGCCGAGTACGCGATTTCTCTGGCAATGTGGGAGGACGACCCCGACAAGCTGCAAGTAGCGTGGGACACCGCCGACAAGGCGTTGGCGTTGAAACCCGGGCTGCCGCGGGCGCGAGCCGCGCAGGGTATGGTGCTGGCCTACAATGAGAGCGCGCCGGAGCAAGCCGAGACGATTTTACGTGGCGTGCTGGCGGACGAGCCCCACATGGTCGATGCCAGCAACTGGCTGGCGCAGGCACTGGGGGGGCAGGGCCGCGATGACGAGGCCCGTGCGGTACTCGAAAAAGCCATGGCGATCGACCCGATTCACCCGGCGATCACGATGAATGTCGCGTTTAGCTACCATCGCGGGGGAGATTCCGACCGGGCCATCGCGTTGGTGTCCCGCCTCGCGCAGGTGCCGGTGCCCAGCGAGATGGTCCTGATCGATCTGGTCACGCTTTACCGTGAGACGGGACGATTTACCGACATGCTCGCGGCCGCGCAACGTGTGGTTGCCGATGACAGTGGGCCCGCTGACAGCAATGCCTGGCGCCATTTGCAGCTGGCTTGGAGCTACGCGCTGCTGGGCGAGCACGATCGTGCCGCGGAGGTGGCGGCCGCGGGCCGCGACCCGCAACCCGAAGCGGGCTCGCCGATGTGGGTCGGCTGGCTGTTCGTCAGCTACCGGCCGGCGCTCTGGCGTGGCGAGTACAGGGAGGCGCTGCGGCGGTTCGAGGCGGCGACGGCGGCGAGCGGCGTCGCGCCGGCATCTAAATCGATGATATATGGTGTCTTACTGGCGCTCGCCGGCGATCATGCGCGGGCGGTCGAATTGCTGGAGCCGGCGCTGGGTGATGAACTGTCGTTCGGCATTGAGGAAGGCCCGGTCGTGGGCCAGACGCTGGCCTGGTCGATGGCCCTCACCGGTAGGCAGGGCGACGCGGCGACCCTCCTCGACCAGCTCGAGCAGCACGGATCCGAGGTCGAGGCGAGGGGAGGTCTCGAAAGTTCGCAACAACTGTACAGTCACGCGCGCACCGCGCTTCTGCGCGGTGACCCGGACGCAGCGATTGGGCGTCTGCGCCGCGCCGTCGAACTCGGCTGGCGCGACTACTATGTCACCCATCATGACCCGCGCATGGAGG
>PKUM01000294.1 GCA_002868855.1 Chromatiales bacterium | reverse complement strand
CGTGATGGTCCCGGGTTTCTCGCCATGGTAGAGCGTGTAGCTGCCGTCCGGGCTGACGATGTTGCGGTAATTCGCGTTCCGGTCATCCTGCAGCTGAAACGAGCTGAATCGCTCCTGCGAAGGCGAATCCGAGTGAAGCACCACCGGCCCATCCCCGAGATAGACGAACGCCGTCTTATAGAGGGTGTCGTTGTTGCTCCGGACGATCTTGTCCTCACCGGCCTTAAGCAGGTCCCGTGACGCCTGGCCCCATTTATTCAGCTTTCCGGCATTTCCGCCCGTGAACTGCATGGCGTAGTCATAGGTGTTCTGGTAGGGAAACTTTTGAATGTAGTCTTCCACCTGTTTCTCAAAGTCATTTTTTGAGGTGGACTTTTCCGGGGAACAGGCGGTGATAATGATGCCGCACGTTGTAATCACGAGGGCTCGATAGATATTCTTCATTGTTAGCATCTTCATCCTCCAAATTCTCATTTTGCGGTTCTGTCGTTCTCACCCGATGATCTGCTGCTTTGCTGCCACAATCCATTCCCATGGGCGACACTCTGGCGCCCCGTTTCTGGACCAAACTCTCGGTCGTCTCTCTGTCTCGCGCCGCCCGGGTTAAGAGCTGTTGCCCTGCCCCTTTCGGCCCCAACCTATCGGGGCTGGCTTCGGTGAGGGAGAACAACGCAAGCACGCGACTACGCCAGGATTCACTGATGATCCTGGACCAGGGTAGTCGGCACGACGACAGCCCGAGCCGGGTCATAGCGGTCAAAGAGATTGAGGACACGAGCAGCTTCTGTCGCCTCACCCGTCGTCACTTCGAGCCCATCGCCCTTGATCAAGTCTTCAATGGGTTCCGCGCTGAGGTAGACCTTGGCCCAGGTCTCCGGCGACAACTCCAGTACGATATCCGGCTTGCGCGGGTAGGCCGCGGGATCCTCGATGAATTCCGCTACGGCACGACGCACGTGCAGGCCGGCACTCGTATCATTCGGGAAGTCGAAACGCAGCACGGAGTCGGTTTCGCCGCTCTTCGCGGGATCGATGCGTATCCGAAAGTAGTCAACGAATGTGGTGGGAAATACCGCAATTGTCTCAGCTGGCGGCGGGACAACGCGAGGCAACTTTACCTTTCCTTCCAGAGCCAGGGCCTGGGACAACAGATGTGCTCGGTTATTCGCGCCCGTTGACACGTAGGCCATCTGGCGGAGCGCCTCGGCCTTGAGCTTCCGAACGTCCTGATCCGACGGATCAAGTCGGTAGAGATAATTGACGAGTTGGGCCGCCCAGGAGTATTCCTTCTTCTCCAATGCAGCGGTCGCGGCGGCCAGCACCTTGTCGCGCCCACCCATCAAGGGAACGATCCGTTTTGCCGCTTCTACCGGTGGAACGGGTGCGAGGTGAGCCGCGTCATTGTCGTACCAGCCGACTGCCTGGTAGTAGATCGCAGGCGGATAGGAGGACACCTCACCGTAGTTCTCGAGGTTATTGGGGACTTCCTTCAGGTAGTCGGGCAGGCGGACCAGGTCTCGTAGGTCATCGGGGCCCTTGCCGCCGAGGATGCCACGCAAGGACTGGTCTAGAACGAAGCTCGCCCCGTCCAGATAACCTTCCAGACGTTTGCGAATCTCTGCCTTACCCACCACCGGCCTCGCCACGGCCGAGATCAGGACTTCGGGTTCGAGGTTGCGGTTGAACTTCAGGCCCTCGATCCACTCTCTCGGGTCGCGGAAGACGTCGCCGCGCACGGAATACAACTGCGGCGGACTGCTCCACAGCAACGTCGTAAAGAGGATATTGCGGTCCGGCAGCCACACGGTGGTGTGCACCTTGTCATCCGAGCCGTATTTGGTGAAGAACTGCATCTTCTGTCCGAGCACGGACATTTCCTGGCCGTCCTCGACCGGCGTGTTGACCGGAATGAACGCCATGTCGAAATTTTCAGGAAGGGTTGTGGGAACCACCCAGGCGTCCGGACCCTCTTTCGGCATGAAAGCATTGAACTGGATCAACGCGCGGGCCGTCAGGTAGGGGCCGAGTTCCTGGAAATAGGCCGGCGCCCCCGCCGCCTTCATATTGGCCGCCACCACCGAGTTGAGGTTGGGGTGGCCGATGATCGGGATGTCCTCGCTGCCCTCGGCCAGGACCCCCGCCCCGAACACGGTGTGCGAGTGGCCATAGATGATGGCCTTGACCGGCTTGTCGCTGATCGTGCGTATCGCCTCCAGCAGAAGCTCGCCGTCGTGCTTGGTGTCGCCGGTATCGAAGGCGATCAGGCCTTCGTCGGTGTCGATGATCGCAATGGGCGCCAGGCCGAAGCCACCGAACACCCAGACGCCGTCCACCGGCTGCTCGATGGTGGGCTCGAGCCACGCGACCTGGCCGATGCCGTCGAGGATGCGTTTGTTGGCGATCGCGCCGTTTGAAGCCTCCACCAATTCAACCGGTCCCCCCATGTACGGGGTCAGGGGCAAATCAGGTTCTTGAGCCTGAAGATTCGCTGAGCTTGCCGCAAGTGCGGCGATCAGCAAGAGAGAGGCGTTCTTTCGTGTCAGCATGATAGGTTCTCGTCGTCTTTAATCGTGCTTGACCTTGG
>PKUM01000260.1 GCA_002868855.1 Chromatiales bacterium | reverse complement strand
TTCGGTTTCGCGACTCCGCTGGGCGGCGGCAAGCGCGTCTTTGTCCACATCAACGCGTTCGCAAACCGCACACGACGCCCCACGGTAGGCCAGATCGTCACCTATGCGATCTCGACCGATCGTCAGGGCAGACCATGCGCTGCCAATGCTACGCTGGCCGGCGATCGCCCGCGACCAGTCAAAAGGCGACGCTCCGGCAAGGGATCCCTACCTGTCCCAGCGTTGTTTCTGGCGTTTGTTGCGCTAACTGTTTTCGTGGCGCACACCCCGATGTGGGTCCTCCTCGGGTACCTGTGCCTGAGTGCGGTCACATTCATTGTCTACGCCGTCGACAAATCGGCCGCCCGGCAGGGCGGATGGCGCACATCGGAAAAAACCCTTCATCTTTTGGCGCTTGCCGGCGGCTGGCCCGGCGCACTCGTTGCCCAGCGAAAGCTGCGTCACAAGTCGAGCAAACAAACGTTTCGTTCAATTTTTTGGTTCACCGTCCTGCTGAACTGCGCGGTATTTGCATGGACTTTCACGGAGTCCGGCGCTGAAATGCTGCACTCGCTAAGTGTCGGGTTGATTTGAACCGACTCACACCGCGGGCTTTATGTTGTTCTATTCACCACGCGGCCCGCCAGACATCGACTGCGTGCGATACTGCGCGGATCGACGCCATCGTCCCGGTTTCGCCTATGAACGACGTACCCGTCTGCCCACGATGCGGCTCGACTTTTTGCTACCAGGGTCGTGGCCTCTTCGCCTGTCCCGAATGCGCGCACGAATGGACCGCAAACGATGCCGCCGAGAACACGATCGAAGCGCAAATCGTAAAAAAGGCCTGAGCGAAGACGTGAGTCGCGACAATCCGCAACCCGCCGCCAATCGACCCGAAGTCCTTCTGGTCTACGACAAGCAGTGTCCCGCCTGCGATGCGTATTGCCGCCTGGTCCGGATCCGCGACACGGTCGGCGACCTCAGAATCGTCAATGCGCGGGAGCGTAGCGAAGTAATGGATGAAATCACCGCACACGGTTTCGATATCGACCAGGGAATGGTGCTCAAGATGGGCGGACGACTCTACTATGGCGCCGACGCAATCCATGCGCTCGCGCTGATAAGCAGCCGCTCGGGATTTTTTAATCGCCTCAACTACCGCATGTTCAGTTCCGCTGGCGGCGCCGCGCTCCTGTATCCGGTTTTGAGATTCTTCCGCAATTTGCTGCTGAAGATCCTGGGCCGAACGAAGATCAACAATCTGGAAGCACCCGGCAATAACCGATTCTGAGCGATTTCAATACATCCGGAGCACTCCCCGTGCAGGCCCGGCAAAGACCCGGTGACCCGATGCTGCCGTTTTCGGTCTCGGGCCAGCGACCGCCGGGAAAGCTCCGCCCAATGCGCGCCTGGCGCGGGAGAACATTGCGCGCAGGCACCGGCGCAGCAGAAAATGGGGTCTTGCCGTTCGGCAACGCAGGAATCGACACGGTTTGTCGATCCGCGCTGGCGGGCATCAGGCGCCCTGCTCGCAGGCCGCGACAATCGAGAGAAAGTAATGGGTTCCGAAACTCGCAAGGAAATCAGGTTTTTCGTGTCCTACGCACGCGAGGATGACGAGTACGTGGAACCGTTCCTGCGCGGCCTGAAAGAGATGCTCGCCCCCTCGAAAACCTATCACTTCAGGTTTTGGCAGGATGTCGACATTCTGCCCGGCTAGAGCTGGCCGCAAGAGATCCGCCACGCACTGGAGTCCTGTACTCTCGGTCTGCTACTGGTATCGCCGGCCATGCTCGCGTCGCCCTACATTCTGACGCACGAACTGCCCACGTTCGTCGGCAGCGGTGACAAACCCGTGATCCCGGTGATGCTGAAAAAAATCAATTTAAAGCGTCATGACCTGAAGGGGCTGCAGGAAGCGCAATTGTTCCGGCTAAAGGCCGGGCCGAACAACTACCGGTCTTTTGCCCAGTGCGGTTCTTCGCAACGCAGCGACTTCCTTTACGACCTGCACGAAAAAATAGAAGAACGTCTCGACAAGCTTCTGCAGTAACCCTCGTTTCGCGGCCCAGGCGCTAATGACCCTGCCCGGCCAAAACCATGCAGCCGCGAGGCGACCCTGCAACGGCAATCCCTGCCCGCACCGATCCGCCGCTGGAGTGACCGGCTCGATTGCGTCACTATAGGCAGATGGCGCCCGGGGGGGCATACAGAAGACATCAATGTGGACCTGACCGCACACTGGGCCGGTTTCGCGGCCGTGATCATATTCGTGCTCGGTTATGCGCTGGTGGTAACCGAGGAATTCACCAGCCTGCGAAAATCAAAACCGATGATCCTCGCGTCCGGAATTATCTGGACAATCATCGGTATTCAATACGCCGGCTCCGGGCTGGGCCACGCCGCGGAAGAAGCAGTAGAGCATTTTCTGATCGAATTCGCCGAATTGTTCCTGTTCCTGTTGACAGCGATGACATACGTCAACGCGATGACCGAGCGCCGTATCTTCGATGCTCTGCGTTCATGGCTGGTACACCACGGATTCAGCTACCGCCGGCTGTTCTGGGTTACCGGTATCATCAGTTTCTTTTTATCTCCTATC
>PKUM01000008.1 GCA_002868855.1 Chromatiales bacterium | reverse complement strand
CAATTGCTGCCGCAAATCTCGCCCTGGAAGTCAGCAAGGGTTCGAGCCTGAACGCGCTTTTCGAGAGAGCCATCGCGCAGGAAAAATCGGGGAATATGGCCGCGGCGACCGCCGACTATGATCGTATCATCGAGCTCACCGAGAAGAACCAGAACGTAACCGAGCGGGCGACGATCTACGCCAAGATGGCCGATCTGAATTATCGTGCCGGCAAGCTCGATGACGCCAATGCTCATCTTGCGAAAGCGATGGAACTCGACCAGGCCAATTCCGATTTCTATATCCAGCGCGGTGACTGGGCGGCCGATTCCGGTGATTATGACCGTGCGTTCGTCGATTACGACAAGGCCGTTTCTATGGGCCGCAACGATCCCGATATGTACGCGATCCGAGGTCAGGCGCGGATCAAGATGATGCAGAAGAAATACGGCACCGAAAATGTCCAGGAGTTGCGCGCGAAAATGACGCCGGCCGAGACAGAGATGGTGTGCGGCGATACGCGCAAAGCGGTCGATATGGGTCTGCAGGATATGAAGATGGACATGTTTGTGGCGCTGGTCTGCCGCTAGAGTGCGGCGGCGGTCGAATTTCAGAATACAGGACGGTATTGGCTGATGAAAAAAGCGATTCTTTTGGTGGTATCCCTTTCGATCATTGCGGCAGGTTGCGCAAACATGAACCGGCAGCAGAAAGGCGCGATCGGCGGAGCCGGTGCGGGCGCGGTTGCGGGTGCGCTGGTCTCGAACAGCATTTGGGGCGTTCTGATTGGCGCGGCAATCGGCGGTACGGCCGGTAGCCTGATCGGCAAGCATATGGACGAGCAGGCCAAGGAGCTCGAGCAGGCCGTGCCCACTGCGGAGGTGCAACGGGTCGGCGAGGGCATCAACATGACCTTCGCGTCGGGGTTGATGTTCCCGATAAACTCCGCGACGTTGTCCGAGGGCTACAAAGACGATCTGTCGGCCGCCGCTGCGGTATTCGCCAAGTACCCGGACACCAATATCCTGGTCGAGGGCCACACCGACGATACCGGCACCGAACAGATCAACATGGATCTGTCGCAGCGCCGGGCGAAGACGGTGTCGGACTTTCTGGTCGCCAATGGCGTCTCACGCAGCCGCCTGCAGACCAAGGCGTACGGTGAGGCCATGCCCAAGTATCCGAACGACTCCGAAGCGAACCGGTCGAAAAACCGGCGCGTCGAACTGGCCGTTTACGCCAACGACGACATGAAGGCCAGCGCGCAGGCCGGAAACCTCTAGTTCAACGGCATCGCCGGTGACCGCCCGGCGACAGTGACAGAAACCCAGCAATACTGATCGCTCCCGAGGATCGGACGCAGACACACGGAAAGCCGCGACGGGCTCCTCGCCAGGGGAGCCCGTTTTCGTTTCCGGTTTCGCGGCGAGACCCGCAGGCCTTCTTAGACCGCAGGCGCGGCACGAGAAGATACCGGGATCCGGCAACGGCGGCGCGATACCCCATTGTCATTCCGAAGGTGCCTCGCCCGTTCGTCCGCACGCTGTGGCGCCATCGACTATTCTGACCTTTGAGGTCCGGGCTAGTGGTTTGCCCCGATATCCCGCGGCCACCGCGTTGGCGCACAATTGGCGCTGCAATACGTTGCCCATCCAACCAACACGGACGCCTGATCCATGACCAGACAACTCGTATACTCATTTGCCGACGGCGACGGCCACGACAAGAAGCTGCTCGGTGGCAAGGGCGCCAATCTGTGCGAGATGACCCAGATCGGCATCAATGTGCCACCCGGATTCGTGATTACCACTGCAGCCTGCCTCGAATATCTCGAGGCCGATGCACTGCCGGAAGCGTTGATGAGCCAGGTCAGCGAGGAAATTCTGCAGTTGCAGGCGGCCACCGGAAAGACGTTCGGTGCCGGCGACAACCCGCTTCTTGTGTCGGTGCGCTCGGGTTCGGCGTTGTCGATGCCGGGAATGATGGACACGATCCTCAATCTGGGGCTCAACGACGAGACACTGGCCGGTCTTATCGCCCAGACCGGCGATGATCGTTTCGCCTTCGACGCCTATCGCCGCTTTATTCAGTTGTTCGGCAAGGTCGCGCTCGGTATCGATGACGAGAAATTCGACGAGCATTTCAACGAGGTGAAAAAACGTGCCGGTGTCAAAGCCGATGTATCGCTCGACGCCGCGCATCTGAAGGAGATCAGCGACAAGTTTCTCGTGGTAGTCCGCGCCGAGACCGGCCACGATTTTCCACAGGATGTGATGCTGCAATTGAAGCTTGCGGTCAAAGCGGTGTTCCGCTCCTGGATGGGGAAACGGGCCGTGGACTACCGGCGCGAATTCAACATTACATCAGATATGGCCAACGGCACCGCAGTGAATATCTGCACGATGGTATTCGGCAACATGGGTGACGACTGCGCTACCGGTGTCGGCTTCACCCGCAACCCGGGTACCGGCGAAAACGAGATGTTCGGGGAGTACCTGACCAATGCTCAGGGCGAGGACGTCGTCGCCGGCATACGCACGCCGAAGCCGTTGCAGCAGATGGCCGAGGAAATGCCCTCGCAGTACGCGCAGCTGGTCGAGCTGCGCGACAGGCT
>PKUM01000013.1 GCA_002868855.1 Chromatiales bacterium | reverse complement strand
GGTCCTCACCCAGCTGAGCTACGGTCGCATAAACTTTTTGTCGTACTCCCGGCGTCCCTGCCGCGGCGCGAGCGGCGGGATTATACGCCTGCCCAGCCGTCCCTGGCTGGGCGTTCGGACCGCTGCGTTCGTCTCTTGACGAACGGTCGGTCCTCACCCAGCTGAGCTACGGGCGCAGCAACTTTTTGTCGTACTACCGGCGTCCCTGCCGCGGTGCGAGCGGCGGGATTATACCACTGCCCCGCCATCCCTGGCTGGGCGTTCGGACCACTGCGTTCGTCTTTTGACGAACGGTCGGTCCTCACCCAGCCGGGCCGTGGGCCCTACGGGTTGTTGTGTTCCAGCGCCGTCAGGTCTTCGATGACCTCGATGACCTTGTCGTAACTCTTGGTCATGCTTCCCGCGGTCTTGTACTTGCCGTTTATCGCGACGAACGGAACCGAGGTGATCTTCAGGCGTTGCGCGGCAGTGGCGCCTTTCTTCAGCTTGCCTTCCACCGCAAACGACTTGAAAGTGCCGCGGAATTTCTCGCGTTCCACGCCGTGCGAGGCGAAGAAGTCCTCGAGCTCGCTCTCGGTCGACAACATGTTGCGGTTGATGTGAATCTCCTCGAACATCGGCAAATGCGTTTTGTCGAGTACGCCGAGAATGTCTGCCGTGTAATAGGCTCGCGCATGCAAGACCGCGACATCGTTGAACATCACCGGCACGCGCTGCACCTTCACATAGGATGGCTTGTCGGCGATGTAGTTATTCATGTGCGGTTCGAAATTGAAACAGTGCGGGCACGTGTACATGAAGAATTCGAGCACTTCGACTTCGCCCGGCCCGGCGCTGGTGGGCTGCGCCGGCTTGACGACTTCGTAGTCCCGGCCGGCAACGAATTTCGATTTTGCGGCCGCAGCGGTTCCGGCCTGCGCCAGTACGATCTCGCTCTGGCTGCCGGTCTCGGCCGCTACTTCCTCACCGGCTTCGACCACATCCTCGGCCTGCGCTTCCGTGGTCGGCGCGGTTACCGCCTGAGGCGCCTGGGCCTGAGGCGCACTTACCACCGGCGCCGGCTCCGGCTGCATGTCACTGTCGTCGGCACTACAGGCGTACAACGGCAGCAACGCCGCGACGGCCCAGAATTTCACCAGTCTCATTTCGTCTGTTCTCCTTACTTTCTTCCCTACGGCGATAGGTAGCCGCTAGGAGCTTCATCACGCAGGCCCTGGATATAGGCGGCCACAGCGGTAATCTGCTCTTCGCTCATTGCAGCTGCCACGTTGCGCATCATCTGGTTCATGTCTGATTTGCGCTCCCCTGCCGCGTAAGCGCGCAACTGGGCGGCAATATAGGTCGCGTGCTGACCCTGGATCGACGGGTAATTTGCCGCCGGGTTGCCGCGGCCCGAAGGCC
The DNA here is from genome assembly GCA_002868855.1 of Chromatiales bacterium. GTDB lineage: Bacteria > Pseudomonadota > Gammaproteobacteria > Steroidobacterales > BM003 > BM003. Next base: position 1,196 of record PKUM01000013.1, on the reverse strand, counting down.
CGTGACAGGCCGCGCAAGCGGTAATACCGCTATCGCGGTCACCGCCGCGGTAGAGCCGCTCGCCAAGCGCGGCAAGCTCCGGGTTGGTCGTGCCGCCCTTGCTCGCCTGGGCCGCGTAATAGGCGGCGAGATCCGCGATATCTTCGTCGCTCAGGTTCATCGCTTGCGGCGACATCAGCGCGTTCTGACGCGCGCCGTCGCGAAACGCAGTGAGCTGCGATTGCAGATAGGACTGATGCTGGCCCGCGATGCTCGGCCATTCAGGATTGACGCTGTTGCCGTCGGGCCCGTGGCAGGCAGCGCAGGTTACCGATTTGCTCTGGCCCGCTTCGACCGAGCCGGCCGCCAGCGCGTTTGTGCTGACGCCCAGGATCAGTAAAAGGGGGGCGAGGATTCTGCTCATTAGCCGAAACTCCGCTTGATGACGCTCTTGTAGTGGCGCCGGCTGCGGCGGTATTGTCTCCCGGCCGCCGGCACGAAAGGCGAATTGTACACGACACGGACGCTGCGCCGTAACCGTAAACGATGGCTATTATCCGACCCCGATGTCCCTGTATCCCGATGTTCATTTCATAAAGAGCGCGCCGCGACCGGCGGATTTCGTCGCGGACGACGGTGTCGAGGTCGCATTTGCCGGCCGCTCCAACGCCGGAAAATCCTCGGCGCTGAACTTGCTGGTGCAACGCCGGGCGCTCGCCCGCACGAGCAAAACGCCCGGGCGCACCCAGATGATCAACTTTTTTCACCTGCGCGAAGGTGCGCGGCTGGTGGATTTGCCCGGTTATGGCTATGCCAGGGTCCCGGACAGAGTCAAACGTCAGTGGCACGACCTGATGGGCGGCTATTTCGACCGGCGTGGGTCGCTGAGCGGGTTGTTCCTGATAATGGACTGCCGGCACCCGATGACACGCTTCGATGAGCAGATGCTGGCGCTGGCGAGCGCGGTCCAATGCCCGGTTCACGTGTTGTTGACCAAGGCGGACAAGCTGAGCCGGGGCAAGGCCGCGAGTGCATTGCTGGGGGTGCGTAAGGAGCTGGGAGGCCGCGCAAGCGCGCAACTTTTCTCCGCCACCAAGGGTACGGGGGCCGACGAGGCGCGTGACTGCCTTGAGCAAATGCTTGATTCAGAATAAAAAAACCCCGGTGTCTGCCTAGGGGTACGACACCGGGGCAAGCTACCCGGTTCTGGGGAATCC
>PKUM01000198.1 GCA_002868855.1 Chromatiales bacterium | reverse complement strand
GTCGGCGTCGGGCCTGCTCATCAGGCCGCATCCTCATGGTTCCGGTCGATGTCGCATTCCAGCTGCATGTAAGCGCACCGGTGACACATGAACTTGTCCGAGATTACCAGCCCGTTTTTCTCGCGAATACCTGCATACGCAATGTTCAGGCGCTCGAAAAAACTTCGCAGCCGGCTCATGTAGTCGGGATGGTTCTTGCCGCCGATCGGCCAGTAAAGGGAGTAAATCGGAATGATCCCACGGCTGCAAAGATCCTCCGCACCGGCAATACACAGATCCGCGGCCTGCAACCAATCCATCTCGTGTTCGGGCTCGAGTTCGATGCCGGCGACCATTGCGGAGTAGACCCGGCCACGGCCCCACAGGGAAACGGCTGTCTCCAGCGAGGCGATCCACCGGTCATAGCCGACGTAACGATTCTTGCCGGGACAGACCTTGGCAAAAAGTGGCTCCGACCAGACCTCGAGATTGAAGCAGACATTATCGACCAGCGCCTCATCGTGAAACTGCTGCAGCAGGTCGTCCGGCAGCGCGCCGGAACCCAGCGTAACCGGCACGTTTTCGCGATTGATCTCCTTTACCGCGCGCGCCAGCTGCAGAAAGCGCTCGCCCTCCTCGCGCCAGTCGGTCAGCGAGCCGCCCACCAGGTAGATGTGCCTGATCGGGGTTTCGCCAAGCGCCGCGGTTACCGTCTCCTGCATTCGGCTGAGCGTGATTGCCGGAATCGCCAACTGCCCTGCTACCTGGCCGAGGTGCGCGGTACGCTCGTCCGGTGCTCCGTATGAACAGAACCGGCAACGCATCGATTCGCCATCGTGCTTGTGCAGGAAATATTCGCAGCCAGGTGCGACATTGATCACCATCATGTCGCTGTGCAGACTGACCCCGGCCTGTGCCATCGGGAATCCATCGCTGGTCTGGCCTCGCATCCATTCGGGCATCGGCTCGAAACGGATCTCGATATCGTCGCCGGCCGTCGCATTACGCAAGCGATAACCGGCAGCCTTGTCGCCCTCGACGACCCAATCCGACTCGCCATTGCCTTTTACCCTGATCATCGTACCGTCCGGCGTACGAATCAGGTACGGAATCGCAACCTGCGGCTTACCCGTTGGATTGGGCTCGTCCGGCTTGAATCTGTACGGGTAGTAATTGGGCAACGCATGTTCCACCGCGTTGCCGAGCGCTTCGCTGTAGCGAATGCCTTCGAACATTACGTCGACTTTGAGCCGCGTCGAAGCATCGAGTCTTTCCATGATCACCGCCCCGGTTTGCTGCAAACGATCTTGTTATTTTATGCCGTACATTTCTCAAACACTGGTGTTATAGTCGGTCCGGCTGTGAACCACAAAAACAGAAAACCCAGCTAAGCCAATGTCCGGCCCGTTACGCACCACATTTGTCATTATAGTCGCGCTGCTAGTGCCTATCGTGCCATATGTCATAATCGGCGAGCTACCCGGCGAGCAGTGGTTGTCCAGCGCCGACGACGACGCCTTCGCATTCGGCGCAACCGGCGCCAGTCTGCTCGTTGCCGATGTTCTGCTTCCTGTTCCATCGAGTATCGTCGGCACGTTGCTGGCCGGCCGTCTGGGTTTTATCAGCGGGTTTCTCTGGACCTGGAGCGGACTCTGTATCGGACACGTTATTGGCTATGGCGTGGGCCGAGCGTTACTCTCCGGTGCACGCGCCCATCTTCCCGAGACTCCGACGCTGCTTGCGGTCCTGGTCTCGCGCTCGCTGCCGATCCTGGCCGAAGCGCTGACCCTGACGGCAGGTGCTACGCGCATGTCTTTTGCCGGTTTTACCGGCGCCTGCCTGATCGGAAATTTTGTTTATGCTTTTCTGCTTGCCGCCAACGGCGCCGCGCTGATTCCGGGCGGACTGGTCGGGCCGGTTCTCGTGATTCCAATGCTGTTGCCGGCGGCGGGTCTTTGGTTATGGTGGCGGCACAGGGCCCGGCTCGCAACAACCCGCGGCAACGGTCGGGGTCAGGAGTCCGAAATACCGCGGTAGTCGCCATCGAACACCCGAGCGGCCGTGAAAGATGCCGCTGCATGCTCGCTTGCAAGCAGCGTCAGACCGCTAGCCGCCCGGCGAGTCGGGCTGAATGTAGATCCGGTTCGAGGGTGGGATTCCGTGAGTAAACAGGGTCACGGTATTGCCGACTTCGATCTGCGACTGGATGTAATTGAAGGATTCGCTAACCGACTCGACCGTATCGGCATTGACGCGGACCACTTCCATGGTCTGAGGCAGATCAAAAACCTCCGCCAGTTTTATCCCCAACTCCTGCGGCGCTCTGTTATTCGCCGCACCACCGGAGTTGCCGTTCCCTCGCGAACTGTCACCCGCAGTTGACTCCGAAGAACCTCCGGCCGTCGCGGAGCCGCCGTCCGCGCCGCCACTCAGCCCAGCGAAACCGGTGCCGGCTGCAGCGCTCTGGATCAATGCGCTTAGCGACTCGGCCGACCCCCGGACCGCAACCGCATGTGTCCCCGGTTTGTAGCTGGTGGTAATTGCGGGGGACTCTCTGTCATCTGCGGGCGTCGACTTTGGTGCCGCGACGTCTGCGGCATTCAATCGTTTCGCGCCATCGGGTGAAAAACGCTGGACGCCGTATTCCAGCGACATTGAGACAAGTTCTTCCGAACGGTCAAAAATCACCGAGTGGCGGTCAACCTCGCGGACCTTGCCGAGTTCAACGGTCTCGCCCTCGCGGACGACTATAAACGTGCCGTTTTCGTGCTCGAGGATCGCGACCGACACGCGCTCCGGATCATGGACGATACCGGTCAGCGTATAGCCATCCAGCGTCGCCGCGATACCGGCACGACAGAGCGCACAAATGAGAACCAGAATCAGGAGCGAACGCTTCATCTTTCTCCGTCCCAGCTGCAAAAAAGCAGGCGGCGCGGCATCCCGCCGCACCGCCTGTACTCATACAACACACGAGTCACTCACAGCGAATTGCGCAACTTACTGCGATCACCATGGTGTTAATGACCATAGTCCCGCCTGCCTCGCGACCGTCGCTGTGCGTCTTGAGACCTACGAGCGGTTCCGCAGCCTTCTGCGTGTCGCGCCCAGCCCCAGGATACCGAGGCTCAACAACAGCATCGTACCCGGCTCAGGCACCGGGGTGTCCTGCGGGAAACAGACGTAGTCCAGACCCTCAGGATTCCGGGCATTGTTGCACTTCACATCGTTGATGCCGCCCCAGTCCAATGCGAAGCTCGTGCTATCAGCGTCGGCGTTCGCCGTGAACATCAGTGTCGCCAGCACGCCGTCCCAACCCGCACCCTGCAGTGCAAGAATGTCGGTCAGGTCAGTCAGCAACGAGAACAGGTTCGGGTCGGCGAACCCCGGGCCCTCGATATTCTCCGAATCGAATAACGCTTGTGCGTCATCACACGGCGGCGCGAAATCCAGCACGTCGCAAGCCGGATCGCCCAAAGCGGTCGAATAGTCGATGCTGTCAAGCGTCAACAGTCCGTCGTCGTAGGCAACCGCCATGTCGAATGCGGTGATGACCTCGTTTTCGCCGAGGTCCGACGCCACGATATTGACGTTAATCGTGTCGCCAGCTCTGATCGGTCCGACATCGCTGGGGTCCAGCGAAATGTTCACCGCCAGCGCACTGCTGCCCCACAGGGACGCCGCCAGAAGCAGGGTCTTGTTCAAAAAGCTCGTGCGTTTCATGTGTGTCTCCTTAGGTCCTTCGAGCTGTTTCTGTTTTTCTGTACCTGACTCAGGATTCGATTCCGGGCGGCAGGTCCGGTCTGGAACCCGCCGCCCGATTGCTAGCCGGTCAGGTGCCGCTCTTCTGGAAGACCTGTTGGACTTCGTCCTCGGCACAGTTCTTCCGCGTGCACTGCTGTGCACACCAGCGGGCGTCGTTAACGGTGATCGTCCCGTCGCCATCGAAATCGGCAGCCGGATCGGCCGGCGGCACCGACTCGCCGCGCAGGGCACCTACAAGGCGCAGGTCAGCCCGGTCGACATCCTCGTCACCGTCCATGTCGCACATCAGCATGTCGTCTTCGCAGGCGTCACCGATGCCATTGCCGTTGGAGTCTTCCTGATCCGGGTTGAAGACGTCAGGACAGTTGTCGCAAACATCGCCGACACCGTCCTGGTCGCGGTCGGATTGATCCGGATTCGGCTCGGTCGGACAGTTGTCGTCGGCATCGCAGATACCGTCGCCGTCGGAATCGACACAGCCGCCGCCAGTGGAGCGGGACAGCACCAGGATCGCGTAGGCCTGCGACGCATACTGGTCCCAGCGCCCGGGCGCGCCATTGGCGTCGTACTGGCCGTCGGCCGCTTGGTAGCCGAGCAGCGAGTAGGCGTAATCGAAGTAGATGCGCGGCTGCTCGTTCGGGTCATTGTAGTAGCCTGCCCCCCCTGCACCGAACAACGGAACCCGCGGCACGGTGGCCGGATCGCGATGAACCTCGCGCACGTTGCAGACCGGTGCTGCGGCAGGATCCAGCGTGCCGATATCCTCGACGCTGGTATTACCCGGGTTGGGGTCGATACCGGACCCTTCAATAAAGTCATACGCCTTCGACGACGACCACAGGTAGTAGTAATAACTCTGGCCGCTAAAGGCGTTGCCGACGATATTGGTGTAGCGATACCGGTTCTTCGCCCATGTCAGGTACTCCTGCACGCCGGCGGAATTGACGTTCGAGCCACCCACCAGCTGAATCCAGGTACCAGACGCGGTCTGCTGATGCGTCGCAGCGTTGCCACGGTTGTAGCCGTGACCTGCGTCGTCAGCCGCGATGCCGTTGCAGACATCCGACGACGTGATCGCATTGGCGATATACGCGGCTTCGGCGCGATCCGCCAGCGCATTGAGCTGGGCAAGTCTCGCGGCGTCCGAATAGGTCGCGTCCGAGTAAACGGAACGAATCGCGGCCAAACCGGCCATCACCAGCTGCGTCGTCGACGAATCCGGACAAAACGCGTTGAAATAGCACCAGTAACCGTCATCCGCGCCGCCCGTCTCGTTCTGGTTGGCCGCGATCCGATCGAATATCGCGTTGATCGTGCCAATCACATCCGACGGCAATCCTGCCGGCAAATCGGGATGCTCACCGCGATCGGGACCACCGGAAAGCAGATACACCGCCAACGCCATTGCATCGCCGCCGTCGCGATAGGCGTAGAAACTGGCCCCAAAAGCGCGGCTGATGATGAAGGCGGCGGAACGGCGCATACGCGCCTGGTCCGCCGGGCTTGCATTCTCATAGCCCTGCGCAGCGGAATCCTGATCGGCGCTTGCGCGTTTTTCGAGCAGCGCAAGTAAAGTCAGTCCGGCGGCGTTGCCGGCGGAAGACGGATTATTATAAGCACCGACGGTGTCCAGCCATCCCAGGCCCAGATCGATCGATGCGTTGACGTCGTTGCTGAAATTTGTCACCTGCGCCTGGGCGCTACCCACGCCCAGCGCAAGAAGTAGAGGGAGTAAAAGACGTCCCGGTCCCCACTTTTTAATCATGTCCTGCTCCTCAGGTCTCTCGTTTCGGCGAAACGTTCTCTGGAGTACACCCAAGTCGAGTCCAGTTGTTTTTTCTGATTAGACCCGCACTTTCGTAATTGCCCCCCACGCGCTGCCGATATCGACGCGTGGTCACGAAATAATCATGCAAAGCTCATGCCAGACCATCGTGTCTGGAGGTAAGTCTCTATTTTTATTATTATTTCTGGCAACTCATCCGACTGGATCCGAAACCAAAAGCGTAAGACGAACTGACGGATCGCGAATTTTTTTCATATAAAACAATCATTTAAATAACATTCGTCGGCATGCTGTACAATTTCTTGGCATAACCGTCGTCGGTGCGTCCAGATTCTGTTCACATAAGAACGATTGTGGCTTCGCAACAATGTTGGAAAAACATCGACTTGTCTCGGAACCGACAAATTTACCTCACGCAGACTTATGCTCCCTTTGAGAATGCGTTAGTGTGGCCGCCGGCTGATCAGGGTGTCGGATTTGTTTACAGGAAAGGATTTTTCGACGTGACAGCGCGGGTACGGACCTTGCAGGAGAGGATTTCGCGGCCGTTCATGCTGCTGCTGTTCCTCGCAATGACATCCGCCTGGCTTGCGGCTGTGTTGATTCTGCGCAGCGCATTGATCGATACGCTGGATCGCCGGCTCGAGTATTCGGTCTCGGTACTCGCGAGCGGAACGTTGCCGCTGACGCCAGAATTGTTGAGAAGAGCGAGCCTCGTGACGGGTCTGGACTTCCTGTTGCTCGGCCCCTCGGGACAGACGATTTCGAGCACGGATAGCGATGAGAATTTCGCCTCGCGGAGGCTTGCGGACGACGCGATCAGCCGGATTCGGTCGAACCCGGCGGCGGCGTTTTCCGGCGAGACTATTGCCGGACGTCGTCTGGTTTCGAAACCGGTTGCCGGCCTTGCGGTGCCCGAACAGAGGCACCTGGTGGCCTCGGCGTCGTTGGACGATGTCCGCGAATCCGTTCGAAAGGCGGCTCTATGGTTCGCGCTGACACTGCTCGGAGCCGGTCTGATGTTTTACCTGGTCGGCAAGCGGGTCAGCACCGCGATTTCACGGCCGATCGGCAAGCTGGGCAATCTCGCCGAACGCATCTCTTCGGGCGAACGAAACATTGACCAGCAGCTGGATGGTCCTGCGGAATTGCAGCGCCTCGGTAGCCTTATGTCCAGCATGGCCGTGCGTATTGACGATTACGAGGCCGAAATGATGCGGCAAAACCGCTATAAAACGCTTGGCGAGATGGCAGCGCGCGTCGCGCACGAAATCCGAAACCCGCTCACGGCCATCAAGATGCAGTTGCAGCTGCTCCAGGAATCAGTGGAACCGCCGGTCCGCGAGAGTCTGCAACGGGTGTTGAACGAAGCGACTCGGCTGGAACTGATCACCGCGAATACGCTTTCCCCGGGAAACGATCTGACGATTCAGAAAAAGCCGGCAGTACTCGATGACGTTGCCGCCGAAGTCATCGAGCTGTTAGAGCCTCAGCTCCGTCACCAGCATATTCGTCTGCGCTTCGAACCCGGCTGCGCTCTGAGCGTTGCGCTCGACGCCGACCGGGCGAAACAGGCGTTGCTGAACCTCCTGGTCAATGCGGCGGACGAACTGGCGCAGGGCGGTGAAGTGCGGGTCGGCACCCATTGCGACGGTAACGCGGCAACGATTTGCGTCGAGGACAACGGCCGTGGCGTCGCCGTCGACAAGAGGCGCGAGATTTTGGAAAACCCGACAAGCAACAAGAAATTCGGCCTCGGGCTTGGGCTGGTTGTTGCGAGGCAAATTGCCGAGGCGCACCGGGGACGACTGCTCGTGATGGACAGCGAGTTGCTGGGCGGCGCAAAATTTTGTCTCGAGTTTCCATGCGACGACGCCATTGAAACGGAGTAGATGACGATGGCAAAGATCCTGGTCGCCGATGACGAGCAATCGATCTGTGATGCGTTCAGCGCTTTCCTGGCCCACGAGGGGCATACCGCGCTGACCGCTTCGACCGGTGCCGAGGCCATAACGCTGGTCTCGGAGCAAAGCCCGGACGCTATGTTTCTCGACGTCCGCATGCCCGGCAACGAAAATCTCGAGGCGTTACGTGAAATCAAGAAGCTGCATCCGGAATTGCCGGTCATCGTCATGACTGCTCACGGCACGCTCGACACCGCGCTCGAGGCGATGCGACTGCAGGCGTTCGACTACATCGGCAAACCTGTCGAATTGTCCCGTGCACGCGAGTTACTCCGCCGGGCGCTGCATCTGAGCCAGCCCGACGCAGTCGCCAGCACGATTATCGAATTGCCCGATGGCGACGGGCTGCCACGATTGGTCGGCCAGAGCCCGGCGATGCAGGAAGTCTTCAAAATGATGGGCCTCCTTTGCGCGAATGATCTGTCCGTTTTGATAACCGGTGAAAGCGGTGTTGGCAAGGAACTGGTCGCGCACGGTATCCACGACAACAGCCAGCGCGCCGATCAGCCCTTCATCGCAGTCAATTGCGCAGCGATCCCGGATGGTCTGATCGAGACCGAACTGTTCGGCCACGAGAAAGGGGCTTTCACCAGCGCGCATGACATGCGCGTCGGCCGGTTCGAGGCTGCGGGCAATGGCACGTTGTTCCTCGACGAGGTCTCGGAACTGCCGTTGCACCTGCAAAGCAAGTTGCTGCGAGTGTTGCAGGAACGCAATTTCGAGCGTGTTGGCAGCGGCGCAACTCACCCGTTCCGTGCGCGGCTGATCGCGGCGAGTAACCGCGATCTCGAAGACGAGACGCGGGCCGGCCGGTTCCGCGAGGATCTCTACCACCGGCTCAACCTGGCGACGCTGACGATTCCGCCCTTGCGGGAGAGGAAGACGGACGTGGCGATTCTCGCCGGCCACTTCCTGCGGGTGGCCAACGAAGAGGTCGGAAAGAGTATTTCCGGGATTGACCGGGAAGCGTTAGAGCGACTCGAGGCATACGCCTGGCCCGGAAATGTCCGCGAACTCGAGCATACGATCAAACGTGCCGCATTGGTGGCGCGTGGCGCCGCAATTTCGGTCCACGACATCGATACCGAATTTGCCGACAGCGATTCTGTCCCGGGTGTCGCAACCAGCGACGAACTTCGATCGATGGTCAGGGCCTGGGCAGATCGCGCTTTCGCATCCTTTATCGGCGATGACCCCAGCCCCGATGACAACGCCTCCTACCAGGAAATCCTCCGGTGCGTTGAGGAAGAAGTTGTCGCCGCCGCACTCGCGAGAACCGGTGGCAACCAGGTGGCCGCGTCGAAATTTCTCGGACTGAGCCGGACGACGCTGCGGAGCAAGATCCGCACATCAGGGGAATGAACAGAATCTGTACATTCGCATAGTCCTGTTGACGCATATCCGCACATCGCGGGCCCGAGCAGCCGTCCAGCGTCCTTCCGTGGATTCCGTAACGCATTGTTTTCCCTCGCTCTCTGCCGAATCAAAACCGGGTGGTCGCATTGGCACGATCATTGCTTCGCCCTTGGAAGGGAATCCTCAGGGATTTCGAGGCGTACCGGGGCCCCCACTTTAACTCTGGTGCGTCAGGCACCTTGGCCACATCGCCCCTGTGACCATGGGTGCCGGAAAAGTCGGCAGCGTGCTGCCGTGTGACGAGCGAACGGCAGACGCGTCTGAGAGGATGCGTCTGCCGTGTCGTGCTGGTAGCCAGAAAAATAACAATCTCCACCAGGGAGTTGGCGGAATGACACCGACAAGCCGGCGAACAGGCCTGGCCCCAGCCACGGCCCTGTTGCAGGGAACCGTAGCCGCCGCCGTGTTCGGGGTATTCACCGCCTGCCTCGCGCTGCGCGTATTCGACGTGCCGGTGGCTGCGCAGGGCATCCTCGTCGCGGCTGTCGCGCTCTTTGCCGCAGTCTGGTTCTGTCCGGTCGTCGCTCGCAGCGCCGGCATGCAGATCACCACGATGACCGCCTGGTCCGTCCTCGTTCCGCTCGTCGTCGGGATACTGACCGCGGCGTTTTCCGGTTTTCCGGTCTCGCGCTTCGCCGCACCGGGTACGGCGGCGGTACTGATGATCGGCGCGGCATCAATGATCATTACGCTGGCGGACAGGCGCGGCTGGCAGGATACCCGCACCCGGCTGTTGCTGTTGCTCGCAGTCAGCGCGACCAGCTGTCTTTGGCTCGGACCGGCGGCCGAACTCGCTGCTGCAGAGCCGTGGATCGCCACGCTGATCGTCAACCTGAATCCGGTCTCCTTTCTCGCGACCGCCGCGGACTACGATTACCTGCTGGCTACCTGGTTCTATCAGCGCACCGCTTTCGGCAGCCTGCGCTACGAATTCTGGCCGCCCGCGATATTTGTGATCTCGTGCCTCGCAATTATGTTGTTTTCTGTTATTTATCTGACAGTTTCAAATCGAAGAGACGTCGGGCGAACCGCGCCAGACGGATGGAGGAAGAATACATGAAACTCGCGAAACACCTGACCGCGCTGTCGGTAGCACTTTTTGTCTGCGGAAGCGCTCAAGCCGCGGACACGATGGACCCGGAGCTGCGAGAGAAGGCCGGCCGCGCCGTAGACGCCGGCTTGCGCTACCTGCGCGCGCATCAGTCCGAGGACGGCTCCTGGTCCGAATCCGTGGGCGTGACAGCACTCGCGCTTCGGGCATTTATCGAAAGTCACCGTGGCTACAATGAAAGTGACGGCGCATTCATCACGCGTCCGATCGGCTTCATCATGGCCAACGTCCGCGAAGACGGTTCGATCAGCGAGATCGCGCAAAAGAAGAACTACAACACCGCCGTGTCGCTGACCGCGCTGGCGGCGACGAAGAATCCCGACTATGCAACGACAATCGCAAACGGTCAGAAATTTCTGACGGGTCTCCAGCTCGACGAGCCGGACGGCTACGAACCCGATCATAAATATTACGGCGGAATCGGCTACGGCGGCGATGAGCGGCCCGACCTGTCGAACCAGTACATGGCGCTCGAGGCGCTGAAGGCGACCGCCGCCGACGAGGATGACCCGGTCTGGGACAAGGCGCTGACATTTGTCAGCCGCGCCCAGAACTACAGCGAGACGAACGACCAGGAATGGGCGGGCAATGACGGTGGGTTCGTCTACATGCCGGGTTACAGCCCGCACGAGGGACTAGAGTCTTACGGCGGCATGACCTCGGCAGGGCTGCTGAGCCTGTTGTTCGCCGGCGCCGACAAGTCCGACCCGCGGGTCAAAGCGGCATACGACTGGATACGGGCAAACTACACGCTCGAGGAGAATCCGGGCGCGGGCAAGCAAGGGCTTTTTTACTATTACAACGTGTTCGCCAAATGCATGTACGTCTATGGTGAGACCGAGATCGTCGACACCAATGGTGTGGCGCACAACTGGCGCGAGGATCTCGCGCGGAAACTGATCAGCCTGCAACAAAAGGACGGTTCCTGGTACAACCCGGACTCGCCGCGGTGGTGGGAAGGCAACAAGGATCTCGTTACCGCCTGGAGCGTAATTGCGCTGAACGCGGCGTTGCGGGACTGAGGTGTCTTTTTGCGGTTGCCGAATCATGCGTTGCGTTTGTTCGTCGCGGCGGTCACGCTGACCGCCGCGTCTACCGACGCAACGGCTGCGGTCTCGGCGCAGCCGGCATGGGCCGGTTTCTTCCACCCCGGACGCGCCACCGGAGTGTTTCTGGAAATACAGGCACAGTCTGGTGGCGAGGCGCTGATCACGGTAGCGAGCGGCGGGCAACGATACACCAGCCCTGCGCGTCTCGAGCCCGGTACACTGCACCGGCAATGGCTGGCGGTCGTTCCTGCCGCCGAGCGATTGCTCTTTATCCGCATCGACGAACCGGAAAATCCGGACTACCGCGAGCAGATTCCGCTGCGCGTTGCCAGCCGGCCAATCGTCGCGTATGTGTCGATGGGCGAAGTGCCTCTACCCGAATCGCGACAACATGAGGTCGTTGCTGTCGACCCCGCGCTGCTGCCCGACGACGTGGGCATCTACTCGACACTCGACGCGCTGGTGCTTGCGCGATCCGGATTCGAGCGACTTTCCGAGTCACAGATCTCGACGCTTCTCGCCTTTCTTGGCAACTGTGGCCGTTTGCTGACGATCGATATACCGGCGGCAACCTTGCGGCTTTTGCGCGCTCAGGCCGGATGCAACGGTCTTTATCTGGCCGCAGCTCACGCGACCGAGGCCGGTGCGGCCGCGGACCGATTGCTCACAGTCAAAAGCAATACGTTGCCTCCGGCGTCGCAGCTCGCAACGATGCAGCCGGAATCCGAACGCATGCAGATCTGGTGGCGCGTCACGATCTTCGTGCTGGCCTATGTCATCGTGATCGCGTTGCTGGCAGCATCCGGCCGCGGTCGCGTTGCAATAGCCGCCATACCGATTGTTGCGACGGTCGTTGCGTTGCTGGTCTGGACGCCGGGGTTGCGCGAAGAGCTGATCGTCTGGTCGGAAACCAGCCAGGGAACGCAGTTCGCCCGATACCGGGGATTGATTCGCGTCACCGGCAGCGGCAGAGGTGTGCGCCGCCTGACTTGGCCGATCGGCGGCGGGCAACCGTATGCGGTCGCCCCGCACAAGGCTGCAACCTTTTCGATCGAACCGGACCGGCCAAATGCGCACCGCGTGGAAATTCCGGTGTCCCTGATGTCAAGGTCGCTTTTCCTGCTGGAAGGTACGTTCCCCGTCAACCCGGCGCTCGCGCTTGCGCAGGGCGGCGGGCAGCCGGCCGTGATCCACGGTGGGAACCGGCCGACACCCGAGGGCATGCTGAGTCTCGCAGGCGACATTTTCCCGCTGCCTGCGATGCAGCCCGGACAGACGGTGCAGATCGATACGGATTCACCATTACCCCCCGACCACCGGGTCGGCAGTTTGCTGAGGGCCCGCGCCGGCGAGCGCGGCGCGATATTGTTGCCGCTGGAACAGATCGAAAGAATCGGCTCGGACCGGACTTCGGGCGTCGGCTGGTTGATGGTGGCACCGTCAACCGACGAGGACGAATCCGGATGAACAGGGTACCCGCGAACAGCGGCACCTTTCTCTGGAGTCTCGCGGCGCTTCTCCCGGTCGCCATCTGGTTTCTTCTGACTGCGCGGCTGGCGATTTTTCAAGGAGCTGACCTGACGGCGAGCGCAGATATTGCACTCCGCGCGCTGATTACAGCACAGGCTTTCGTTATCCCTTTGTTGGCCGCCGGCACGGCTCAGCAGAGCCCGACAGGGATTACTGTTGCGGTCGTCTTTCCGGTGCTCGCGGGTCTGCCTTTCGCCGCGATTTTCTGGCTTGCCGGTACGCTCGACGCGAGCGCCGTGATTACCGCGGAGATCATGCTGATCGGGGCTGCCGTGCTGTGCACGATCCTGCGAGGATTGCTCGAGAAATGGCTGCCGCCGCGGCTTTCGTCTGCATTGACACCCCTGGCATTCGGTCTCGCGGCGGTTTCGGTCATCCTGTTTCGGAGTCACTGGATCGGGTGGATCAAATGACGGTCGACACGTCTTCGCCATTCTTGGGCCTGGTCAGCGCCTACCGCCGCCGCCTGACGATGCGAACCGTTCTGGCCGCGGTGCTGACGGCGTCACGGCGCGGCGCGATTGCACTGGTGGCCGCGGCTTGTCTTGGCCTGGTGTGGCCGGTAATACCCGCGCAGATTCCGATCGCGGCAGCGTTGCTCGCGTTTGCCTGGACGCTCGTAGCGAGCATCCTCGACCGCTCACAGCGCCGCGAAATCACGGTTGCCGCGGACAACGCACTTGACGCCGGATCGTTGCTGGTCAGCGCGGTGGAAATCGAACAACATCCGGGCCACCACGACCCGGCCGCCGGTCTGCACACGATGCAGCTTGCGCGGACGGCGCTCCCGAGCTGGGAGACCGCGATTCCGGATGTCGTGCGCCTCCCCGCGGCACGCGCGTACCTGTTACCCCTTGCGTTCATTGTTGCCGGCAGTGCGTTGCTCGCGCTGCACCCGGGCGGTGCAATGTCCGAATCGGAAAATCCGCCCGCTGCCGGCCTGGATTCGCAAGTTTCGGAGCAAGTCGGTGCATTGCGCGAATCACTGCGTTCGCCGCAGCCCGTTACTGCAAACCCCGACACCCGGGCCAATAGGTCCGAGCTGGAACACAGGCGTGAGCCGGTCGGGGGCGGGCAGCATCGCAACGCTGCCGCAACCGGAGAGCAATTGGCAGAGATAAGGCGGACTGGAGATCGCTCCGACTCCAGGTCCACGCAGACGGCCGCTGTAAGCGGCAACGGCTCGCGTGCGGGTTTTGCTGCAGGCGCCGACACGGGCGGCGCTCCGCTCCGCGAGGACGTCAAACTGGATATCATCGAGACGGAAATAGAGCGGAGCGGAGCGACGGTCGCGAACACGACGGGAAGCGATTCCACCGGGTTTGCAGTGGGCAGCGTCCTTGCCCCGGCCAGCGCCGGCGGTGCGATGCCCGCTGCTGCGTTGGCTACCGGCGCAACCGATTTCGAACTGACACCGGCCGAGCGCGGCTACTACGAACGCTACCGCCGTTACCAGGAAGCAAAGCCATGACTGAAGTAGTTCGCGATGAATCTTCGCCTGACATCGCCCGCGATCGGCTGCTGCGATTGCAGGAGGCGCTGGAGAGCGTTCTGCTGGGACAGCGGACGCTTGTGCGCGAACTCCTGACGGCCATCGTCGCCGGCGGACATGTACTGCTGGAGGGACTGCCCGGCCTCGGCAAAACTCATCTCGCCAAGGGCCTCGCGAACGCTCTCGGCGTATCGCTAGGGCGAGTACAGTGCACGCCGGATCTGATGCCATCGGATATCACTGGCAGCGAGGTGCTGCAGCGAACCGCTGGCGGTCAGGTACAAATGGAGTTTCTGCCCGGTCCGATTTTCGCGTCGCTTGTACTCGTCGACGAGATCAACCGTGCGACGCCGCGGACGCAAGCGGCGCTGCTCGAGGCAATGCAGGAAGGCCAGGTCACTGCCGGTGGCCGCCGCCATGTCCTGCCCTCACCATTCTGGGTGCTGGCCACTCAGAACCCGATCGAACTCGAAGGCACCTACCCGCTGCCTGAAGCTCAGCTCGACCGGTTCATGTTCAAGGTCCATGTGCCGTACCCGGACGCGGATGCGCTGGAGTCGATTCTCGAAGAAGCGCTCGACAGTGAGCCGGCCGACAATCTCAGCGCGATCCTGTCGGCATCGGAACTCGAAGGGCTGAGGAGCTGGGGGACAAAAGTCATCGTCGCCGGGCCGGTCAAACGCGCCGCCGTCGATCTGATACTCGCAACCCAACCTGCACATGACGATCACTCGCCAGCATCCCGGCATTTGCGTTACGGGGCGAGCCCGCGCGGCCTGCAGGCGATCGTCAGGGCCGCCCGGATCAACGCTCTGCTCGAAGGCCGGGCGCACGTCGCGATCGAGGATTTGAATCGGGTTGCGTTGCCCGCCCTGCGCCACAGAGTGCTTCTGAAAGTCGAGAGCGAACTCGATGGGCTCGGTCCCGATCGGGTGCTCCGGGACATTATCGGATCATGGCTGAACTCGCGCTGACCGAGCCGCTCGCGGCACTCGATCAAACCGAGCTGAAACGCCTGGCAGGCGTCGCAGGCAAGTGGCTTGCCGGCCGCAGTTCGACAATGGGCGGCGGGCGCCCGCATCGGCGCCAGCCTGGCCGCGGACTCGAGTTCTTCGATCACCGCCCGTATGTTGCCGGTGACGAAGTCCGACATGTCGACTGGCGCCAGACCGCGAGGCGCGACACGCCGATGGTCCGCCGCTTCGTTCATGAAGCGTCCACCGACTGGCTCATCTGTCTCGACTGCAGCGCATCGATGCAAAGCGCCGGACAACAGAAGTGGACGCTCGGCCTGCAACTTGCCGCGGCGATCAGTTATCTGCTGCTCTACCTGGGGGATCGCGTCGCCCTCGCCGGTTTCAGCGAGGCCCTCGATGCAGTGTGCAGGCCGGGTCGGGGCGCTGGCCATTACACGCGATTGTTGATGGTGCTCCGGGATCTGTCGCGGCAGCCGCGTGGCAACGCCTCCAAACCCGGCGCCTGCGCCCCGCTTGCGCGACGCGGTGACGCAACGATCGTGATTACCGACGGTCTTTCCGCGGAAGGTATGCAGGCCGACATCGCGCTGCTCGCAGCCCAGTGTGCACATGTTCAGGTCCTGCATCTCGAAGACCCACTGGATACGACACTACCGTCGTCGCTGAGTCTTCGCCTCGTCGACGTCGAAACCCGGCGGACGCTCAGCGTTGCTTCGTCTGAGGCGCTTTCCGGCGCGGCCCGTGCAGCACAGCGCAACATTGCAGAAACGCTGCGCGGGCATTGCCTTGCGCGCGCCATCCCCTACACGCGGGTGAACGCCGCAACGCACTGGCGCGATGCATTGCTCGACCACCTCCTTCCGTCCGCGGGGCGGCATGTTTGAACTGCGACAGCCCGAGTTGCTGGCGTTGCTCGCCGTGGCGCCGGCGCTATGGTGGCTGCATCGTCTCCACGACCGCGGCATCGATCAGCCGGTGGCCGCGCTGTTTCTGTGGCAGACGTCAGCGACGGACATGTCCCAAGGCATACGGCTCGCCGCGGCAGATCCCGCCTGGCGGAGGCGTGTTTCGGTGGTCGTCTGCGCCTGTATGGCAATGGCCGGTCCGCTGTATCTGACGAACAAGCCGGCGATCACAGTCTGGGTCGATGACTCGCCCAGTATGTTCGTGGCC
>PKUM01000118.1 GCA_002868855.1 Chromatiales bacterium | reverse complement strand
GGCCCGTTGCGGCAGCACCGAGCTCGAAATCGTCGTTTTACTGGATCGAAGCGTGACGTGGATGGAAAGCGCATTCGACGCCAGTCATGTCGCGCTTTTCTGCGCCCCGGTCATCAATTTGTTTCCGCGCCGCGCCGATCGCATCCATGTCGAACGCGGCAAGAGCGAGTATCACGTGCTGGCGGACCGCACCCGGCCAATGGATTTCGAAGTCCATTCGGTGCTGTCGGTAAGCGGTTACTCCACGGGCAACGAAGTGGAGCGCCGGTTCCAGCCGTTTTACTCGGCGCGTGACCCGTTCGACCTCCAGGACCAGTCGGCCTATTTCACGGTTAATCGCGAACCGCGCATGCTGTCGGCGAGACAACGGCGCAAGGGCGCGCGTTCGAGCTATATCGGCAGCGAGGTTTACGTCGCGATTGTCGATGGCCGGGAGGCGCCGTTCTCGCCGGGTTTGCGTCAACTCGAAGTACGGACGATGTGTACCAACCGGGATCTGCCGCTGCAGCTTACTTTGGGCAAAAGCGATACCGATTTTTCGCTCGAAACCGGCGCGCCAGTCGATTCTATTCGCTGTATCGCCGGTCCGACCCGGCCGCGGCCATCGACGGCTTCCGGCGACACCGCGTGGCGGCTGCTCAGCCACCTGTCTCTGAACTACCTGTCGATTGTCGATGACGGTGATGCTCAGGGTGCAACGACGTTGCGCCAGTTGCTGTCGCTGTATGCCAATGCCAACGATCCGGGGGTAGCGCGTCAGCTCGAGAGTATCAAATCGGTCGCAAGCACCGCGGTGGTCAGGCGCATGCCGATCCCCGGCCCGATTACGTTCGGCCGCGGAATTGAAATCACCGTCGGCTGCGACGAGACCGGATTCGAGGGTATGAGTCTGTTCTTGCTAGGCGCGGTACTGGACGAATTCTTTACCAAACAGGTCTCCGTCAATTCGTTTACGGAAACCGTGGTCAGCAGCGAAGAACGCGGAGAGGTGATGCGATGGCCGGCAAGAGTCGGGCTTCGGCAGACGCTCTGAACGAGCTGGCCGCAATCGAGCGCGATCCTTCGCGCTACGATTTTTTTCAGACATTGCGGCTGCTCGAGGCGCTGAATGCGGACCGGCCGCGCCTGGGGCGTTCCGCGCGAGCCGCGGAGGACAGGATACGGTTGCGGCAAGAGCCGTCGATGGCTTTTGCACCGCGCACGCTGGCCGCCTTTCGCGCCGGCGGTGGCGGCAAGCCGGCTCAGCTGGATCAGTTTTTCTTCGGTCTGTTCGGCCCTAATGGTCCGTTGCCATTGCATCTGACCGAGTATGCGCATGACCGCAAGCTGCAATCGCGCGACCCCACGTTTAGCCGTTTCGGCGATATCTTTCATCATCGGATGTTGTCGTTCTTCTACCGGGCATGGGCCGATGGCCGGCCGACCGTCAGCTTTGATCGTCCTGAAGACGATCGTTTCGAAAAATATGTCGGCGCAATGTTCGGTCTCGGGTTGCCGGCGAGTCGGCAACGCGATGCGGTACCCGATCACACCAAGTTGTATCTCGCGGGGCGTCTGGCACTGCAGACCAAGCCCGCGGCCGGACTACGCGCGGTTGTCGAAGAATATCTTGCGGTCCGCACGCGGGTCGAAGAGTTTGTCGCTGCATGGATGCAAATTCCCGAAGAGAGCCGGTTGCGCCTCGGAGAGGACCGGCTGAACAGCACATTGGGTCAGTCGGCGACGCTGGGCGCGAGCGTGTTGGATTGTCAGCACAAGTTCCGGCTCGTATGCGGACCGTGTAGCGCCGAGCAACTGCAGCGGCTGCTGCCGAGCGGTTCGAGCCTCGGGCGGCTGGCGGCGCTGGTGCGGAATTACATCGGGGATGAGCTAGACTGGGACCTTCGGATCGTGGTCCTGAAGGAAGAGGTACCGAGCGTGGTTCTCGGCCAGCAAGGTCAGCTGGGCTGGACGAGCTGGCTGGGGAACAGAACGGCTGGCACCGATGCGGACGACGTCCTGATAAAACCCGAGGCTTACGGGTGGGGCCAAAACCAGAATAACTTCGCACCGGGATAAGTACTGCAAACGACGAAATCGTGGGCCAGGCGCACAGGCCGGCTCAGCGGATTCGACGCAAACCAAAACAGGAAATCGAGGGAGCGCAATAATGGCCGAGATAAGTCGTGCTGCATTGTTTGGCAAGCTCAACCAGGTGGGCTACAAGTCCATCGAGGCGGCGACCGTATTCTGCAAGATGCGAGGCAACCCGAATGTGGAACTGGTCCACTGGCTGCACCAGATATTGCAGCTGCAGGACTCGGACCTGCATCGCATCGTCAGGCAGTTCAACCTCGAGCCGTCGCGTCTTGCGGCCGACATCACCGAAGCGCTCGAGCGATTGCCACGTGGGTCAACAACGATCTCCGACCTGTCGGCGCATGTGGAAGAGGCGGTTGAACGCGGTTGGGTGCTGGCAACCCTGATGTTCGGTGAGTCGCAGGTGCGCTCGGGTTACCTGGTCGCCGGAATACTGCAGACCCGCGGCCTGCGTAACGCGCTGCATGCCATCTCGAAGGAATTCGCCAAGCTCAAATTCGAATCGCTGACCGACAAGTTCGATGAGGTCGTTGGCGATTCGCCG
>PKUM01000332.1 GCA_002868855.1 Chromatiales bacterium | reverse complement strand
GATGATTTACCTGAAGCCCGTGCTCCCTGGCCGCGCCGCCCTGGCCGAGGAATTCCTGCAGTGCGGACCATGGAGTTGGGCCGACGCTGCCAGACCGCTACTCGGGCATTCGATCAGTCTGTACAAACCGCTAGGTGTCCGGGTCGAACAGAAGGCCGTGGACAAAATGCTCGCGGCCGCACGCGAACCCGGCCCCGGCCAGGCGCAGGAGGCCGCCGCAGCAAGTGAAGATGCGGGCCCGACTATTTCCATCGACCAATTTGCCGCCATCGATCTTCGCATCGCGCGGATCGTCGCTGCCGAAACTGTCGAAGGCGCTGAAAAGTTGTTGCGCCTGGAGGTTGATATCGGCGAATCGACGCGGCAAATTTTCGCCGGCATCAAGTCCGCGTATCTCCCGGACCAGCTGGTGGGCCGGCTGACCGTCGTGGTCGCCAATCTCGCACCGCGCAAGATGCGGTTTGGCGTCTCGGAGGGAATGGTCCTCGCAGCCGGCCCGGGCGGCGAAGACCTGTTTATCCTGTCGCCGGACGATGGTGCGACACCGGGCATGCGCGTCAAGTAGTCAGCCTGCTGTGACTGATCTGGCGCTCATCATCCTCAGCGCGGTACTGGTCAACAATTTCGTACTGACCAAGTTCCTCGGGCTGTGTCCGTTCATGGGTGTATCGCGGCAGACCGAGAGCGCGATCGGCATGGCCGCCGCAACGACGTTTGTCCTGACTCTCGCAGCCGGACTGAGTTACCTGGTCGAACTGTATCTGTTGCAGCCGTTGCAGCTGGAATATCTGCGGACTTTGAGCTTCATACTGGTAATTGCCGCGGTGGTGCAATTTACCGAAATGGCGGTCGAGCGTGCGAGCCCGCTCCTGCATAAGGTACTGGGCATTTACCTTCCACTGATTACGACGAATTGCGCAGTGCTGGGCGTTGCATTGCTAAATCTGCAGATGAGCCACAATCTCATGCAATCGCTTGCTTACGGATTCGGCGCCGCACTGGGTTTTTCGCTCGTCTTGCTGCTGTTTGCCGGACTACGCGAAAGACTTGATCGCGCCGACGTCCCCGCGCCATTTCAGGGTGCCGCCATAGCGCTGGTGACAGCCGGACTGATGTCGCTGGCGTTTATGGGCTTCGCGGGACTCGACTGAGCCGGTATTGAGATGGAGGGAATAACGGCTATCGTGGCGCTCGGCATACTCGCGGCTGCACTCGGTCTGGTACTCGGAATCGCCGCACGCAGCATCCAGGTCGAAGGCGACAAGGTGGAGGAAGAGATCGATGCCCTGCTTCCACAAACCCAATGCGCTCAATGCGGTTATCCGGGCTGTCGTCCCTACGCAAAGGCGATTGCCGCTGGGGAGGCCGACATTAACCTCTGCGCGCCCGGTGGCGATGCCGCAATCAGGGCGCTTGCCGATCTCCTTGGACGAGAGGTCAAGCCCATGGCGCACGATGTCGACCCCGAGGAAAACACGATCGTCGCCGTTGTGGACGAACCGCGTTGTATCGGATGCACGCTATGCATACAGGCATGTCCGGTAGATGCAATCATCGGTGCGCCACGCCAGATGCACACAGTCATAGCGACCGAATGTACCGGCTGTAAACTGTGCCTGCCGCCCTGCCCTGTCGACTGTATCGACCTGACACCAGTCGCCGATGCGAATAGCAAGCCGCAATGGACACGCCCCGACGTGGCCACTTCGACGATATGAGGCGGCGCTGGCAATGAATTCGACACGCATTGCAGTGACTCCCGGGCGGTTCCACGGCGGGCTCAAACTCGATGGACATCGCAAGCTCGCCACTGGCAAGCCCATTGCCTCGCTGCCATTGTCCGAGCGCTACTATCTTTGGCTCGAGCAGCATCACGGCCCAGCCGCGCTGCCCTGCGTCGCCGTCGGCGACCGGATATTGGGCGGCCAGATTGTCGCGGCCCAGGAAGGCCGGCCCGGGACCGCGATACACTCCCCCACATCCGGGATTGTGGCTGATTTTCAGGATCTGCCGGCGCCGACTGCACAAATGTCGAGCGCCCACATGCTGGTCATTGAGAGCGACGGGGAAGATCGCGCGTGCCGCGAATTTGGCGCCATCACTGACTGGGAAAACGCCGCACCGGAGTCTCTCACGGAGCGCATTGCGCAAAGTGGCATCGTTGGACTCGGTGGCGCGGTATTCGCAACCGGTGCCAAGATCGGGCGCGCAGCGGCCAACGTAACGCTGATCCTGAACGGCGCCGAATGCGAACCCTACATCAGTTGTGACGATGGCCTGATGCGCGAACGCGCCGACAGTATTATCACCGGCGCCCGGATTCTGTTGCGAGCGCTTGGCAGCAAAGACTGTCTCGTCGCAATCGAGCGCGACAAACCCGAGGCTATCGCGGCGATGGAGACAGCGATTCGCGACGCAGGCGACGAGCGGCTCCGGCTGGAACGCATTTTCAGTCTCTACCCGGCCGGAGGCGAGCGACAACTGATCGAAGCGCTTACCGGACGCCAGGTGCCGCGCGGCGGCCTGCCGCAGGACATCGGACTGGTCTGCCTGAACGTCGGCACCGCGGCCGCGGTTGGCCGTGCTGTGTGCCGGGGCCAACCGCTCACCTCACGAATAACCACAGT
>PKUM01000271.1 GCA_002868855.1 Chromatiales bacterium | reverse complement strand
GTACAGGTTGCCCTCGCCGGCGACGCAGACGTTGCTGAGGCGGTCGCCGCGGCCGCCGCGGCATTTGCGGAATGGTCCGCAACTCCCGTCGTCAAGCGTGCGCGGATCATGTTTCGGTTCAAACAATTGCTCGACGAGCATCTGGATGAACTGGCGGCGCTGGTTACGTCCGAACATGGCAAAGTGATTACCGATGCGCGTGGCTCGGTTCAGCGCGGGCTCGAGGTGGTCGAATTCGCCTGCGGTATACCGCAACTGCTGAAAGGCGATTTCAGCGAGCAGATCGGGCCGGGTATCGACAGTTATTCGCTGCGCCAGCCGGTCGGGGTCTGTGTCGGGATCACGCCGTTCAATTTTCCCGCAATGGTGCCGATGTGGATGTTCCCGCTGGCGATTGCATGCGGCAATACGTTTGTTTTGAAACCCTCCGAAAAAGATCCGTCCTGCCCGTTGCGTCTCGCCGAGCTTGCGACTGCAGCGGGCCTGCCCGATGGTGTGCTCAATGTCGTAAACGGGGACAAGCAGGCCGTCGATGCGCTGCTTGATGACCCGCGGGTCAGCGCGGTGAGTTTTGTCGGTTCTACGCCGATCGCGCGGCACATCTACGAAACCTGTGCGAGGAACGGCAAGCGGGTCCAGGCGCTGGGTGGGGCCAAGAATCACATGGTGATTTTGCCGGATGCCGATATGGAACAGGCCGCCGACGCGTTGATCGGCGCGGCGTACGGTTCGGCGGGAGAGCGCTGCATGGCGATCTCGGTGGCGGTACCGGTCGGCGACGCCGCTGACAGACTGATGGACGAATTGCTGCCCAGGATCGATGCGCTGAGGGTGGGAGCCGGTAACGATCCGGCATCGGACATGGGACCATTGGTGTCGGCCGAGCACCGGGCGCGCGTCGCCGCATACATTGCAAGCGGCCTCGAAGAAGGCGCACGTCTGGTCGTCGACGGTCGTGGACTCGAGGTGGCGGGGAACCGCAACGGGTTTTTTCTCGGACCAACCCTGTTCGACCATGCCAGTCCGTCGATGAGAATTTACCGTGAGGAGATTTTTGGCCCGGTGCTGACGACGGTGCGTGCCGCAAACTTCGACGAGGCGGTGGACATCGTCAATGGACACGAGTTTGCCAACGGAACGGCGGTATTTACCCGCGACGGTGATGCGGCGCGTGAATTTGTCAGCCGCATCCAGGTGGGCATGGTTGGGGTCAATGTCCCGATTCCGGTACCGCTCGCCTTTCACAGCTTCGGCGGCTGGAAGCATTCGTTGTTCGGCGACACGGCAGTGCACGGGACCGAGGGCGTCAGATTCTACACCCGGCTGAAGACGGTAACCTCGCGCTGGCCCGATGGTGTTCGCGAGGGTGCAAATTTTCACTTTCCTGTTATCAAATAACAGATCGGTTAGGTGGCGCTGAAAGCGCTGCTGCGGGCGATGCCATCTTGGTGGCAGATTTCATTCCCGCCACGCCGTCCGCCCCAGATTTCGGCAATAGCAGATCTGATTTGCCACACATAATGCGGCGGCTGCGCTATATTGCCCCGGACCAGTCGGCAGTAAATATGGATTTGTTTATGCTTTGCGAGAAATTCGGCATGGATCGCGCATCGTCTGGCCGTGCGCTGGTTACGATCTTAGTCCTCGGCGCGCTGACCGCCTGTAGTGAGACCGAAGCGCCGCCGCCGCCGACACCCGTCGTCGAGGTCGTCGAGATTGGCAGCCGCTCGGTACCGCTGGTGATTTCCCGGGTCGCGCAAACAGAGAGCTCCAGGGAAGTCGAGGTCGTTGCGCGGGTATCCGGTTTTCTGGAGGAAATCGTTTACGTGGAGGGTACGCCGGTCAAGGAAGGCGACGTGATGTTCCTGATGGATCGCAAGCCCTTCGAGGCGAGGCTCAATGCGGCAAAGGGAGAACTTGAGGCGTCGAAAGCGCGTCTTTGGACCGCCAACGCAAACCTGAAGCGCACCAAGCCGCTGGCCGAAGCCGACGCACTGAGCCAAAGCGACCTCGATCAGGCCACCGGCGAGCAGCAAGCGGCCGAGGCGGCGGTCTACGCTGCCACCGCAAGCGTCACGCAGGCGCAACTCGATCTGAGTTATACGACGATCCGGGCGCCGGCCTCGGGCGTGACCGGCCAGTCCAAGCAACGCGAAGGCGCCTATCTGAATGCATTCAGTGATTCGGCGGACCTGACCTATGTCGCGCAAATCGATCCGATCTGGGTCAACTTCAGCGTTTCGCAGAACGAGCTCGAACGCAGTCTCGCGTTGCAGTCGAAGGGCCAGCTGGTGGTTCCCGCGGAACATAAATACGAGTTGCAAATAGTGCTTTCCAGCGGCGAAATCTACCCGCACAGCGGTACCCTCGATTTCGCCGACCAGTCGTTCGACCAAACAACGGGGACGTTCACGGTCCGCGCGGTGGTCGCCAATCCGGACGGCCTACTCCGGCCTGGAATGTTCGTGACCGCGAACCTGATTGGTGCGACCCGGCCGAACGCTGTTGTGGTGCCCAAGGAAGCTGTGAGGCAGACGAGTAACGGTCAGGTGGTTTGGCTGGTTGGCAGGGACAACAAGGCCGAACAACGCCCGGTTATCACCGGTGAATGGGTCAAGGACGGCTGGTTGATCGAGGAAGGCCTGTCGGGGGGCGAAACGGTAATCGTCGGCGG
>PKUM01000003.1 GCA_002868855.1 Chromatiales bacterium | reverse complement strand
CCGTAGCAGATGCGCTTGCTGCGAATGACCTCCGCAACGGTTGCGACGCTCGATAGCATGTTCTCGCGTGCCTGCGGCGCGGGGAACCTCCATGGCGCTGATTTTCTCTCCACGCCACATCGCTTCGCCCTCGCCGATAAGCGCCATCGTCATGTGAGCCAGCGGCGCCAGGTCACCGGAAGCGCCGACCGAGCCCTTGGCCGGAATTTGCGGGATGACGTCATTGTTGGCCAGTGCCAGCAATGCATCGACGACTTCCGGGCGAATTCCCGAGCAACCCGCCGCCAGGCTGTTGGCTTTGAGTATCAGCAATCGGCGCACCAGGTTCTCTGGCAGTGCCTCGCCGACACCACAGGTATGGCTGCGGGCCAGGTTGTACTGCAGTTCGACAACCTGGGAATCGGGGATGTGACGATTGGCGAAAGCTCCAAAGCCGGTGTTGATGCCGTAGCAGATGCGCTTGCTGCGAATGACCTCCGCAACGGTTGCGACGCTCGATAGCATGTTCTCGCGTGCCTGCGGCGCGAGCTCAAAGTGCGGCTGCTCGCGATCAAACTGCGCCAGCTGTGCGAGTGTCAGAGTGCGGCCGTCGAGTTGAACGTTTCTGGTTGCCGCCATCGTTTGCTCCGTTGGAGATCGTTGAATTCGAGACTATCGCCTAATCTAGAACGGAATCGGGCCGGCCGCCACCGGCGACCAGCCCGATTTGTCGCACGCGCGATGTGAGCTCAGCGCGGTTTGCGAAACCGAAGAGTCATGCGATCGCTTTCGCCGATGCCGCGGTAAAGCTCCTTGTCGACGTCGCCGAGACGATAACTCGGCGGCAGCGTCCACACGCCCTCGGGGTGATCGTGACTGTCCTTTGGATTCGCATTGATTTCGGAGCGTGCTTCAGCCACGAATCCCGCGCCTTGCGCCAGGGCGATCACGGCCTGTTCCGTCACATAGCCCGACTTCGAGCTGTCGGCGGGCGCGCCGGGTGCGGCACGGTGTTGGACGATGCCGAGCACGCCGCCCGGCTTGAGTACCTTGAAGGCTTCGGCAAATACGCCTTCAGCGAGTCCGTTGTTGATGAAGCTGTGGGTGTTTCGGAAGGTCAGCACCATATCGGCGGAACCCGGTGCGCCGAGGGAATTCTTACGCGGCGGATCCCATTCGATGATCTTCACGCTGCCATATACCGCAGGGTTGCCGGCCACCTTCTCCATGAGGGCCTTATGCAGACGCGGGCGATATTCGGGCGTCGTGTCCATGCCGTAACTTGCGGCCACCAGCGTTCCTTTTTCGCGCAGGAACGGCGCCAGGATTTCAGTGTACCAGCCACCGCCCGGCCACAGCTCGATTACCGTCATGCCCGGTTCGATTCCAAAGAAGCCCAGGGTCTCTACCGGATCCCGGTTCTCGTCTCGCGCCTGGTTGGCGGGACTGCGATGCGCACCGCCAACGGCCTTCATCAGGCCGGAGGTTACGGAGTCGGCGTGGTGCTCGGCCCGGGCATCGCCGGCCATGTGAAGTCCGACAAAGCAGATAGCTAGTGACAGTACGGTTGTATGAGTCTTGGGTTTCATTTGTCCTTCCGGTTGTTTCAGCGAAAATTGGTTTTGCTGCGGATGCTTGCGCAAGCACGTTTGCCGCCGCACTCTGAAGCGCCGACGGGGTTAAAAGCGATCAACGCTGCAGCGGCTTGTAGCGAAGCCTGTGCGGTTGTGCGGCTTGTTCGCCGCGGCGGCGCCGGAAATCCTCCTCATAGGCCTGGTAGTTTCCTTCGAACCACACCACCTCGCTATTTCCTTCGAACGCCAGGATGTGGGTGGCGATGCGATCCAGAAACCAGCGGTCATGTGAAATCACGGCGGCGCATCCCGGAAACGTCAGCAATGCCTCCTCCAGTGCGCGCAGCGTTTCCACGTCGAGGTCGTTGGTGGGTTCGTCAAGTAACAGCACGTTACCGCCCGAACGCAAAAGCTTGGCCAGGTGCACCCTGTTTCGCTCGCCACCGGACAGACCGCCGACGCGTTTTTGCTGATCCGCGCCTTTGAAATTGAAGCGCCCCAGGTAGGCGCGCGACGGCGTTTCGTAGTTGCCGATCCTGATAATGTCCTGCCCGTCCGAGATTTCTTCCCAGACGGTCTTGTCATCGCTCAGTTCGGCCCTGCTTTGATCCACGTAGGCAAGTTCGACGCTGTCGCCAAAACGGATGTCGCCATCATCGGGAGACTCCTGTCCGGCCAGCATTCGGAACAAGGTGGTCTTGCCGGCCCCGTTTGGGCCTATGATCCCGACGATGCCGCCGCGCGGAAGACTGAAACTCAGATTCTCCATCAGCAGCCGGTCGCCAAATCCCTTGCTGAGTCCGTTTGCCTCGATCACCAGGTCACCGAGCCGTGGCCCGGGAGGAATATAGATTTCGTTGGTTTCGTTGCGGCGCTGATAGTCCTGGCTGGACAACTCCTCGAACTGGCGTAGCCGCGCCTTCGATTTCGCCTGACGGCCCTTTGGATTGGTGCGCACCCATTCGAGTTCGTGCTGCATCGAGCGGATGCGCGCGCTTTCCTGTTTTTCCTCGATTTCGAGGCGCTGCTCCTTTTGTTCGAGCCAGGAAGTGTAGTTACCCTGCCAGGGAATGCCATGGCCACGATCAAGTTCCAGAATCCAGCCGGCGACGTTGTCCAGAAAGTAGCGGTCATGAGT
>PKUM01000283.1 GCA_002868855.1 Chromatiales bacterium | reverse complement strand
TCGAAACGCAGCGAAACTGGTATGCGCGTCACCCCGACTACATGGAGCGGGTGCTGCTGCGGTCGCAACGTTATCTCTTCTGGATAGTCGAGGAAGTCGAACGCCGCGGCATGCCTACCGAACTCGCTCTGCTACCCATAGTCGAGAGCGCATTTGATCCCTTTGCCTATTCTCATGGTCGCGCAGCGGGGCTGTGGCAGATCATACCGGGCACCGGAAAACGCTTCGGCCTGAAACAAAACTGGTGGTACGACGGCCGCCGCGATCCGGTCGCCAGCACACGCGCGGCGCTGGACTATCTCGAAAAACTACACGCCGACTTCGACGGAGACTGGCTTCTCGCCGTTGCGGCTTACAATTCCGGTGAGGGCAACGTCATGCGCGCCCAGCGGCGAAACCGCAAGGCCGGCAAACCCACTGACTTCTGGAATCTCAAGCTACCGGTCGAAACCGAGGCCTATGTGCCGAAACTGCTGGCGCTGCAACAGCTGATCGGCGATCCGCAACGTTTCGGACTTGAGCTTCCAGGCGTGGCCAATCAGCCTTACTTTGCAGTAGTGGAGCTTTCCGCGCAGATTGATCTCGCGCTGGCGGCGGAACTGGCCGGCATCGAGATGGACGAATTGTACGCACTCAACGCCGGCTTTAATCGCTGGGCGACCGATCCAGACGGACCAATGCGAATTCAGGTGCCGGTAGCCGCGAGTGAGCGCTTTCGCAGTGAACTGGCAGCATTACCCGAAGGCCAGCAGGTGCGCTGGGTTCGCTACAAGATTCGCAGCGGTGACGCGCTGAGCCTGATCGCCAAGCGCCACGACACCACTGCCGACGTTTTACGCCAGATAAACGACATTCGCGGCAACAATATTCGCGCCGGCGACTATCTGATGATTCCCACCGCTACCCGCAGCCTCGACAACTACTCGCAGAGTGCTGCGGAAAGGCTGGCACGCCTGCAAAACAGGCCGCGCGGCGCGACCAGGAGCGTGCATGTGGTGCGCACCGGCGAAAGCCTGTGGACAATAAGCCAACGCTATGGTGTCGGTACGCGTTCATTGGCGAAGTGGAACGGTATGGCTCCCGGTGACACTCTCTCGGTCGGCCGTGAACTTGTCGTCTGGAGCGGCAAGACCGCCAGTGGCAACGGCAACAGCGCCAAGGTTCGCAAGGTCCATTACACGGTGCGTAAGGGCGACTCGCTAGCCCGCATCGCCGGCAAATTTCGGGTCACCATCGGCGACCTTAAAAACTGGAATCAGTCTTTAGCAGGAAAGAAATACCTGCAACCGGGCCAGCGCATCGTCATGTACGTTGACGTCACTCGCCAATCGGGAGTGTAACAACCGGGTCAGCCGCCGCGGCCGCCGTGCGCCCGGTCCCGGGTCAATGTGCTGTGTGGATAGCCGGCAGGCAGCGGACCTCGTCTGGACGCGGGACGAACACTCAGCATTTGATCCCGAGCAAATCGAGGTAACGCCGCGCCACTGACTCGGCGTCGAAACGTGCAATATGTTTCGCCAGCGACCGCGCTTCAGGAGCCGGAGTCTGCAACGCCGTGTCGAGTGCGGCAGCCATGGCCACCTCGTCCTTGTAGCGCACCAGCAAACCGAATTCCCCGTCGCGCAGGATTTCGCGTGGCCCATGTGGACAATCCATCGCGACGACGCGTGCACCGAGGGACAGTGCTTCTGCGATCGCAAGACCAAAACCCTCGTGAATCGAACAATGCGCGAACACATCACAATTACGATAAAAAGGGTACGGATTCTGTTGCCAGCCCGGAAGATCGACATCGCCAGCAATGCCAAGATCGGTGACGAGTTGCTCCAGCCGTGCGCGGTCCTTCCCTTCGCCGATAATGACCAGCCGTGCCGCCCGCTGCTGCCGGAGCCGATGAAACGCCCGTATCAGCATCGCGAAATTCTTCTGGTCATGCTGAAGGCGCCCCGCACTGACGATTACCGGCACCCGCCGCGGACCTTCCAACCAGCGATGCAGCGGCGCCTCGGATTGTGCCCTTAGCTGCGCCAGTGCAGGCATTGGATTGTAGGTGACGTCGATCCGATCCGGCGGCAATCCCGATAGCTCCGCGAACGCCGTGGCGACACCACGCGATACAGCAAAAATACGGTGGTTCCGTGGGTAGATCTCGCGGTAGTGGCGTATCTGGGCGCGCTGGTCTTCCTCGCTCTTAAACTGCAGCGCGACGGAATAGGTATCGTGGAGGATGTTGCTGACTGCGCCGCGCAAACGCAGTACCCGCTTTGCCCTGATCGCCGCCACATTTGAGCGGCGGTCATTGGTAATCACATGGTCCGGCCGACGACGCGCCAAATACGCCAGCATCCGCAGAAATCCGCTGGTCTTCATGATGCTGCCGGTGCTTTCCACGTCGATGGTGTCCGGAAACGAGGTAACCGCACTATGCAGGGGCTTCTCGCACACGACGGCAACATCGACCCCGAGACGCTCAAACTCCTTCGCCAACCTGGCGACGACAATGCCGACGCCACCGGTCAACGATCGTAACTGGAATACCACGCTCTGACGCTTGTTTCTTGCCATTCCCGGATCACGCCCCTGGCCGATACGCAGTCTGGTCTCAATGCGACCGCGTCCGCTGTTACGGCTGCTCTGTATCAATCAGCATCCGCGGTGCGATAATGCCACGGCCAAAAAACAAAGGGGACACGGAAATGGGTTTTATGGCCGGTAAACGCGCTTTGATCGTCGGACTTGCGAGCAAGCGCTCGATCGCCTGGGGGATTTCGCAGGCAATGGCGCGCGAGGGCGCGGAACTCGCGTTTACGTACCAGACGGACAAACTGAAACCCCGGGTCGAGAAGATGGCTGCCGAGGTCGGATCCAGCCTCGTATTCCCAATGGACGTCGCATACGACGAACAGATCGACGCTGCTTTCGCCGGTATCGGCGATGCATGGGATGGTCTGGATATCGTCGTGCACTCGGTTGGATACGCTCCGCGCGAAGAACTTGCCGGCGGATTTGTCGACAGCACGACTCGCGAAGGCTTCCGGATCGCTCATGACATCAGCGCTTACAGTTTTGTCGCTCTCGCGAAGGCTGCCAAACCCTTGTTGAAGGGTCGCAGCGGCGCGCTGCTGACGCTGTCCTATCTGGGCGCAGTTCGCGCTATTCCGAGCTACAACGTCATGGGCCTGGCCAAAGCCAGTCTCGAATCCGCAGTGCGCTTTCTCGCTTACGACATGGGCAGCGAGGGCATCCGGGTCAATGGCATATCGGCCGGACCGATCAAGACGCTGGCGGCTTCCGGGGTTGCCGGACTTCGGGGTATGTTGAATGAGTTCGAAAAAGTCTCACCGCTGCGGCGCAATGTCAGCATCGAAGACGTTGGCAATGCCGCGGCCTTCCTGTGCTCCGATCTTGCCGCCGGCATAACCGGGCAGATTCTCTACGTCGATGCAGGGTTCAATATTGTAGGCATGTCGCTGCACGATTAATTGCCCGCAACAAACGAGCGGCAGTCAGGCATCCGGCGCGTCTCGCTTTTCGGTCAGTATTCCCGTTTCTCCCTCGCTGCGGGCGATGATCACCGCGCCGCAGGAATCGCTGAATACGTTGACCGATGTCCGAAACATGTCCAGCACCCGGTCGACCGCCAGGATCACCCCTACCGCCTCGAGCGGAAGTCCGATCGCGGACAGGATTATCGTGATCGCAACCAGGCTGGCAGCCGGAATACCTGCAACGCCGATGGACGTAAGCAGGGCAATAAGCAAAATCGTAAACTGGGTTACAAACGTCAGTTCCAGCCCGAATGCCTGCGCAATAAATATTGCGGCAACACATTCGTAAAGCGCCGTACCGTCCATGTTGATGGTGGCACCAAGCGGCAGCACAAAACTCGTTACCCGATTGGAGACCCCCGCGTTGTCGCGCACACACTCTATTGTCAACGGCAGGGTCGCCGACGATGACGCAGTCGAGAATGCGGTCAGGAGCGCCGTGACCATCGCCTTGTAGTGTCGAAGCGGATTGACCCGGGCCAGCGTCGCGAGCAGCAGTGGCAAAGTCACGAACGCATGAAATGAAAGACTCAGCACGACCGTAATAAAGAACAGGCCAAGCGATTGGACCAGACTGCCCAGATCTTCCTCTCCTATTCCGGTCACCACTTTGGCTACCAGCGCGAACACACCAATTGGAGCGAACTTCATGACCAGTTCGGTGAGCCGCATCACGATCTCGTAGACACCGCACCAGAATTTGTACTGTACCTGGGCGAGCTCATCTCCAATACGAGTCATGTAGAAGCCGTACAGCAAACTGAAAAATATCAATCCCAGCAGTTGCCCGTTCGCCGCGGCGGCGATGATATTGGGCGGGATCATGCTCAGAAAAACGTTGGTAAGCGATGAGGCATCGTGATTACCGACCTTGTCTGCAACGTCGGAAGCATGTTCGGCTGACAGCCCCAGGATCTCACGCGCCGGTTCGCCGTCAACAATACCCGGCTGGACCAGGTTGACAGCCAGGATGCCCACAACGATCGCCAAAAAACTGGTCATCATGTAGTAGGCGAAGGTTTTGCCTCCGAGCCGGCCGAGCGCTTCCGAAGACCCGATTCCGGCAATGCCGGTGATAATCGAGGAGGTAATAATTGGAACTATCAGCATCCGCAGCGCGTTTAGAAACATGCTGCCAACAAAATCGTAAGCCGCGAAAAGTTCGACTCCGAGAAGGCGGGTTTCCGGATTGGTAAGCAATCCCGCCACTACCGCAAGAACCAGGGCGAGGAAAATCTGGGTATGGAGCTTTAGTTTGAAAATACTCATAGCGCGGCTGGGTCCGGACCAGGCTGGCTTGCAGTGCCAACGCATCTCCACCGCATATCCGGCCCGCGCCAGGCCAGTTTGTCACGCGAGGTGGGAATCCGGATCAGGATCGGACTGCCTCCTCCGCCGGCTCACCGGTGAGGATCCCTTCCTCTCCTTCCAGCCGGGCAACGATAACCGCACAACATGCATCGCCGAGGACGTTGATACTGGTCCGCGCCATATCCAAAACTCTGTCAAATACGAACAGCACGCCGATAGCCTCCACGGGCAGGCCGACCGCACTGAGAATTATCGCGATGGCAACCAGCGATGCCGACGGAATCCCGGCGACGCCAATGGACGTAACGAGCGCGATGACGACAATCGAGAACTGTACGCCGAAGCTCAGCTCAAGGCCGTAAGCCTGGGCTATGAACATCGCTGCAACGCACTCGTACAGTGCCGTGCCGTTCATATTGACGGTGGCGCCGAGTGGCAACACGAAGCTCGAGATGCGATTGGGGACGCCTGCCTTTTTTTCGACGCAGTCGATAGTGATAGGTAACGTCGCCGACGACGAAGCCGTGGAAAATGCCGTGAGAAGCGCCGGGGAAATAGCCCGGTAGAGCGCCAGCGGACTTACCTTTGCAACTATGCGCAGCATCGCCGGCAAAGTAACGGCTGCATGGAAAAGCAGTGCGCCGAGCACGGTAAGCGCGAATACGATCAGAGGCGCGGCGGCATCGAATCCGGTCTTTGCCACGGTACGGGCAACCAGACCGAAAACCCCGATGGGCGCAAACAACATCACCCACTCAGTCATGCGCATCATTACATGGAAAACAGCATCCCAGAACCGGAACAGCGGGTCCGCAGTTTCATGGCCCAAACGGGTCATAAAAAAACCAAACAGGATGCTGAAAAAAATCAGCCCGAGCATCTCGCCGTTTGCAGCGGCTTCGATGATATTGGGCGGCACCATGCGCAAGAAGATCTCTACAACGTCTCCGGCGCCTTTCTCACCGACTTTCGCTGCAACGGTATCCGCATCCGCGGACAACGCGAGCAGATCCTGGGCAGGTTCTCCGTTAACCAGGCCAGGCTGGACCGTATTGACCAGAACCAGACCAACGAGAATGGCCGACAATGTTGTGATTGCATAAAACAGGAGCGTTTTTCCGCCCAGTCGTCCCAGATCACCCGAAGACCCGATTCCGGCCACGCCGACAATGATCGAGGACGCAATCAACGGCACGATGAGCATCTTCAGCGCATTGATGAAGAGCGTGCCGACAAAGTCGAACACGTCATAGAAAGCTACGCCGAGAAAGCCACTATCCTGGCCCACGAGGTGACCGGCGATCGCAGCAAGGACGATCGCAATCAGGATTTGCCAATGTAATTTGAGTCTGAACATGTTCGTGACGCGCGCCGTGCGTCTGCTACAGTTGCTCGTCTTCTATTTCGAACACCTGCACGCTCGCCTTCCTGCGCAATTCGGTGACGTATGCAGCGAATGAGCCATCACCGCTCATTTGCGCCAGCGCATCCCGTTCCTGCAGTCGTCGCTCTCGCGGCCCACCCTCCGGGTCACCCGGTCGGACCGCGGAAATTTCAAATATTGCGTAATCGCCGCTTGCGAGTTCGATGCCCGCCACGGTCGGCGCCGTGCCCGGCTTGGCGGCGCGGAAAATCTCCGCGAGCAACTCGGCGGGAAGCGCGCTGTCACGCCGCCCGACCGCTCGCGATTCCTGATAGTCGGCCCCCGCCGCCGCGGCGAGATCCGCAAAAACCCCTCCGTCCCGAACCTGTGCCAGCAGCGTCTGGCCAGCTTCGCTGGCGCGTTCGCGGGCCAGCGACAACGCCAGCGAAGACTCAATCTCGGCCCGCACCTCGTCAATCGAACGCTGCTCGGGAAGACGATGGTCCGCCACTCGCAGCACGACCGCCCGACGCTCGGACAATTCGACAAGCGGGCTGTTCTCGTTGTCCTCAAGCACGGGTGTACTGAATGCAGCCTCCGCCACGGTCGGGAAAGCGGCCAGTTCACCGCCGCCAGCGCGGGTAAAGCCCTCGATCTGCTTGACCGCCGTTCCCAGCGCAGCCGCCACGGTATCGAGCTCATCAGGGCTTTCAAAGGACTTTTCCGCAAGCGTCTCTGCGCGCTCATAGTAGGCCGCTTCGGATTGCAAAGTGCGGTACTCGGTTTCTAACTCTTCGCGAGCGTCAGCGAATGATCTGCCCGTACTTTCCTCTATCTGATCGAGCCGCAGAACATGGAAACCGAAATCGGAACGCACTGGCCCGCGAATCTCGCCCTCCTGCATTTCGAAAATTGCATCCTCCAGCGGCCCCTCGAAAACTCCGCGCTCGAGCCAGTCAAGATCGCCACCGAGGTCCGACGTAGCCGGATCTTCCGAATATTCCTGAGCCAGTTCGGCGAAATCCTCACCGCTCTGTGCCCGCGCGGCAATTTCGCTGGCACGTTGCTCTGCAGCAGACTCGTCGTCTCCGAACTCGATGAGAATATGCCGCGGACGCCGCCGTTCCGGCGTCGAATACCGCGCCTTGACCGTCTCGTAATAGGCGAGAAGGTCATCCTCGGTTACCTCGACGGCCGCGGCAACCTCGTCTGCATTGACCTCGACATACTGCAGAGTGACCGATTCGGCAGTCATGAAGCGGTCTTTGTTCTCATCGTAATACGCAGTGACCTCTTCCTCGGAAACCTCGACCTGGTCGCGAAACCCGTCGGCCGGGACGATCGCATATGCGACATCCCGTTGTTCTTCGAGAAGTTCTACAAAGCGCCTGGTCTCGGCGGTAGTTGTAAACCCGGAAGAAATGATTCCCTGGCGCAACTGCTCCTGGGCCAGCGCCCGGCGCTGCTCCTCCTCAAATCGGGTCGGCGAGTAGCTGTTCGAGGCAAGCGTAGCCTTGTACGCATCCATCGAAAACTGGCCGCCGACCTGGAACGCCGGAAGGCTCCGGATGTATTCGGTCAACGCTGTATCACTGACCCGATATCCATCATCGCGCGAACGTTGTTCGAGCACGGTGTTGCGGATAAATCCATCCAGCGTGTTTTGCCTGACTTCACTGCGTAACTCGGGAGTCAGTTCATCGCGATAGTAGCGCTGCAACTCCCCCAACTGGTTTTGGTAAGCAGCACTAAATCTCGAGTTCGGAATTTCCTCGCCGTTGACTTTCGCTACGAAATCACGATTGAAGAATCCAAAATCGATTCCCCAGAATATGAAAGCAACGGCAATAAGGCCCAGCACGGCAATGGAAACCGGTCCGGACAATTTTTCGCGCATGTTTTGCAGCATGGTTTTATTTGGTCACATCACCCACTCAGGGTGGAAATTGAACGGAAGCCGCGAAGCTTAACCGAAAAGCGGCCGATTGGCAGCGCCTGCCGTTGCTTGACAAGCACTTTGTAGAGCCCTGGACGGCAATAATCCGGCCAGGAAAAGCGGCAGAATTCCCTATCAAAAAAAGGGCGCCCTAATTGGGCGCCCTCTCGATTTGGCGGAGCGGACGGGACTCGAACCCGCGACCCCCGGCGTGACAGGCCGGTATTCTAACCAGCTGAACTACCGCTCCGTGTCCTGGTGGGTGCTGAGGGGATCGAACCCCCGACCTTCGCCTTGTAAGGGCGACGCTCTCCCAGCTGAGCTAAGCACCCTGCTTCTGGGAGGCGCGCTAGTTTACGGCATCCTTGAGGCCTTTGCCAGCCTTGAAACCCGGCACGTTACTAGCCGCAATCTGGATCGGCGCGCCCGTCTGCGGGTTGCGTCCGGTGCGGGCTTCGCGACGCTTGACACCGAAGGTTCCAAAACCGATCAAGGAAACCTGATCGCCACTTTTAAGTGCGTCTGTAATGCTGTCCAGTACTGCTTCGACAGCCCGTGAAGCATCTGCTTTCGACAAATTAGCGGCAGCGGCGACGGCGTCAATAAGCTCACCCTTGTTCATTTAGTACTCCCCAATGATCTGGAATGTGATGAAAACCGGCCGGAGATCACAACGACCGGGCTTGTGGCTTCCCGACGAGAAATTCTCGCCTTGGCGCTTTAAGACCTGTTTTCAGATACGCGACCCCCTGCAGGCAAGCCGCGGCACCAAGCTAAAACGTGGGAATTGCCCGCTTTATAGCAAGGCCAAAAAAGAACTGTCAACAAACCGGGCAATGCGACCCGGCGCACGCCTCAATGTGCGTGCACCGTTTCCGCTTTGGCTTTGTCCGAAGACTTGTTGCCGGCTTCTTCCTCCGGAGTCGCTTTCGAGTCGGCCGGCGCCGGCATGTGTAACAGCGCATGCTCCAGAACCTCGTCCACCCATTTCACACAATGAATATTCAGTTTGTCCTTGATGTTCTTCGGTATTTCGACCAGATCTTTCTCGTTCTCGTGGGGGATCAACACCGTGGTAATACCGCCGCGGTGGGCCGCAAGAAGTTTCTCCTTGAGCCCGCCTATGGGCAACACCTCACCTCGCAGCGTGATCTCGCCCGTCATCGCAACATCCGATCGCACAGGTATCTTGGTCAGCGCCGACACCAGCGCCGTACACATGCCGATTCCCGCACTCGGACCGTCCTTCGGCGTTGCGCCCTCGGGCACGTGAACATGGAGGTCGTACTTCTGGTGAAATTCGTTGTCGACACCCAGCACCTTCGCCCGGCTGCGCACGACGGTCATGGCCGCCTGGATCGACTCCTGCATCACATCTCCGAGCTGGCCGGTATGGATCAGCTTGCCTTTGCCCGGGACTATCGCCGCCTCGATGGTTAGCAATTCTCCGCCGACCTCGGTCCATGCCAGCCCTGTCACCTGGCCGACCTGGTCGCGGTCTTCCGCAAGACCGAAACGGAATCTTCTAACGCCCAGATAACGATCGAGGCTTTTCGGAATAACTCTGACGCTCTTGCGCGCCGGCTTGAGCAGCAGGTCTTTGACGACCTTGCGGCAAATCTTCGCAATTTCGCGTTCGAGATTCCGCACCCCGGCCTCGCGCGTGTAATGCCGCACGATATCCAGTAACGTCGAGTCGCTGACAACGAGTTCAGTCGTCTCGAGCCCATTCGCTTCCTTCTGCTTTGGCACGAGATAACGCCGCGCTATGTTCATTTTCTCGTCTTCGGTATAACCCGGAAGGCGAATTACTTCCATGCGATCCAACAATGGTGCAGGAATATTGAGACTGTTCGCCGTGCAGACGAACATCACCTCGGACAAATCAAAATCGACTTCAAGATAGTGGTCATTGAATGTCGCGTTTTGTTCCGGGTCGAGAACCTCCAGCAGCGCCGAAGATGGGTCGCCGCGAAAATCCATCGACATCTTGTCGATCTCATCGAGCAGGAACAACGGGTTACGCACGCCAACCTTGCCGAGATTTTGCAAGATCTTGCCCGGCATCGAGCCAATGTAGGTTCTGCGATGACCGCGGATCTCCGCTTCGTCGCGAACGCCGCCAAGCGACATCCTGACGAATTTGCGATTGGTCGCCCGGGCAATACTCTGCCCCAGCGACGTCTTGCCCACACCCGGCGGACCCACCAGGCACAGGATCGGGCCCTTAAGCTTCTTCACTCGCTGTTGCACCGCCAGGTACTCGACGATGCGCTCTTTGACCTTTTCCAGGCCATAGTGATCCTCGTCGAGAATCCGCTCCGCATCCGCAAGATTATTGAGGATCTTGGTCCGTTTCTTCCACGGCGCCTTCAGCAACCAGTCGATGTAGTTTCTGACCACAGTGGCTTCGGCCGACATCGGAGACATCAGCATCAGCTTGTTGAGTTCCGAGGTCGCCTTCTCGCGCGCCTCCTTGCTCATGCCGGCCTTCGCGATTTTCTGCTCGAGTTCCTGGATCTCGTTCGGAGCGTCTTCCATTTCGCCGAGTTCTTTCTGAATCGCCTTCATCTGCTCATTCAGGTAGTACTCGCGCTGGCTCTTCTCCATCTGCTGCTTGACCCGCCCGCGGATCCGCTTCTCGATCTGCAGCACATCGATCTCACCCTCGATGAGGGTCAGCACGTGCTCGAGCCTGTCACGCACATCCTGAATCTCCAGGATTCGCTGTTTCTGATCGAGCTTGAGCGACATGTGCGCGGCGACCGTATCGGCCAGCCGTCCTGGCTGATCGATTCCTGCGAGAGAAGTCAGAATCTCGGGCGGCACTTTCTTGTTGAGCTTGACGTATTGCTCGAACTGCGAGATTACCGAGCGGGTCAGGACGTCGACCTCGCGATCGTCGTAATCGTCCGCTTCGGTCAGCAGGGTCGTACGCGCGGAAAAATGCTGATCCAGTTGCAGAGAATCGATTCGCGCCCGTTCGCCGCCCTCGACCAGTACTTTCACCGTGCCATCGGGCAGTTTCAGAAGCTGCAGAATCGTGGCGAGCGTGCCAAGGCGATAGATATCGTCGGCCCCGGGCTCATCGACATCGGCCTCCTTCTGGGCGACCAGCAATATCTGCTTGCCGGCCTGCATCGCCTGATCCAATGCGCTGATCGAACGCTCCCTGCCGACAAACAGCGGGATGACCATATGCGGATAAACGACTACGTCACGCAGTGGCAGAACCGGCGTGGTCTGCGAAAGATCGTCGACGTTGAGGGTAATGCTGGA
The DNA here is from genome assembly GCA_002868855.1 of Chromatiales bacterium. Lineage (GTDB taxonomy): Bacteria > Pseudomonadota > Gammaproteobacteria > Steroidobacterales > BM003 > BM003. The sequence continues at coordinate 5,467 of PKUM01000283.1, read as the reverse complement.
TTCTTCGGACACTAGGTCTCACCTCGGAAAAACTGGCAATCGGCCATACTGGCCGGTCTGGCGTTACCGCCGCTTGCGCGGCCCTGCGGACCGCCGCTTCAGGGAGATAATGGGGTCAAGCGCCGACTTCTCAACCGGGCCACGCGTCAGGTGGCCAAACACCGGTCAACTGCCCGAGCCGGCCGGACGGCGGCGCTCTTCCACCGCGGTCAGCTGGGTATCTTCGGATTCGTAGATAATGTAGGGCTTGGTTTCACCGCCGACGACGGCTTCGTCGACCACCACCTTGGTGGCGTTGGTCATTGCCGGCAGGTCATACATGGTGTCGAGCAGCACATTTTCGAGGATGGTGCGAAGCCCGCGTGCGCCGGTCTTGCGTTCCATCGCCTTGCGGGAAACGGCGCGCAGTGCGTCCTCGCGAAAATCGAGGTCAACGCCTTCCATCTCAAACAGCCGGCGATACTGCTTGGTCAAAGCGTTCTTCGGTTCGACCAGAATACTGACAAGCGCGTCCTCGTCGAGCTCCTCCAGCGTCGCCACTACTGGGAGCCGTCCTACAAACTCCGGAATCAGCCCGTACATAATGAGGTCTTCAGGTTCGACGTCGTACAAAACCTCACCGACACTGCGTCCCTGTTCGCTGCTCTGAACTTCGGCGACGAAGCCAATCCCGCTTTTCGCCGAACGATTCTGGATTATCTTTTCCAGCCCGGCAAACGCGCCACCGCAGACGAACAGGATGTTGCCCGTATCGACCTGCAGGAACTCCTGTTGCGGATGCTTGCGGCCGCCCTGCGGCGGTACCGACGCGACCGTGCCTTCGATCAGCTTGAGCAGTGCCTGCTGGACACCCTCGCCCGACACGTCGCGGGTGATCGACGGGTTATCGGACTTGCGGGAAATTTTGTCGATCTCGTCGATGTAGACAATTCCGGTCTGCGCCTTTTCTACGTCGTAATCACATTTCTGCAGCAGCTTCTGGATGATGTTCTCGACGTCCTCGCCGACATATCCTGCTTCCGTCAGCGTCGTCGCGTCGGCAATCGTAAACGGAACATTCAGCATGCGCGCCAGCGTTTCGGCCAGCAATGTCTTGCCACATCCGGTCGGCCCGATCAGCAGAATGTTGCTCTTCGCCAGCTCGATGTCACCGCCCTTGCCGCTTTCGCCGCCGCGGTTCTGCAACCGCTTGTAGTGGTTGTAAACCGCGACAGAAAGGACTTTTTTGGCGCGCTCCTGACCGATTACGTACTCGTCCAGAACGTTTTTGATCTCGTGGGGCTTGGGCAGCTTGTCGCGAGTCTGCTCCGAATGGTCTTCGAGTTCCTCGCGAATTATGTCATTACAGAGTTCGACACATTCGTCACAAATAAAGACGGACGGGCCGGCAATTAGCTTACGCACCTCATGTTGGCTCTTGCCACAAAAGGAGCAGTACAAAAGCTTGCCGTCGTCAGTCTTGCCGCGCGTGTCGTCTGTCATCTGAACCCCGGGTCAGCGCCCTACGTAATCAACACTGGTTTATAGCATGCGCCACTACCACAAGGCAAAGTGAACGCACTTCGAAGCAAAACCACAAAAAACTCATAACATGCTGTATTTAATCGCTTTTCTCTTCCGAATCGATGAGGGGGCCGGAACGCTTGTCGAGAACGATGTCGATAAGTCCGTAATTGACCGCCTCCTCCCCACTCATGAAGTAATCGCGATCGGTATCGAGTCTGATCTTCTCGATATCCTGACCGGTGTGCTCGGCCAGGATGAAGTTCAGCTGGTCGCGGGTTTTCAAAACCTCACGCGCATGGATGTCGATGTCCGAGGCCTGCCCCTGGAAACCGGCAATCGGCTGGTGAATCATCACCCGCGAGTGCGGAAGGGCAAACCGCTTGCCCTTGGCACCGCCTGCCAGCAGAACCGCCCCCATGCTTGCCGCCTGGCCAACGCATATGGTGCTCACGTCGGATTTGATGAACTGCATGGTGTCATACACGGACAGGCCCGCGCTGACCACGCCTCCGGGCGAGTTGATGTAGAGGTGAATATCCTTGTCGGGGTTTTCCGATTCCAGGAACAGCAGCTGGGCCACGACCAGGTTGCAGACGTGATCGTCGACCGGGCCGACCATGAAAATCACCCGCTCTTTCAGGAGCCGTGAGTAGATATCGTAAGCACGCTCTCCGCGCGCGGTTTGCTCCACTACCATCGGAACCAGATTCAGGGCCTTGGTATCCATAGGGTCACTCGTCTCCAAAAATTCGCTTGTGTTATCCCGGCGCTAAGTGCGCAGGGCTCAGGCCTGCCCCGAGCCGAAATTCATCAGTTCGGCGAAGCTGCTTTTCTTGTCTTTGACTTTTGCCCGGTCCAGCAACCAGTCCACGACCTGGTCTTCGAGCACCATCATTTCGATCTGCGATTTGAGCTGCGGGTTCGAGCGGTAGTAATGCGCCACCTTATCGCTTTCTTCGTGCTCCGCGCTCATCTCTACGATACGGGCTTCGACACGCTCATGGTCGGGTTCGATTTTTTCCTGCTGAATCAACTGGTTGATAATCAACCCCAAAGCAACGCGCATACGGGCCTGCTCCTCGAAAGGCTCTTTTGGGGGCAGCTTCGAGTGATCGGTAATGCCCATACGTTTGGCCGCATCGTGCTGCATGCTGTGAATCTCCTGATCCACCAGCGCCTGCGGCAGTTCGACATCGTTGGCCTCGCGCAAACTTTCCATTACGTTCTGTTTCAATTTCATTCGGACCGTGCGTTCCAGTTCGCGTTGCATATTGGCACGGACTTCCGCCCGGAATGCGTCGACTCCGCCTTCCTCGACCCCGAAAGCCTTGAAGAATTCATCGTCCAGCTCGGGCATGAACTGCTCTTCGGCGCGCGCAACACTGACCTCGAATTTGGCGTCCTTGCCGGCAACCTTGGCGACCGGGTAGTCATCAGGAAAACGCACATCGATAACTTTCTCGTCGCCGGCCTTGAGCCCCTTGAGCCCTTGTTCAAAATCAGGAATCGTCTCACCCGCGCCGAGCACTACCGGAACGTCTTCGCCTACACCGCCGTCGAATACCTCGTCGTCGATCGTTCCGCGAAACGTGACCACAAGGCGATCTCCATCCGCACCCGCGCGCTCCACCTCGCGCCACTCGGCGCGCTGCTTGCGCAGGTTTTCAATCATCGCATCGAGATCCTTGTCGCCAATCTCGGCGACGGGGCGCTCGACTTTGAGCTTCGCGGCATCGGCAACTTCGAATTCCGGATAGACCTCGATAATCGCGGTGAAGTCGAGATCCTGACCCTGCTCTGTATTGTGCGGCTCGATGCGCGCATTGCCCGCCGGGCGCAACTGCTCCTCGCTGATGGCCTGGTTGTACGAGTTCTGCATGACCTCGGACAACACCTCCTGCCGTACCTGCGCCCCGTATTGCTGCCGCAGGACCTTCAGCGGTGCCTTGCCGGGACGAAAGCCCTTGATTCGCGCCTTCTGCCCTACATTCACAAGCCGCTTCTCGATCTCGAACTCGATTTCTTCCGAGCCGACCTGAATACGAACCCGACGCTCCAGACCGCCACCGGCCTCCACGGACACCTGCATGATTTTTCCTCGTTCAAAAACCGAAGTGCGCTGCTTGTGCAGCGCACTGTTACATTCAACTGTTGGTGCGAAAGGAGAGACTCGAACTCTCACGGGCTATGCCCACAGGAACCTAAATCCTGCGCGTCTACCAATTCCGCCACTTTCGCTGGAAATGGGGACTGGCCGGAAGCAGTAGGTATCGACCCGGGCACCACACTCCCCGAACGAGGCAGTATATCAACTGTACGGGGTATGGCAGAAGCCCACCCGGCTTTCAGGCACAGATATGCGCCTCGCAACGCCCGGCTTCAGCGGTAATCGGGCTCGCGTTTTTGCAAAAACGCGCGTACCCCCTCGCGGCCTTCCGCCGAACTGCCCTGCGCGGCGATCGTCCGCCCCTCGAGGGCCATCTGCGATTCGAGCGAATTGTCGTCGGAAGAATGCAGCAACCGTTTGGTCGCCGCGAAAGCGCCAGCCGGCCCGGCCGCGAGTTTCTGCGCCAAAGCCATAGCCTCCTCCATCAGCTGCGCACCGGGCACCACCCGGTTCAGCAACCCCCAATTGCAGGCTTCCTCGGCACGCAACGGGCGATTGGTCAGCATCAGCTCCAGAGTGCGGCGGCGACCGATCAGGCGCGGCAGAAAATAGGTCGTGCTGCCGTCCGGCGTCAGCGCGACACCGGTGTATGCGAGCGAAATCCTGGTGTCCTCCGCGGCCATAGCCAGGTCCGCCATAGCCAGCAGCCCGACGCCGGCTCCGGCAGCGGCGCCATTGACCGCCGCGATTACCGGGGCTGGCATGCGATTGAAAACCGAAATCGCGGCGTGCAGCTTCGCGGTCAGTTCATTCAAAAACCCGGCAGGGTTATCCTGATCTGCAATCGATTTCAGATCGCCACCGAAACAAAAGACCTTGCCCGCAGCCGTGAGAAGCACGCATCTGACGTCGCTGTCGGCCTCGCATTCGAGCCCGGCCCGAAACAAATCTTCGGCCATCGGGAGGTTCAGCGAATTACCGGCGTCCGGCCGATCCAGCGTGATAACGGCCACCGCGCCGTGTTTCTCGACGCGCAACGTCTCATAGCTCATGGTGATGGATCCTCGCTTGTACTATTGGTTCGCGGCCGTCGGCGGTCGCAGCGCACGCAGCTGCTCCTCCAGATAATCGACCACCTGCTCATGGCGCCTGGTTCGTTCGTGGGTCATGATATTGACCGCCATGCCTTCCATGACATATCGCGTCAATTCCAGTGCAACGTCAAAGGCTTTCCGGTCCGACTGCCATTCCGGAAACAACTCGAGCGCTGTCTGATACCACGCTTCATCGAACGCCGTTTGCGCCGGACTCAGTATGGCCTCGAGCTCCGGATCGGTTCGCGCGGCGACAGACAGCTCGAAAAACGCGACGGACATCGGATGGTTCACATGCTTCCAGTAGGCCCTTAGCCCGAGCCGAACCCGGTCGGCGTCAGCCGGAATCGAGGCAACTGAATTGCGGAGGGCGTTAAGCCGTTTGGCATGCAAATGATCGACTGCGGAACGAACGATATCGATCCTGGAGGGAAAATGATGCAGCATCGCACCGCGCGAAAGGCCGGCCATCCGGGCGATCCGCGTTGTCGTCGTGCTTGCATAGCCGAGTTCGATGAAACATCGGATCGCCGCCTCAATAATCAGATTTCGGGTCGCGGCACTTTTTTGCGCCTGCCACCCGGACCGCTCAACGTCAGGTTGTGAGCGCTTTCGATTTGCCCGTGGAGTCATCAGCTCTTCCGAATTTGTAGCCAGTGTTTTCCGGCCCTTGGGACCGGATTTGCCAGTAAAAGGATGGTGGCAACATTAAAAAAAGTCAAAGATGATTGAAACCGGACGCGTTGACTGACAATTTCCG
>PKUM01000067.1 GCA_002868855.1 Chromatiales bacterium | reverse complement strand
GTTCGTGAACCTGACCTTCGCGGTCGGCACAGATATTCAGACAGCCAAACTCGATGTCATCAATAACCTGACGCAGACGCCGCCGCGACCCGGTGACGCGCTCGAGCCCCAGGTCAACGCCGGCGGCGGACAGCAAGGCCTTCCCGCAGCCTCACTGCTCATTCGCGTGCTGCCCGACAATCCAGTACGTGAGCTGTCGAGTTACCAGAAGCTCATCGAGGAGCATGTGGAGCCACGCCTCGCCCGCATCCCGGGCGTTTCGCAGGTCAACTTGCAGAGCGAGCAACCGCGAGAATTGCACATCACGTTCGATTCGTACCGGGCGGCCGCCCTCGGCGTACAAATCAATGACATCGTCGCTACCGTCTCGCGTGCGACGGATTCGTCGGGTGGATTCGCCGACGTCGGGCGCCGCCAGTACACCGTGCGTTTCGTCGGTCAGTTCGAACCCGAGCAACTCAACGAGTTGATTGTCGGCTGGAGCGGTGAACGACCCATCTATCTAAGCGAAGTCGCCGATGTCGATATCGTCCCACGCAAGCAGGACGGCTTTACACTGCGCAATGGATACCCCGCTTACTACATCACGGTACAGCGTGACCACGGTGCCAACACGGTGTCGATCCTCGACGGTGTCAACGAGGCGATCGTCGACCTGAATGAAAACGTACTGCGCGCGGAGGGACTCGAGATAGACCTGAGCTTCGACGCGTCCGTGCACATTCGGCGTGCCATCTCGCTGGTCCGCAGCAACCTGGGGCTGGGCCTGCTACTCGCGGTGGGTGTGCTCTACCTCCTGATGCGTAGCCGACGCGCGACGCTCCTCGTAACCGCAACTGTGCCTTTGTCGATTCTCGTGGCATTTGTCGCGCTGCGGCTGTTCGACAAGCCCCTCAACGTGATTTCGCTGGCCGGGCTCGCGTTCGCAGTCGGGCTCGTTATGGATGCCGCAATCGTCACCCTTGAGAACATCGTGCGCTGTCGGCAACGTGGGCTCAGCCAGGAAGAAGCCGTCGCGACGGGCACGCGCCAGATCACGGGGGCCCTGTTCGCTTCGACTGTTACGGGTGTCGCCATCTTCGTGCCCGTGCTCTTTATGCAGGGTATGGAGGGTCAGCTATTCCAGGACCTCGCGCTGACGATCGCGGTCGCCGTGTTGGCGTCCTTCTTCATCGCGATCACGGTCCTGCCTGTCTCCGCCAGATTCTTCCTGCGCAAGGAAAAGGACGATCCGCTCGGACACTGGTGGGACAACATAACGAATTTCATCATGCGCCTCACGCGCACACCAGCCATGTGCACCGGCTGGATTACCGGGATCCTCGGCGCATCCTTCCTGGTGATTTTCTTGCTTGTGCCCAAGGCGAATCTTCTGCCGCAGGCGCCGTCTGATTTTCTGAGAGCGTTCTTCGCGATGCCGCCGGGGGGCACCGTCGAAATGGCCGAGAAAGAGATCGCGGGAACGGTCGTCGAGCGGTTGCGGCCCTACATGGATCACGAGAAGCAGCCCTTTATTCGCGGCTACATCCTGTTCGCGTTCGGGAATTTCAACCAACTCGTCGTCTATCCTCAGGACCCGGGGCGCATCGAGGAGATGATCGAGATCGTGCGCGACGAAGCCCTGGTCGACCTTCCTGACACCCAGACTTTCGTCCAGCGTGGCTCCCTGCTCAACTTCGGTTTTGACGGTGGGCGCGCGATCAACGTCGACCTGCAGGGACCAAATTTTCAGGCACTGTCGGACGTCGCGATGCAAACCATGCCGATGATCAACGAAGCGATCCCCGGCGCACAAGTACGGCCGCAACCAAGCCTGCAAATCGCCGAGCCAGAGCTGCAGCTGGTGCCAAATGATCGCCGCATCACAGCGGCCGGTCTCGACCGCGCCGCCGTTGCAAACATCGTGCGCGCGCTGACGAGTGGCTCGTTCGTCGGCGAGTACTTTGACGGTAATGACCGTATGGACATGATCCTCAAGGGCCCGACCTGGTCATCGCCCGAGGAGCTGGCTGCCATCCCGATCGCGACACCGCTGGCCGGTATCCAGTCGATTGGTGAGCTAACCGACATCAGGCGTACTGTCGGCCCCTCGCAGCTGCTGCGGGTCAACGGGCAACGCACCCTGACGCTGGCGGTGACGCCACCGCCCGAAATGACTGTCGAGGAAGCGCTCGACACATTGCGAGACGTGGTGGGGCCGCAGCTGCGCGACGTCATGCCCGGCGATATGAGCATTGCTTATCGCGGCACGGCGGATCGGCTGGAACAGGCGTTCGACAAGATGACGGTCAATCTTCTGGTTGCCGCTGTCGTGCTTTTCTTCGTCCTTGCGGCGATGTTCCGCTCACTGTGGGATGGCGCGCTGGTCATGCTTTCAATGCCACTCGCTGTTGCTGGCGGTGTCGTTGCGCTACGCGTACTCAACCTGTTCACGACCCAGGCAATGGACCTGTTGACGACGATCGGTTTCCTGATCCTGCTTGGCCTTGTCGTAAACAATGCAATCCTGCTCGTAATGCAGACACGCAGCGGACAGAGGAACGGGCTGGACCGCAGCAAAGCCGTTGCCGAGGCCGTACGAGTGCGCGCCCGGCCCATCTACATGAGCACACTCACGAGCATCTTCGGCATGTTGCCGCTCATGGTCGTACCGGGCGTCGGCTCACAAATCTACCGCGGCCTGGCGACCGTCATTATCGGCGGCATGTTC
>PKUM01000274.1 GCA_002868855.1 Chromatiales bacterium | reverse complement strand
GGCGCTCATCAGCATGTCTACTGCCGTGACGAATGCGGCGATCACCAGTACGAAAACCGGCAAGCGGATCTCGCGCGGAATATGGTTGCGGGCGAGCGATACCGAAACGCTTGCGCCGAGCATGACCAGGGTGCTGGCGAGACCAAGCGTCAGGCCATTGATAAGGCTGGTCGTAACGGCGAGCAACGGACACAGGCCGAGTAGCTGCACGATTCCCGCGTTCTGGTGCCAGAGCCCGTCTGCAAAAATCTGGCGGTAATCACTTGTGCTCATGGGGCTGACTCGGGTAGCCGGGTGGGTGCAAGATTGCTGCCCGTGGGAGCCTCGAATATCTGCTCTCCGTGCAGCGCAAAATATTGTAAGGCCTTGTAAACGCCGCTTACCACTGCGCGCGGCGTAACGGTTGCGCCGGTGAACTCGTCGAATATGCCGCCGTCTCGCCGCACGGCCCATCCTTCGGCGCCGGGGTCGACCAGCGAGCGCCCGTTGAACGAGAGAATCCAGTCGCCGCGGCGGCGCTCGATCGCGTCGCCAAGGCCGGGGGTCTCCCGATGCGACGTTACCCGGACCCCGAGCAGGTCTCCGTCAACGGTGATCGCGACCAGCAGTGCGATGTCGCCGCTGTATCCATGGGGAGTAATCGGTTGCAGTACTGCAGCGACGGGTTTCCCTTCTCTGCGGACCCTCCAGATGGCGGATGGCTCGCCGCGGCCAAGTAGTTCCGGGTCAAACCCGTAGACGATGTCGGCCAGAGGATCGTTGTCATATTCGGAGCGGGGTAGCAGGTCATCGAGATTGCGCAGTATGAATGCGCGTTCATTGGCTGCGATGCGCGCGGCGGTGGTGGCATGTATGAATGCGAGGAAAGCAACGGCGACGGCCGTCACGACTCCCAGAATCAGCGCCGGGCCGATTGCGCCGGCGAGCCCGCCTCTGCCGCCAGTGTCAGTTGCCATCGCCGTATATCCTAGGGCGCGTATAACGGTCTATCAGTGGCACACACAGGTTCATCAGCAATACGGCAAACGCGACTCCGTCAGGATAGCCTCCCCAGGTGCGGATTACGTAAGTGAGGAGGCCGATACCGGCGGCATAGATCACCCTGCCGCGCGTGGTTGTCGCGGCCGACACCGGGTCCGTCGCGATGAAGAAGGCGCCGAGCATGGCGGCACCTCCAAAGACATGGAAACCGGGTGATCCGAACTTGCCAGGATCAGCTACCCAGAAAATGAAAGCGCACAAACCGAGGGTGGCCAGCATTGTGACGGGAATATGCCAGCGAATGACCCCCTTGTAGATCAGCCAGATGCCGCCGATGGCCACCCAGTTTGCTATCCACTCCCAGCCGAGTCCGGCAAAGTCGCCGAACATTGCATCGGCGCGAATTTCCGGCATGGTCTGAAGTCTCGCTATCTCGGTTTTGGCAAAATCCAGCGGCGTCGCCATTGTCATGCCATCCCAGCTGACCGCACCGGGTGGCTTTCCGGTAAGAACGGACTTCAGGGACGAAAAAACTCCCGGAACCGTCTCCGTGAGTTCGCGTGGCGCCAGCCAGCGCGTCATTTCAACCGGGAAAGAAATCAGGACGACCGCGTAACCGGCCATTGCCGGGTTAAAGGGATTGAAACCGAGACCTCCATAAAGCTGCTTGGCGAACACGATCGCGAAGACGCCGCCGCAAACGGTGATCCACCAGGGGGTCAGCGGGGGCAAACAGAAAGCCAGCAAGACGCCTGTAACGACAGCGCTCAGATCGCCGAGCGCGGGGCCGACCGGGCGTTGCCGCAGACGCAGAATCAGTGCTTCGCCGCCGACGCATGCGGTAACGGCGATGGCCATATTGAACGCGAGTCCCGGGCCAAAAAACCAGATGTGTGCGAGCGTTGCCGGGCACAGGGCCAGCAATACCCGGAGCATTACTTGTGTGACGCTGCCAGGTGAGTGCAAAAAAGGCGCCGCAGCTGCAGATACTGGCGTCACTCGGACTGTCCGGGTTCGTTGTTTTCGTCGGCAGCGCGTTTTTTGCGCGCCATGATCTCGTCAATCGCGGCACGCCTGCCGCTATCCGATCGCGCTTTCTCCAGCGCTTCGCGTTTGGCGGCCAGGCGTGCCTGTCGCTCCGCTTTCTGTTTTTCGAGGCGGGCATTGCGTGCCTCGAATCTCTGCCGCGCATGTTCGGCGCGTTCGTGTTCGATAAATTGTTTGTGCAACTGGCTCTTGCCCCAACGGAAATACTGCGTCAGAGGCAGATGGCTGGGGCAGACGACGTCACAGCAACCGCACTCGATGCAGGCGTCGAGGCCGAATTCCCGTGCCGGTTCGAAACGCTCGTCACGCAACTCCCAGTACATTTGCTGTGGCAGCAGCCGGGCCGGGCAGACCTCGGCACAGTCTCCGCATCGAATGCACGGGCGCTGATTCTGTCCGTCCGACAATTCGTTGGCCGGCAGAACAAGCAGGCAGTTCATCGCCTTGACGACCGGGACGCGATCGTCCTGTAACGGAACGCCCATCATCGGGCCGCCCATGATCAGACGCGCTGACGGATCGTTGCATCCGCCGGCCGCCGCGACCAGTTCCCGTATCGGAGTGCCGATGCGCACGTCGAAATTGCCTGGCGCAACCAATGCCGGCCCGGTCACTGTGGTTATTCGTGAGGTGAGCGGTTGGCCCCGGCACACAGCACGGCCAACCGCGGCCGCGGTGCCGACGTTCAGGCAGACCAGTCCGATGTCCTGC
>PKUM01000311.1 GCA_002868855.1 Chromatiales bacterium | reverse complement strand
TCGGTCTCACCGCGCTCGAAAAGGGATGGGTCATCGCCGACGAACTGGAGAAAGTAGTCCTGTATCTCCAGCCCGATTGCGGCCATCGTTTCGAGGTTGTATCCGGGCGGTGCGCTCAGCGAGGCGAAGGTCTTCGGCTCCTCGCCTTCCGGAAGGTATTCGGCCGCAGGTGTCAGGTACATGATGACCGCGAGGCTGACTGCAACCGTGGTGAAGATAGTCACGAGCCGCCGCCGCGGCGAACTGATCAGCGCATCCACCATGCGTGTCACGCGCGCACCGAAATCGCGACGCTTGCCTGCTGCGTCGCCAGTGCCGGCATAGCGGTTTTCGGTGCCGAACTTCAGCCTTGCGCTGGCGGTCGGAATCAACGTGATCGCGACCAGCATCGACGCCATTATCGAGGCCGAGATTGCGATGGCGATATCCGAGTACAGCTGACCGGCTTCCTCGCGGATGAACAACACGGGCGCGAACACCAGTATCGTCGTCAACGTCGATGCGAGTACCGCCGGCCAGACATTGCGCACGCCTTCGACCGCCGATCTGAACCGGTCGAGGCCGCGACGCCGGGCGAGTTCGATGCTTTCGATGACGACGATACTGTTGTCCAGCGTCATGCCAATGGCGAATGCCACGCCCGCCAGCGAGATAACGTTGATCGTGCGGCCGGTGGCCAGCAGGCCGATAAACGCGGCGATCGTGCAGATCGGGATGCCGATCACTCCGACCGCGGTTGCCCGGGCGCTGCGCAGAAACAGGAACATCACCAGTGTGGCGAGCACCGCGCCGAGCCCGAGACTGAACCAGACGTTGCGCACCGAAGCCTCGACGTAACCGGCATCTTCGGCGGTCAGTTTCATTTCCATGCCGGCCGGGCCGAGAACCTCGCGATTGATGCGCTCGACCGCATCGAGCATCGCATATTTGATAACGATGACGTTCGAGCCGGTCTCGCGGCTGACGGAAGCGGTGATGACCGGATCGCCGTCAACGAAACTCAGCGCGCGAATCTCAAAATGATCGAAAACGACGTCGGCAACGTCGTCTAGGCGGATAAGCGTGTTGCCGCGGCGCTCGAGAATCAGCGTGCGCAGCTGTTCGACATCGTCGAACCGGCCGACGGTTCGCAACAGGTAGCGGCGCTTGCCGCTGTCGATCTCGCCGCCCGATACATCCTGATTGCGGCGGCGAATCGCATCGCGTACCTCTGTAATCGTGATACCGCGGTCAGCCAGCCGAGTCGGGTCGAGGACAATCCGGATCTGGCGTTCCGCTCCGCCGCCGACCCCGACGTCGGAAACGCCCGGAACGTTGGACATACGGGTGCGCACGTTGTCTTCGATGAAATCGCGCATCATGTCCATGTCCAGATCGCGCGGGTTCCCCGGCAGCGGCGAGATATTGAAGTACATGAACGAATTGGCGGAGAACGAACTCGCATAGACACGCGGTTCGTCGACATTGACCGGGTAGGATGGCACCTGGTTGAGTGCGTTGTTGACCCGGATCAGTGTCTCTGTCATGTCGACTCCAAACGGGAAGTCGAGCTCGATGCTGGCTGAGCCGCTGGAAGCAGTGGCTTCGAGTCGTTGCAGATTGGGAACAGTGCGCAGGTATTCCTCCTGCTCGATCAAAATCTCTTTCTCGACGTCCTGAGGGGTTGCCCCTGGCCAGGCCGTTCGCACCGATACTGTGCGCACCTCGAGATCGGGGATCATCTGCACCGGGATCTGCGTGGCGGCGAGTACGCCGAGCACTGTGATGATCAGAGCTGCCACGGTGATCAACAGGCCGTTGCGGACGATTGCCTCGAACATTGCGTTAGCCCTCCCGGCCGGGTTTATTGCAGGCTGACGGCCTGTCCGTTTTGCAGGGCCTCGTTGCCCCGCGTAACCACGGCCACGCCGGCCTCGAGACTGTCACGAATCTCGACGAAGCCGTCGAACTCCAGCCCTGTCTCGACCCGCTGTTCGCGCACGGTCTGTCCTTCCGGACCCGATTCGACGACCCACACCGTTTTGCGGCCGTCGGGATAACGTAACAATGCATCGCGTGGCACGACGACCGCTTCGCGGCCGGCATCGATCCGGATCTCGGCGCGCGCGGACATACCGGGGGTCACGGCGAGAGAAGAATCGGGTTCTGCCACTACCCGCAACAGGAAAGTCCTCGCGCCCGGATCCTTGACCGGAACGATTGCCTGTATCCGGCCCGAGACTTTGCGCCCGGGTATCGCATCCAGAGTGAGATCGACGCGGGTTGCCGTGCGGACACTGGTGAAGTAGGCCTGCGGGACACGGAAATCGAAACGCAGCCGATCGGTGGCGACCAGTTCCAGCAGCGCGTCGCCGGGGCTGACCCACTCGCCAACCTCTGCGAGCCGCTCGCTGACGACACCGGCGAACGGCGCGCGTACATCGTGCCGCCTGACGATGGCTTCCTGTTGCCGGGCCGCTGCCGCGGCCGCCTGAAGTGCCGCTTCGTCGCGTGCCGTTTCGGCAAGCAACGACTTGATCTGGGTCTCGGCTATGCCTTTCTCCGGACCCACGTCGCGGGCCTCGTTGAGACGCCGTCGCGAGTCCTCGAGTTCGGATTTGGCCTGGGCCTGCTCGGCCCTGGCGCGCTCGAGCGAGAGATCGCCGAGTTCGCGGTCGAGGGCAACGACAAGCGCTCCGGCTTCGACCCGGTCGCCGGCATCGACATCGATGCGTTCTATCAGTCCGCCGACCGAGGGCGA
>PKUM01000150.1 GCA_002868855.1 Chromatiales bacterium | reverse complement strand
TGACGCACCACTGCCATATCCTCGAGACCGGCAACGACAGTTACCGGCTCAAGAACTCAACCAATAATCAGAAGGAGAAGAAAGGAAAGAAAAAGGCCAAAACCTGAGCCATAATCAGGCCATCCGGGTGGGTCAATTTTCAGTGCAAATCCCGGGTCAACTTTCCGTGCAAATCAACAGCTGTGACAAATAATCAGTTGGAAACCAAAACAGGGGATGTGGTGGTTGCTAACTGATTGATTTAATTGGTCGGGGTGAGAGGATTTGAACCTCCGGCCCCTGCCTCCCGAAGACAGTGCTCTACCAGGCTGAGCTACACCCCGTTTGCCGGTGGGTCAATGACGGCGTGCGACCGCGAATCGTGCAAGTCCTTCCAGGGCATTTTTGAAGTCGGAGTCGGGAAGTTCCGCCAGTGCCCCAATTGCGGCCGCCGCCTCTTTCTCGGCAGACCGCGCAGTGTACTCAAGCGCCCCGGTTGATTCAATGGCGCGCAGGATTGCGTCGATCTGGTCCAGCCCGCCCTGTTCGATGGCTTCACGGATCAGCCGGGCCTCGTCGGGCGAGCCGTTTTGCATCGCATGGATTAGCGGCAATGTGGGTTTGCCTTCTGCCAGGTCGTCACCGACGTTTTTGCCCAGTTCAGCTGAGCTTGAGCTGTAGTCCAGTGCATCGTCGACCAGCTGGAACGCGGTCCCGAGATGCCGTCCGTAGTCGACCAGTGCCTTCTCTCCACTGCCGTTGACTCCGCTCAGGATCGCGGCGACCTGGGCGCCCGCCTCGAACAGACGCGCAGTTTTGCGGTAAATGACCTCGCGGTAGCACTGTTCCGTCGTATCCGGGTCCTGAACATTCATTAGTTGCAGGACTTCGCCTTCGGCGATGTTGTTGGTCGCGCCCGCCATCACGTCCATTACCCGCATCTCGCCGATGTCGACCATCATCTCGAACGAGCGCGAATACAGGAAATCACCGACCAGTACGCTGGCCTGGTTGCCAAACACGGTATTCACGGTGTCACGGCCGCGGCGGCGGTCCGACCCGTCCACGACATCGTCGTGGAGGAGGGTGGCGGTATGAATGAACTCGATAATCGCGGCCGCGTCATGGTGCTTGTCGCCCTGATAGCCACAGGCGCGCGCGGCCGTAAGCACCATCAGTGGGCGCAGGCGTTTGCCGCCGCTGCCGACGATATAGCTCGCCACCTGGTTGACCAGCGCGATATCGCTGGAAAGGCGCCGTCTTATCAGGCGATCAACAGCCGCCATATCGCGACCCATCAGGTCGCGTATCTTATCGAGTTCCATAAGGTTTTTGAGTACCAGAGACGTCCGAATGCTACCGCGAAAGCCGCGCTTTCCGCCAGCCTGCTTTGGCCGGACCGCAGGCCCGCCGTGGCCTTGGCAAAACCGTCCACCAATGATTGACCCGGGGTGGATAAGTCACTAAAATGCCCGGTTTTCCTACGTCTGTCAGCCGCGGTGCGCGGCGGATGCACGAATTCTCACGGAGAGTGCTTGGATGTACGCGGTTATTGAGACCGGCGGTAAACAGTACCGGGTCGAACAAGGTGGTCGTCTGCGGGTCGAGAAACTCGACGCCGCCGAGGGTGACGACATCGCCTTTGATAAGGTCTTGCTGGTAGGCGAAGGCTCGGATGTCACGGTCGGCAAGCCTTATGTCGACGGCGGCAAGGTCGAAGCCAAAGTGCTTGCCCAGGGCAAATCGAAGAAGGTCGAAGTGATCAAGTTCAAGCGCCGCAAGAATTACCGGCGTACGAAAGGGCATCGCCAGCTCTTCACCGAGATCGAAGTGACCGGTATCAGCGCGGCCTGACCGGCGGCTGTACGCGTAGACGGAGACACAGCAGATGGCACATAAAAAGGCAGGCGGCAGTACACGTAACGGCCGCGATTCCGAATCCAAACGCCTGGGCGTCAAGCGCTATGGCGGTGAGCAGGTCCGCGCCGGCAACATTATCGTGCGCCAGCGCGGCACCCATTTTCATCCCGGTCCCAATGTTGGTATCGGTCGCGACCACACGCTCTTCGCCTTGAAAGACGGCGAGGTCACGTTCGTTCGCAAAGGGCCTAAAAACCGGTGTTTCGTCAGCATCCATGAAAGCTGAGCGACGACGCAATGCGCTACACCAGAAACCCCGGCATTGCCGGGGTTTTTCGTATCCGCGGGAGCTGAACGATGAAATTCGTTGACGAAGCCACGATCCAGGTGCGTGCCGGGGACGGCGGCAACGGTGTCGTCAGTTTCCGGCGCGAGAAATATGTTCCGTTTGGCGGCCCCGATGGCGGGGACGGCGGCAACGGTGGCAGTGTTTTTTTGCAAGCCGACTCCGGGGTCAACACGCTCGCGGATTTTCGGATGCAGCGCAAATTTGTCGCCGAGCGCGGCAGCGCCGGTTCGGCGAAAAACTGCACCGGCGCCGGCGGTGACGATCTCGACGTCATCGTCCCGATCGGCACGCTTGTCTACGACGAGGATACCGGGGAGCAGCTGGGTGACCTCAAGCGCGATGGCGAACGCTTGCGGGTTGCTGCCGGCGGCCATGGCGGGCGCGGCAACACCCGCTTCAAAAGCAGTGTCAATCGGGCACCGCGCCAGTGCACGCCCGGTACCCCCGGGGAAGTTCGAAACCTGCGGCTCGAACTGCGGTTGCTGGCGGACGTCGGGCTGGTCGGGCTGCCGAACGCCGGAAAATCGACCCTGATCAGGGCGATGTCGGCGGCGCGGCCGCGGGTAGCCGATTACCCGTTCACGACTTTGCATCCCAATCTCGGTGTTGTCTCGGCCGGCTCGCACCGCAGTTTCGTAATGGCTGACGTCCCGGGGCTGATCGAGGGCGCCGCTGACGGCGCCGGTCTTGGGGTGCGGTTTCTCAAGCATCTGCAGCGTACCCGTTTGCTGCTGCACCTGGTTGACGTTTTGCCGGTTGATGGCAGCGATCCGGTGGACCAGTTCAGGAAAATCGAACGCGAACTGCATCGATTCAGCGAAGAGCTTGCGGTACGCGAGCGCTGGCTGGTCCTGAACAAGGTCGATTTGCTGCCTGCGGATGAGGTTGATTCTGTCTGCGCCGCGATCGAGTCAGACCTCGAATGGACAGGTCCGAGCTTTCGGGTGTCCGCGATCAGTGGAGCGGGTACCGACAGCCTCGCCCAGGCCGTGATGGGGCATCTGGAGTCAACCGGTCAGGACGAATCCGAACCGGAATAGTGGGACAAAAAAAGACCGGCATCCTTGCGGAGACCGGTCCGAATGATATTTGAGCGGTCTAAGGGCTCAGGCTTCCATCGCTCGAAGCATCTTGTTCAGGCGGCTTTTCTGGCGGGCTGCCTTGTTCTTGTGGATGATGCCCTTGTTGACCATGTTGTCGATGACAGGGAGCGCAGTCGTGTAAAGCTTCTGCGCTTCTTCCTTGTTTCCATTTGCGACGGCCGCAAGCACGCCTTTGACGTAAGTGCGCGCCTTGGAGCGCATTGCCATGTTGTGGCGCCGACGCTTCTCGTTCTGGCGAGCGCGCTTCGTGGCGGAGCTGGAGTTAGCCAAGTCGAAATCCTCTGTTTACGTCCACGGGCCAGTGCGGCCCATGCAAGAAAGCCGGTTATTGTCTTTTTTGCGGCGGCCCTTGTCAATCCGTTTGCGGGGTTCCGGCGAACTGAAGCTTCGGGGGTTGCATTGCCAGGGTGTATTAATGTAATAATGCATTAATACATTAATGGTGCGACTCCAGTGAAAGACAGACCGGCAACCGAGGCAGAGGCAAACGAGCGTGAAGAAGCGTTGTACCGGGCGGTGCTGACGCTTGGCACCGTCGATGAGTGCCGGCGTTTTTTTCGCGATCTGGGTACGCCGGCCGAATTGCAGGCGTTCGCGGACCGCTGGCGGGTCGTCGAACTGCTGCGCGAAGGCAAACCGTACCGCGAGATTTACGAACTGACCGGAGTAAGCGTCACTACCGTCGGGCGT
Organism: Chromatiales bacterium; assembly: GCA_002868855.1. Taxonomy (GTDB): domain Bacteria; phylum Pseudomonadota; class Gammaproteobacteria; order Steroidobacterales; family BM003; genus BM003. The sequence continues at coordinate 13,508 of PKUM01000150.1, read as the reverse complement.
GTCGCGCGTTTTCTCGCCGACGGCAATGGCGGCTACCAGATTGCCCTGCAACGACTCGATCCGAGTCACTGACCCCTAAACAAAAGGCATTCGCCATGGAAAAAGATCAGCGCATCAAGATCGCTGTGCAGAAATCGGGACGCCTGACCGAAAATTCGCTGGAGCTGCTGCACCGTTGCGGACTCGTTTACAGCCGCGGCCGCGACGAACTCATTTGTTATGGCGAGAATATGCCCATCGATATATTGCTGGTGCGCGATGACGATATCCCCGATCTCGTGCGCGACGACATTTGTGATGTCGGAATAGTCGGCTACAACGTCATGCACGAGCGCCGTCTCGAGCTCGAAGCCTCGGAGATGCCGGTCAGTTTCGAGCTGCACCGCACGCTCGACTACGGCCATTGCAAACTCTGTCTTGCCGTGCCCGAGAGCGAGGACTATGCCGGCCCGCAGACTTTGCAGGGCAAGCGCATCGCGACCAGCTATCCAAATCTTTTGCGCGAATACCTTGGCAAGGAGCGGGTGAGCGCGGAAATAGCGGTGATGTCCGGTGCGATCGAGATCGCTCCCAAACTCGGAAAGGCCGACCTGATCTGCGACCTGGTATCCAGTGGCCGCACTCTGGCCGCAAATCACCTGCGCCCGGTCGCGACCGTGCTGCAAAGTCAGGCAGCGCTGATTACCACCGGCGCACGGCTGCCTGCGGCCAAGCGAAGCTGGTTGGAACGCTTGTTGCGGCGGATGGAGGGGGTCCTCCAGGTACGCGAAAGCAAGTACATCATGTTGCACGCGCCGCGCGCCTCGCTGGCCGAGATCCGGCGCTTGCTGCCTGGATCCGAGACGCCGACCGTAATCCCGCTGGAGGGTTGCGATGATCGGGTCGCAGTCCACGCAGTCTGCCGCGAGAACGTTTTCTGGGAAACGCTTGAGGATCTCAAGGGCGCGGGCGCCAGCTCGGTTCTGGTGTTGCCCGTCGAAAAAATGCTGGCCTGAATGGTGCAAGAGATGCAGATTCACAATTGGGACGAACTTGATCCGATGGCGCGCGCGGAACTGCTGCGACGCCCGGCGATGCGCGATGGCGCAGAACTCGAGCGCCAGGTTCGGGAGATACTCGAGACGGTAAGACGCGGCGGAGATCGCGCTTTGCTGGATTACACGCGACGCTTCGACAACGTCGAGCTAGCAGGCATTCGGGTCGGCACGGCGGAAATGAAAGCGGCCGAAACTGCGCTCGATTCTCATCAGGTCGATGCAATCCGACAGGCTGCCGCTAATGTCGAGCGTTTCCACGAGGCGCAACTGCCGGCGCGTATCGCGGTGGAAACAGTGCCGGGCGTGTTGTGTGAACGCTTGCTGCGGCCGCTGGATGCGGTCGGTTTGTATGTGCCGGCTGGCACCGCGCCGCTGCCTTCTGCGGTCATTATGCTGGCGATTCCGGCCAGGGTTGCCGGCTGTCCGCAGCGGGTGCTGTGCACTCCGCCAAACAGCGAGGGCAACGCGGATCCGGCCGTACTGGTGGCGGCAAAACTGTGCGGGGTGACCGAGATATTCAAACTGGGCGGAGCGCAGGCCGTTGCCGCGATGGCTTTTGGCACCGAGTCGGTGCCGAAGGTCGACAAGATTTTTGGTCCCGGCAACTCCTGGGTGACGGCGGCGAAGATGATCGCGGCGCAAATGCCCGGCGGCGCGGCGCTGGATCTGCCGGCCGGTCCGTCCGAGGTCCTGGTGCTGGCGGATTCCGCGGCCGACCCCGAGTTCATCGCTTCGGATCTGTTGTCACAGGCCGAACACGGAACCGATTCGCAGGTCGTGCTGGTGACGACCAGCAAGCCAATCGCGGTCGCGGTCGCGGCGGAAGTCGAGCGCCAGCTGGTGGATCTGCCGCGAGCCGAAATTGCGCGGGCAGCCCTTGCGGAGAGCCGCCTTATCGTTGTGAAAGACCGCGACGAGGCGATCGAGGTCAGCAATCAGTACGCCCCGGAACACCTGATCATCCAGACCCGTGAGCCGCGTGAGTGGCTGCAGAAGATACGCCATGCCGGTTCGGTGTTTCTGGGCCCGTGGACGCCAGAGTCCGTGGGCGACTATTGCTCCGGTACAAACCACGTATTGCCGACCTACGGCTTCGCTCGTAATACCAGTGGTCTCGGGGTAGACGCTTTCGTCAAGTTGATGACGGTACAGCAGCTCAACCCGGAGGGCTTGCGCGCGGTCGGTCCGGTCGCCGAGACGCTGGCGCAGCTCGAAGGTCTCGACGCCCATGCCCGTGCGGTGAGTCTGCGGCTGTCCCGTTGCGAGGCTGCACAGACATGAGCGGCGTAGCCGAGCTCGCGCGCCCGGAAATACGGGCTCTGCGACCTTACCAGCCAGCCGCCGCCGCGGACGGCGTGCGCCTGAATGCGAATGAAGCGCCGTGGCGCCAGCAATGGGACGACACTCCTCGCGGGCTCAATCGCTATCCAGAGCCGTCGCCGCAGAAGCTCGCCGCGGCGCTGGCGCGCCTGTACGAAGTCGATGCGTCACACGTGGCGGTGACACGCGGCAGCGACGACGCCATAGATTTGTTACTGCGGGTTTTTTGCCGCGCTGGCGTGGACCGGATCGTGGTGTGTCCGCCGACATTTGGCATGTACCGTGTCGCGGCACAGGTGCAGGGCGCCGGCGTTATCTCGGTACCTTTGCTGGCCGAGCGAGACTTCGCACTCGACAGCGCCGCGGTGGTTGCCGCCGCCGGCGACGGTGCCAAGCTCATTTTCCTTTGTTCGCCCAACAATCCAACCGGCAATTCGATCCCTCAACGAACCGTGGCCGAACTGTGCACTGCAGTGTCTGGTACCGCGCTCGTGGTCGTGGACGAGGCCTATATCGAATTCTCGGAACAGGCGAGCGCGACGCGGCTCTTGTCGGTGTACCCAAACCTCGCCGTGTTACGAACGTTGTCCAAGGCGCATGCGCTGGCCGGTGCGCGGGTGGGCGCTTTGCTCGCGGCCGCCGAGGTTGTCGATCTGGTGCGCGGGGTGATGCCGCCGTATGCGCTGCCGAGCCTGTCGATTGACGCCGCGCTCGGTCTGGCCGATGCGGATTACCAGGCATGTATCGAAAACCGGATCCGGCAGACCCGCCGTGAGAGAGCGCGTCTGAGCGTGGCGCTTGCAGAGATGCCCGCTGTTGTCCGGGTATGGCCCAGTGACGGGAATTACCTGCTGGTTCGTTTTGTGGATCCAGCCGGGGTCCTGAGACACGCCCGCAGCCGAGGTATTTTGCTGCGGGATTTCTCGGCCCAGGCAGAACTCGCCAACTGCGTGAGGATCAGTATCGGCGATCCCGGACAGAACGATGCGCTGGTCGCGGCCCTCGAGGAATATGGCAATGGCTAGTGTCAAGGTGCTGTTTATAGATCGTGACGGAACCCTGGTGGAAGAGCCGGCCGATCAGCAGGTGGATGCGTTGCACAAGATCCGGCTACTGCCTGGCGTTATCCCGGCATTGCTCAGGCTGCGGGATGCCGGGTACCGGATGATCCTCGTATCGAACCAGGACGGGCGCGGTAGTGACAGCTTTCCCGAAGACGCCTTTCGCGAGAGTCATGATTTCATTATCCGTTTGTTCGCGTCTCAGGGTATCGAATTCGACGGCGAATATATCTGTCCGCATTTTGCCGCCGACGGATGTGACTGCCGAAAACCGTCGGCGGGCCTGCTGAATGACTTTCTGCGCGGCACTGAACTCGACCGCGCGGCAAGCCGGGTAATCGGAGACCGCGACAGCGATATGCAGCTGGCCGCCAACATTGGCCTCGACGGCATCAGGGTTGGCGCTGATGGCGGAGTGCCGTGGCCGGAAATTGCGGAGCAACTGCTGTGCCGCCCGCGAGTGGCGCGGGTTCGGCGCCGCACCCGGGAAACGGATATCAGGGTAAACGTTGCGCTGGACCGGCCCGAACCCTTGCGAATCGACAGCGGCATCGGGTTTTTCGATCACATGCTCGAACAGTTTGCGAAACACGGCGGGTTCGCACTGGAGCTCAGCTGCAAGGGCGACCTGGAGATCGACGAACATCACACTGTAGAGGACTGCGCGCTCGCGCTCGGACAGGCGTTGCGCGAGGCGCTCGGAGACAAGCACGGCATCGGCCGTTACGGTTTTGTTTTACCGATGGATGAAGCGCAGGCGCAGGTGGCCGTCGATCTCGCCGGCCGGCCCTATCTGCAATTCAGCGGAAAGTTCGATCGCGAGAGCGTCGGCGGATTACCGACCGAGCTGGTCTCGCACTTTTTTCGCTCATTGTCGGACGCCATGGCGGCGGCCATTCACATCAGCGTGTCCGGTGACAACAGCCATCACATGATCGAGGCGGTGTTCAAGGGAATCGGGCGCGCCATGCGGCCGGCACTCGCGCAATCCGGAATCGGGCTGCCCTCGACCAAGGGGGCACTGTGAGCGTCGTAATCGTTGATAGCGGCGGCGCCAATATCGGGTCGGTACGTTATGCGCTGGCGCGGCTGGGGGTCGAGGCGCCTATGAGTCGCGACAGTGCTGAAATCCGGCGCGCAGATCTCGTTCTGCTGCCGGGCGTCGGGTCAGCGACCGCTGCGATGGAACGGCTGCGCTCGGCGCGCCTCGATACCGTGATTCCAACGCTGACGCAGCCGGTGCTCGGAATCTGTCTGGGCATGCAATTGATGTTCGAGCATTCGGCGGAAGGTGACACGCCATGTCTGGGTATTCTCGAGGGAAGTGCGCAACGAATCCCGCGTGACATCGGACAGCCCGTGCCGCACATGGGTTGGAACAGCGTCGCAAAAAACGCAGACTCGCGATTGCTCGACGGTATCGGTGACGGGATCTATTTTTATTTCGTACACAGCTATGCAGTTCCGGTCGTTGCGGCCACGACCGGGCTTTGTGAATACGGCTCGCCGTTTACTGCTGTCGCCGAGCAGGGAAATTTTTTCGCGACCCAGTTTCATCCCGAACGATCCGGTGACAACGGGGCGCGACTGCTCGAGAATTTTCTGCGCCTGGGCGGAGGCGGTTAATGGAGCTGATTCCTGCAATCGACCTGTACCAGGGCCGCTGCGTGCGTCTTCTGCATGGTGATTTTGACAAGGTCACCGATTATCCGGATCCGCCGGAGCAGTTGCTGCGAGCCTACCGCGATGCCGGCGCGGCCACATTGCATGTGGTCGATCTGGACGGTGCGCGGGAAGGGCGTCCGGTAAACAGCGCAATTCTCGAAACTCTCGCCGCCCAGGGCGGTATTGAGGTGCAGGTCGGCGGCGGTCTGCGCACCGCAGCCGCCGTAGCGGCCATTCTGGAGACGGGGGTTGCCCGGGCCGTGGTGGGAAGCACCGCGATCAACGCGCCCGCAACGGTGTTGGAGTGGTCGCGCCGGCATGGTGGACAAAGACTGGTTCTGGCGCTCGATGTTCGTCTCGACGACGCAGGCGTGCCGAGGCTCGCCAGCCACGGCTGGCAGCAGCAGCAAGAGATCAGCCTGTGGGAGTTGCTCGATATCTATGCCGATTCCGACATTCGTCACGTGTTGTGCACCGATATTGGTCGCGACGGCGCAATGAGCGGGCCGAATCTTGCTCTGTACGCAGAGTGTCGGCAACGCTTCCCGGCCTTCCTGTTTCAGGCCTCGGGTGGTGTGCGCAGGCTCGACGATTTGCATGAGCTCGAGGCAACCGGAGTGGCTGGCGCGATATCGGGTCGCGCGCTGCTGGAGGGCGACCTCAGGCTCGAGGAGGCACGAACATTCTTGCCAAACGCATAGTTCCTTGTCTCGATGTACGTGAAGGGCGCGTGGTAAAGGGCGTCCGGTTTCGCGACCATCGCGATATGGGTGACATTATCGAGCTCGCCCGCCGGTACCGTGAGGAGCAGGCGGACGAACTCGTTTTTTACGACATTACCGCCAGCCCTCAGGGACGATCCGTCGACCATGGCTGGGTCAGTCGCGTGGCGGCGGTGATCGACATTCCGTTTTGTGTGGCAGGAGGAATTCGCGATGTCAGCTCCGCCGAGGCCATCCTCAACGCCGGCGCAGACAAGATATCCATCAATACGCCTGCGCTGGAGAATCCGGGTCTGATCGATGAACTGGCGCATCGCTTCGGCTCGCAATGCGTCGTCGTCGGCATCGATAGCCGGGTTAGCGGGGGTGACTGGTTCGTGCATGCCAATACCGGCGATCCCGAGCGGATGCGTCAGGAACCGGTGGCAACGCTGCAGTGGGTTGACGAAGTTCAGGCCCGCGGCGCGGGAGAGATCGTTCTGAACTGCATGAGTCACGACGGCGTGCGCAGCGGCTACGATCTCGAGCAGTTGCAAGCCGTGCGCGAGCGCTGTGGCGTACCTCTGATCGCGTCCGGTGGTGCGGGCGCGATGCAGCACTTTGCCGACGTTTTCGTCACCTGCCGGGTCGATGCCGCACTGGCGGCGACGGTATTTCACTCCGGCGCGATTGCGATACCGGAGCTCAAATCTTTTCTGCGCGACGAAGGCATCGAGGTAAGGCAGTGATTGCGATAGAGAACGACAAAGATCTTGCGGCCCTTGACTGGGAAAAGGGCAGCGGATTGCTGCCGGCCATCGTGCAGCATGCCGACGACGATCGCGTGCTGATGCTCGGCTATGTCAGCAGCGAGTCGTTGCAGCGCAGTCTGCAGTTGCGCCAGGTCGTGTTTTTCAGTCGCAGCCGCGGTGAACTCTGGCGCAAGGGCGAGACCTCGGGAAACGTACTCGAACTGGTGGCAGTCCGCGCTGATTGCGACCGCGATACGGTTCTGATCCGGGCCCGTCCGGCCGGGCCGGTATGCCATCTCGGGACTGCCACCTGTTTCGACGATGACCATGGGTACGAGTCGCAGGGGCGGAACTTCCTGGCGCGCCTCGAGAGTGTAATTGCATCACGCGCCAACGCTCCGGCCGAAGAAAGTTACACGGCGCGACTGCTGGCCGACGGCGTGGGAGGCATCGCGAAGAAAGTCGGCGAAGAGGGTGTGGAAACGGCGCTCGCCGCAGTGTCCGATCACGATGAGGCCCTGGTTGGAGAGGCGGCGGACCTGGTCTATCACCTACTCGTCCTCCTCAACGCCCGGGGTCTGGACCTTGCGAGCGTCGAACGCGAACTCGAGCGGCGCCACTCCGCCTGAGCCGCAGTGACATAGAGCGCTTGCCGCTGACTAGCTATATCATACGGGCCACGTCAGGTCCGGAGCCTGCTGTTGAGCCGTCGTTTTCTCAAATCCACCTCTGTCGTCAGCGGCATGACCCTGTTGTCGCGCGTGCTGGGTCTTGCGCGCGATATCGTGTTCGCCAGGTTGTTCGGCGCCGGCATCGTGATGGACGCATTTTTTGTTGCGTTCAAAATCCCGAACCTGCTGCGGCGATTCTTCGCCGAGGGCGCGTTCTCGCAGGCCTTCGTTCCGGTTTTCGCCGAATACAAGTCGACACGCACGCGAGCCGAACTCATAGAACTGGCCGATCGCGTGTCCGGTACACTTGGTCTCGCGTTGTTTGTCGTGACGCTGATCGGGGTCGTCGCTGCGCCGATTCTGATCATGATCTTCGCGCCGGGTTTTCTCGGCCGCGGGGAGCAGTACGACCTGGCAACGGCAATGTTGCGGTTCACGTTCCCCTACATCCTTTTTATCTCGCTGACCGGTCTTGCCGGAGCGATGCTCAACAATTTCGGCAAGTTCGCGGTGCCGGCGTTTACCCCGGTGCTGCTCAACGTTGTGATGATTTCGGCGGCCATCTGGCTGGAGCCGTTGATGCCGAGACCGGGCCTCGGCCTGGCGCTTGGCGTATTCCTGGCCGGCCTGGTCCAGCTTTTTTTTCAGCTGCCTTTTCTGCGCGGTATCGGGATGTTGCCGCGCCCGCGCTGGGGTTGGCGCGACAGCGGGGTACGCAAAATCGGTCGCCTGATGCTCCCGGCGATTTTCGGTTCCTCGGTCGCGCAAATAAATTTGCTGATCGATACGCTTGTTGCCTCGTTCCTCGCCGCCGGAAGCATTACCTGGCTGTACTATGCCGATCGCATGATGGAATTCCCGCTCGGCGTGTTCGGGGTCGCGCTGGCGACCGTGATACTGCCGGGCCTGTCGGAGCAGCACGCGAAAAAGTCGCGTAGCGATTTCTCCGCTACGCTGGACTGGGCACTGCGGCTCGTCGCCCTGATCGTGGTTCCCGCAGCCGTGGCGCTACTGGTGCTGGCAGCGCCGATTCTCGCAACGCTGTTTTTTGGCGGCAGGTTCGACGCCCACGACGTCGCAATGTCCGCGTACAGCCTGCAGGCATATGCGATCGGTCTGCTGGGATTTTCGCTGGTCAAGGTGCTGGCGCCGGGCTACTACTCGCGCCAGGAAATGCGGACCCCGGTACGGATCGCGGTGATTGCGCTGCTGGTCAATATCGTGCTCAACCTGCTATTCGTCTACACGATGATCGAGTCTGGATTCAGCGCGCCGCATGCCGGACTTGCGCTGGCGACCGCACTGGCCGCCGCGTTGAATGCGATTCTGCTGTACCGCGGTCTGCGCAAGGCCGGGGTTTACCGCCCCGGCGATGGCTGGTTCTGGCTGGTCGTCCGGGTCGGCGTAGCCAGCGCGGCCATGGCGCTGGTGTTGTGGCAATTGGCCGGCCCGGCCAGCACCTGGCTGGAATTGGGTCTGTCCGCGCGCATTGGCCGGCTGGCGTTGTGCATTGTTGCAGGCGCCACTGCCTATTTCGCGGTGCTTGCCATTCTGGGGTTGCGGCCGCGGCATCTACGTGGGCATGCTCCGGGGCCTGACGTATAATCGCCAGCTTTTTGCGGCCCGGGAAAATGGAGCTGATTCGAGGGTTACACAATTTACGATCGCGCCATCGCGGATGCGTGGCGACAGTCGGAAACTTCGATGGTGTACATCTCGGGCACCGCGCGGTTCTTGCGCGGCTCTTCGAAAAATCGGCCGCTTATGATCTGCCGTCGCTGGTGATGGTTTTCGAGCCCACGCCGCAGGAGTTTTTCGGCCGTGGAGAGGTGCCGGCCAGGTTGACCCGCTTCCGCGAAAAATACGAGGCCCTCGCGGCGGCCGGTGTCGACCGGATGCTGTGCATACGCTTCGATCTTGAATATTCGCGACTGCCTGCGGAGCAGTTCGTGTCGGATTTGCTGGTCGAGGCTCTCGGGGTGCGATACCTGGTCGTCGGTGACGATTTCAGGTTCGGGCATGGCCGGGGTGGCGATTTCGCGATGCTGGAGGCCCGTGGCAAGCGCGACAATTTCGAGGTGGAGAATACCCCCACATTCGAAATTGACGGAGAGCGGGTAAGCAGCTCGCGGATCAGGCTTCTGCTGCTGGACGGAAAAATCGGCGCGGCAAACAGGTTGCTGGGGCGGCCTTATAGAATGTCCGGGCGTATTGTCCCGGGCCGGCGACTTGGGCGTGAACTGGGCTATCCGACCGCCAATATCCGGCCTGGCCGGCGGGTTTTGGCGCTGCATGGCGTGTATGCGGTGCGTATAGAGGGCGCCGGGCTCGAACCACGCGATGCGGTAGCGAGTATCGGCACACGGCCGACGATCGATGGCGACACTGCACTTTTGGAAGTACATGTGTTCAACTTCGACGGCGATCTGTACGGCCAACATGTCCACGTGGACTTCGTGGCCAAATTGCGGGATGAGCAGCGATTCGATTCGCTGCAGGCGCTGACCGAGCAGATGGATCGGGACGCGGACGAGGCGCGGCAAATACTGACCGCGCAGATTGACCAGGCAGAACTGACTTCGAGGCAGGACTAGGGTGGCCGAATACAAGGATACGTTGAACCTTCCGCAAACCGGTTTCCCGATGCGGGCGAACCTCGCGAACCGCGAGCCGGCCATGCTGCAAGAGTGGTACAGGCAGGACCTGTACGGTCAGATTCGCGAGGCGTCGAAGGGCCGGCCACGGTTCGTGCTGTTGGATGGTCCCCCTTACGCCAACGGTGCGATTCATATCGGGCATGCAGTCAATAAAGTGTTGAAGGACGTCATCGTGCGCTCCAAGACGCTGGCGGGCTTCGACGCGCCGTATTTGCCGGGATGGGACTGTCATGGCCTTCCGATCGAACTGGTCGTCGAGAAGAAAAAGGGCCGGGTTGGCGCAAAACTCGACGCGAATGCGTTCCGGACGGCGTGTCGCGAATACGCCGACAAGCAGGTCGAGGATCAGAAAAAGGATTTCAAACGCCTGGGCGTGCTTGGGCAATGGGACGACCCGTACAAAACGATGCAGTTCCGCTATGAGGCTGAGCAACTGCGCGCGTTTGCCCGAATTATTGAGAACGGGCACATGTACAAGGGCTACAAGCCTGTCCACTGGTGCCTGGATTGCCGCTCTGCGCTGGCCGAGGCCGAGGTCGAATATGCCGACCGCACATCGCCGGCTATCGACGTGCGGTTTCGGGTTGTGGACGAGGCCGGGCTGTTGCAACGCTTCGGAGATATCGAAGCCGAAGGTACCGGCCCGATCTCGGTAGTGATCTGGACCACAACGCCGTGGACGCTGCCCGCCAACCAGGCCGTCGCGCTCAACGCCGAACTCTCGTATGCGCTGGTTGAGGTCCATGGGGCATCCGGTCCCGAGCGGCTCGTGGTGGCCGAGGACCTGCTGACCGCGGTAATGGCGCGCTACGGCCTCGAGTCTTTCTCGCAGCTCGGCCTGGTGTCCGGCCGGGAACTTGAGTCGGTGCTCGTGCGGCATCCGTTTTACGAGCGCGAGGTACCGCTGATACTCGGCGACCATGTCACGCTGGATGCGGGTACCGGCGCGGTTCATACGGCGCCGGGGCATGGCCTCGAAGATTTCGCGGTCGGCCGCGATTACGATTTGCCGGTCGAGAACCCGGTGGGGCGGGACGGCCGCTTTCTCCCGGAAACGGAAATATTTGCGGGTGAACAGGTCTTCGAGGCCAATGAGAAAATCGTCGAACTGCTGCAAGCGCGCGGTAGCCTGTTGCATCACGAGGCATTCCGCCACAGCTACCCGCACTGCTGGCGGCACAAGTCGCCGGTGATTTTTCGCGCGACGCCGCAGTGGTTTATCGGCATGGACAGGCAGGGCCTTCGCAGTCAGGCGCTGACCGCGATTGCCAGTGTTGGGTGGGTCCCGGAATGGGGCGAACAACGGATCCGGGCGATGGTAGAGGGCCGGCCTGACTGGTGTATTTCGCGGCAACGGACCTGGGGAGTGCCGATCGCGCTGTTTGTCGATCGCCAGAGCGGCGAACCACATCCGGACAGTGTGGAAATCCTCGAGCATGTCGCGCGCGCGGTTGAGCAGCGCGGGATAGATGCATGGTATGAGATGGAACCCCAACAACTGCCGGTAGATATTTCCGGGCAATATGAGAAGGCCACCGACATCATGGACGTATGGGTGGATTCGGGGCTGGCACACCATTGCGTCGGAGCGATGTTCCCGGCTGTCGCCGGTACCGCTGACCTTTACCTTGAAGGGTCGGACCAGCATCGCGGCTGGTTCCAGAGTTCACTCCTGACCGCGGTCGCGATGCATGGCGACGCGCCGTACCGCCAGGTGCTGACACACGGCTTTACCGTCGACGAGCGCGGCCGCAAAATGTCGAAGTCGCTGGGTAATGTGATTGCGCCGCAGAAGGTGGTCAACTCGCTGGGCGCGGATGTGCTGCGCTTGTGGGTGGCAGCCACCGACTATCGTGGCGAGATCAGCGTTTCCGATGAAATTCTCAAGCGAGTCTCCGATTCCTACCGCCGCATTCGCAATACGGCGCGATTTCTCCTCGGCAACCTGCACCAGTTCGATCCGGCCGTTGACAGTGTCGCGGTGGAGCAGATGCTCGCCCTTGATCGCTGGGCGCTGCAGCGGGCGGAAGCGCTGCATCAAAAAGTAACGGCCGCCTATGAAAGCTACGACTTTCATCAGATATATCAGGGGATACACAATTTCTGCATCGTTGAACTTGGCGGTTTCTACCTCGATGTATTGAAGGACCGGCTTTACACCACGCCGGCTCACGGGCTGGCCCGGTTGTCGGCGCAGACGGCGATGTACCACATTGCCGAGGCACTGGTGCGCTGGCTTGCGCCGATTCTGTGTTTTACCGCGGAGGAGATCTGGGCTGCTCTGCCGGGTGAGCGGCCGGCATCGGTGATGCTCGGGCAATGGCACCAGCTGCCGCATGTCGAGGCGGGCGCGAATGATCCCGACTGGCCGCGGATTCTGGAGGTTCGTGAGGCGGTGGCCAAGGAACTTGAGCGTCTGCGCGAGAACGGTGTTATCGGATCGGCGCTGGAGGCGGATGTGACGCTGTATTGCGATGGCGCGCTTCGCGATTCGTTGAATGATCTCGGCGAAGAACTCCGCTTTGTTCTGATTACCTCTGAGGCCAGGGTCCGCGCCGGTACCGATCGCGACCCGGACGCTTCCGCAGCGGAATCCATCGATGGCCTTTGGATCGGAGCTGTCGCTTCGGCCGATCCGAAGTGTTCGCGTTGCTGGCACCGCCGCGCGGATGTCGGCAGCGATGCCACCCACCCCGAGATCTGTGGCCGATGTATTTCGAATCTCGCGGCCGGTGAGACAAGGCGGTTTGCATGAACGACAGAATTCGCACGCATGGCGCGAGTCAATGGTTGTGGCTGTCGCTGATAGTGATCGTGGCCGATCAGGCCAGCAAGTGGTGGATTCGGACTCGTTTCGATCTGTACGATCGGATCGAGATCGTGCCGTGGCTGGACATTACGCGCCTCCACAATACCGGTGCCGCATTCAGTTTTCTGAGCGACGCGGGTGGATGGCAGCGCTGGATGTTTATCGGCCTGGCGCTGGCGGTCACGCTGTTCATAATGATCTGGCTCAGGCGCTTGCCGCGCACCGGGCAGACATTGCTGGCAATCGCCCTGTCGCTGATCGTTGGCGGAGCGCTGGGCAACGTGATCGACCGTGCGATGCTTGGGCATGTCGTCGATTTCATCAGCGTTCACCGCGGCACGTGGTATTTTCCGGCATTCAATGTGGCTGACTCGGCAATAAGTGTTGGCGCTGCGCTACTGATCCTCGAGGCGCTGCTCGATGGGCGGCGCAAGGAACCGGAATCCGAGTCCGCATAGATTCCGGACCTACCACGGCAAGGCAGGCACACAGACTTATGAAAATTCTATTGGCAAATCCGCGCGGGTTCTGCGCAGGCGTTGATCGCGCAATCGAGATCGTCGAGCGTGCGCTCGAGTTATTCGGTCCTCCGATCTATGTGCGCCATGAAGTTGTGCACAATCGTTTTGTCGTCGATGGGCTTCGCCGTAAGGGTGCGATCTTCGTTGAGGAACTCGACGAAGTGCCGGATGACGCCACGGTGATATTCAGCGCGCACGGCGTGGCACGCGCGGTGCAGACGGAAGCGCAACGGCGTCAGCTAACCGTGTTTGATGCGACCTGTCCGCTGGTGACCAAAGTACATATGGAAGTAACGCGCTACGCGCGTGAGGGT
>PKUM01000173.1 GCA_002868855.1 Chromatiales bacterium | reverse complement strand
TCCTCCAGTTCGTGCTGCGGTTGCGAATCAGCGACGATGCCCGCGCCCGCATGCAGCGTGAAATAGGCGGGGTGTTGTACGAGTGTGCGGATCAGGATATTGAGATCGAGGCGCCCATCGCGGCCCAGATACCCCATTGCCCCGGTATAGGCACCTCGAGGCCTCTGCTCGAGTTCACTGATGATTTCCATGCATCGGACTTTCGGGCACCCGGTAATCGTTCCCCCGGGGAATACCGCACGGATAGCGCCGCCCGGTGTCACGTCGTCGCGCACGCGGCCGCTGACGTTTGAAACGATATGATGAACGTGCGCATACGACTCGAGCGTCATGTACTCATCCACGCGAACACTGCCCGGTGTGCAGATACGGCCCAGGTCATTGCGCTCGAGATCGATCAGCATGATGTGCTCGGCACGTTCTTTCGGGTGATCGATGAGTTCACGGCGCAGCGCTGCATCCGCGGCCGCGGTTGTGCCCCTGGGCCGGGTGCCCGCAATCGGCCGGGTTTCGGCCATGCCATCGGCGATACGCAAAAGCCGCTCCGGTGAGGAACTGATGATTGTCATGTCGCCCCAGCGCACGAGGCCGGCGAAAGGTGCGGGGTTGGTCCGGCGCAATCGTCTGTAAACGGCGCTCGCGTTGACCTCATCACACCATTGCCCCGTCCATGTGCGAGAGAGATTTGCCTGAAAAACGTCACCGTCGCGAATATAGCGTTTTGCCCGCCTGACCGATTCCAGATATACGTCGGCCGGCTCCTCGGTTACTACCCGAATGCGCGGTTGCCGCCGCGGCCTTGATGCGGCGCTGGCCTGTAGCGAATCCTCGCAGATCAGGGGCAGAAATTTCTCGTACCCCGGCTCGGCGATCGCATATATGGAGCCATCTTCGCGGTCACGCGTCACGACGGCCGGGATTCGCGTCGCAAAAGCCACCGGCTGATCAACCGGTCCCACCAGATCGAGCACCGGTTCGACCTGGGCGGCCAGTTCATAGCCGAGCATGAGAAACCAGCCGCCGAGAAACGGATATTTCGAAGTCTCCGGTGTACTGGCCTCGGCTTGCCACTGCCGATCGAGATGGTCGAGAAAGTCGTCCCCCTCGGTAGCGCCGGTTCCGCGCAAACGGAAACGGCCGTCAAGGAAAAAATTTGACTGCGGAAATGCGAATAGCAGATCGAAACGGCCATGCGGCGTTCCGCTTGCGGCGCTTTCGAGAAGATAGGGATAGCGCCCGGGATCGTGCTCGTGAAGATCCACGAGGTCGTCAATTCCGTGCAATGGAACGGCGCGGCCGGAAGACTCCGGCAGAATTGGCACCTCTAGTGCCATGACGGCATCCTCAGTCGGGTTGACGGAAGATCAGTGTGCCGTTGGTCCCGCCGAAACCGAAGGAATTGCTTAGTGCAACCCTGAGGCGGGCATCGCGCGCAGTGTTTGGCACGTAGTCCAGATCACAGCCCTCACCCGGTTCCTGCAAATTTATCGTCGGCGGAATCACCTGATCGCGCAGCGCGAGAACAGAGAATATCGCCTCGACTGCACCGGCCGCGCCCAGAAGGTGTCCGGTCATCGACTTGGTTGAGCTGACTGCGAGGTTTGACGCATGATCGCCAAATGTCGCCTTGATGGCGATAGTCTCGGCGACGTCGCCAAGTTGGGTCGAGGTGCCGTGCGCATTGACATAGTCGACTTCGGTGGCATCGATACGGGCGTCGCTAAGCGCATTTTCCATGCAAAGTTGCGCCCCTGCCCCGTCGTCACGAGGCGCGGTGATGTGATAGGCATCTCCGCTCATGCCAAAACCGACGAGTTCGGCGTAAATCCTCGCCCCTCTCGCCCGCGCATGCTCGAGTTCCTCGAGACACATCGCACCGGCGCCGTCACTTAGCACGAAGCCGTCGCGCTCGGCGTCCCAGGGCCTGCTCGCGGCCTCTGGCTGTTCATTGCGGGTCGACAAGGCCTTTGCAGTACAAAAGCCGCCGATGGCGAGTTCGGTGGTTGCCATTTCAGCGCCACCGGCGAGCATGACTTCGGCATCGCCGTAGGCGATCGCCCGCGCCGCGACTCCGATGCTATGGGTTCCGGTCGTGCAGGCGGTCACCAGAGCCAGATTGGGGCCACGCAGCCCGTACATAATCGACAGGTAGCCCGAGATCATATTGATGATGCTGGAAGGAACGAAAAACGGCGATATCTTGCGCGGCGATCCGCTTTCCAGGTAGCGCCGGTAGTTGTTCTCGATTGTGGTCAGGCCACCGATTCCCGCACCTATCGCGACACCGATGCGGGGTGCGTTGCTGTCGCTGACTTCCAGGCCGGAATCTGCCATCGCCTGGCGCCCGGCTGCGATGCCATATTGAACGAAGGGGTCGGTCTTGCGCGCTTCCTTGGCGGACAAATATAGTCCGAGATCGAAGTCGCGAACGTCACCGCCGATTTTGCACGGAAAATCCGTCGTGTCGAAACGGGTTATCGGACCGATGCCGCTGCGTCCCTCGCATACCGCCGCCCAAGCGCTTTCGATCGTACTGCCTACAGGCGATACGATACCCATCCCGGTAACGACGACACGGCGTTGCGACACGACTAGGAGCCCGATTGCACGATTGCCACGGCAGGAGAACCGAAGGGCGCGTTAACGCGCATGCCCTTCGCCGCGTTTCTCAGGTGCTGGCCTTACGTTCGGCAATGTAGTCGATCGCAAGCTGAACGGTAGTGATTTTCTCGGCTTCCTCATCCGGAATCTCTGTTTCAAACTCTTCCTCGAGCGCCATCACCAGTTCAACGGTATCAAGTGAGTCGGCGCCAAGGTCGTCGACAAAAGAAGCATCTTTGGTGACTTCGTCCTCTTTTACACCGAGTTGTTCCGCCACAATCGCTTTAACCTGCTTCTCAATTTGTTCAACAGTGCTCATATCGTTTGAATCCTCTGCGGGAAGACGCATTTTCAAAGGTAACGCAGACCGGGGTCCGGCAACCGACCGCGCGTATTGTAAGTGAATAAAGCCACGCAATGCCATATTGCGCATCGAGCGGGTCTAGCTCATGTACATGCCACCGTTTACGCTCAGCGTCTCGCCGGTCACGTAGCCGGCGCCGGGTGAGGCCAGATAGAGTACCGCCGCCGCAATATCGGCGGGCTCGCCGAGGCGCCGGAGTGGAATCTGGTCGGCCAGTTTCGCGCGTTGTTCGTCGTCCATCGCGCGCGTCATGTCCGTCTCGACAAAGCCCGGCGCGACTACATTGACCGTAATTCCGCGCGACCCGACTTCACGGGCCAGCGACTTGGAAAACCCGATCATGCCCGCTTTGGCTGCGGCATAGTTGGACTGTCCCGGATTGCCCATCAGACCGACAACCGAAGCGATATTGATAATGCGGCCCCGCCGCGCCTTCATCATTCCGCGCAATGCCGCCTTACTTGTGCGATAGATCGCGCTTAGATTGGTGTTCAGAATCGTATCCCATTCTTCCGCGCTCATTCGCAGCAACAAGTTGTCCCGGGTCACTCCGGCGTTGTTGACCAGAATCGTGGGCGCGCCCTCGCCCGCTTTCATCCCGGCAAACAGCGCGTCCACTGACTCGGGATCCGCAACGTCGAGCACCGCGCCGCGACCCGGATTCGGGCAAGACGCCAGGTCGGCGCCGATACGCGCTGCACCCTCGGCGCTGGTCGCCGTGCCAATTACTATCGCGCCGTGGTTTGCCAGTTCCTGCGCGATCGCCTTGCCGATCCCTCGCGAGGCGCCGGTGACCAGTGCGATTTCACCATCAAGCATCGGAAGCTCCCTTACAGGTTTCGAGGGTTGCAGCGAGGCTGCCACCATCAAAAATCGCGGCATAGTCAGCCGCGTTCTTTTCGATTCGCCGATTGAGCCCCGTCAAAACCTTGCCTGGGCCGCATTCGACGATCTGATCCGCCCCGGCGGCGAGCATCTTTCGAATTACCCTGACCCATTGCACGGCGCTGGAGAGCTGGCGTACCACTGCATCACGAATCTGATCCGGTCCGCCGTGGTACTCAAGATCGACGTTCAATACCGGTATCCCGGTTTCGTTGACTGTCATTGCAGCGAGTTTCTGCCGCAGTTTCTCTCCCGCCGGTTTCATCAGTGCGCTGTGCGCTGGCACGCTGACGGCCAGTGCCAGCGCGCGTCTTGCGCCAAATTCCGGAGCCGCCGCAACCGCGCGGTCTATCGCTGCCTTGTGCCCGGCAATTACGACCTGACCCGGCGCGTTGAAATTTACCGCGTCAAGGACCTGATCTTCGGCAATGCTGGCGCAAAGTTCCTCGACCCGGGCATCGTCGAGCCCAATGATCGCGGCCATGCCCCCGTCGCCCTGAGCGACTGCTGCCTGCATTGCCTCGCCACGGAACCGGACTAGTTCGACGCCGTCGCGAAACCCGATGCTGTCAGCGCATACGAGCGCGGTGATTTCGCCGAGACTGTGACCGGCCAGCAGCGCAGGCCTTGGCCCGCCCCGATCCTGCCATGCACGCCAGACAGCAACCCCGGCTGTCAGCATGGCCGGCTGGGTTTTCTCGGTCAGATTCAGTTCTTCCGCGGGACCCTCCTGGGTCAAATGCCAAAGATCGTAGCCAAGCACCTCGGAGGCCTCGGCGAAACAGTCTTTGACTACACCACTGGTTGCAGCCAGGTCGGCCAACATGCCCACCGACTGAGAGCCCTGTCCGGGGAATACGAAGGCCAGCGTCATCGGGCAGCTCCTGCAGTGTTTGATGCGGGTTGCGAATTCGCCGCCGGTTTGCGACGGCGGCAGTTAGCCTGCAATTATAGCGCCTGCCGCTGACGCCGACGCAGCAACACCATACCCGCGCAAACCAGCCCGCCGATAGCGCCGAAGAGATGTGCGTCGACGAGGACCGGTCCGCCGGCAATCGTTGCGGTTGAAGGCAGTGCGCCGTAGCGCTGTTCCCAGAGGAGTTTCGCCCCAAGTAGCAGTAGCAGCACCCGGCCTTCCCGCCGCCTGGCAGTAAGCACGCAGGCCCCGGCCAGAAGACCGTGCAGGACTCCGGACAAGCCGACGTACCAGAGTATCTCGGGCCGCAGCAGCAGCAATCCGGCATCGATTGCGGCCAGGCTGGCGAAAATCAGCCACACCGCGGCTCCGCGACGCAGCGAGTCCGGAAAAATTGCGAGAATCAGAACGAGCGCGAGCAGATTAAGTAAAAAATGGCGCCAGCCCAGATGAACGGCATGAGCGCTGAGCAACCGCCACAACTGGCCCTCAAGAACGCGTTCGCGTTGGTATTGCAGCACTTCGATACCGACAAGCTGTGCACCGGCCAGGATCAGCGCCGCGATACCCGCGATTCGCAGTGTTGCCCTGAACTCGATTGCAAGAGCTTGTCTTGACACGAAAAACACCTCTTTTCACTTCCGCCTCTGGTATCATGCGCGCCGGAATCAGTAAAGTGAACACAGTACGTCTCATGAAGCAAAAGTCCCTTAAATCGTCGATGCAGCGTGGCGCGCGCAAACTCCAGCGCGGTTTCACGTTGATCGAAATCATGGTGGTCGTCGTTATCCTTGGCATCCTTGCTGCCCTCGTCGTGCCTAATATTCTCGGCAACGTCGACGAAGCTCGCGCAACTGCCGCGCAACAGGATATTCGCGCGATCGAAAGCGCGCTCGATATGTTCAGGCTGGACAACTTCCGTTATCCATCCACTGAAGAGGGAATCGAGGCACTCGTAACGCGACCGGTAGACCCCAATATCAAGAAGTGGAAGCCTTACCTCAAGAAGTTGCCCAACGATCCCTGGGGCAATCCGTACCAATACCTGAGTCCGGGAACCCAGGGGGAGATAGATATCTACTCTTTCGGCGCGGACGGCCAGCCCGGTGGCGAAGGGGTTAACGCGGACGTCGGCAACTGGTCCAGCAACTAATCGGAGTCGGCATGCCGCGCAATTCGACAATGCGCGGATTCTCTTTGCTCGAACTGCTGGTCGTTTTCACGATCATCGGGATTCTTCTGGCCCTGGCCACGCTCTCGGTTAATCTGGTTGGTGAGGACGAGAATCTGGAGAAGACCGCGCGCAGGACCCATGCGTTGATGGCACTAGCCACCGAAGAGGCCCTTTTACAGGGCCGCGACTTCGGAATTTTGTTCGAGCAACGCGGATATCAGTTTCTGGCATTCGATTACGATCGCAGGGAGTGGGTTGCGTACGCCGGAGACGACATGTTTCGTCCCCGCACCCTCGAGGAAGGCCAGTATTTCGAACTCGATGTCGAGGGACAGGCCGTATTGCTTGATGCCGAGCCGCCCGACCCCGAAAACGGGCTCGTGCCGCAGGTGCCGCTGCTGTCCAGCGGTGACCTGGTTCCATTCGAGTTGCGGATCCGGCGCGAATTCGACGACACGGTGTTTGTCGTCAGCGGCCAGGCAAATGGCGTGCTCGAGGTGCGCGACGAGAGCGAGGATTACTGATTGAACGCGGCCAGGATTCGCAGCGCTGGATTTACGCTTGTCGAGGTGCTGATCGCGCTGACGGTTGTGGCGATCGGGCTCGGCGCGGCCGTGGCCGTGGTCAACCAGAGTGTTTACAACGCCTACAGCCTGCAGCAAATGACCCTCGCCTCGTGGGTTGCCGAGAACAAGCTGGCCGAAATTCGGGCAGCGGCGGCAGTTCCGGATTTCGACGAGGCGGACGGCGACAGTGAACTTGGCGGTCGGTTCTGGCGCTGGAACGCGGAGGTTCTCGAGACCGGAGTCGAGAATGTCACCCGTATCGAGATCGGTGTTGCCAGCGAAGAAGAGCCCGATGTCGAGATCGTCAGGTTGATCGGATTTCTCGGTGTCGCGATTCCTGAGAATGCCAGGGACGTCCGCTGGGAAGGCGAGCCGCAAGAAGCGCGGGGAGGGATTCCGCAATGATGCGGGCGTCGCGCAGCCGCGGATTTACGTTGCTGGAACTGATCGTGGCGATGGCCATCTCTGTGATCTTCAGCGTAATAGCCTACGTGGGACTCAGCAACCTGCAGCTCAACTTCACTTCGGGACGCGACTCGCTGGAGCAAATTGCCGCAATGCAGTTTGCAATGCGACGCCTTGCGCAGGACTTGACTCAAATTCAACCGCGTCCGATTCGCGACGAGCTTGGCGACGGCTACAAGGCTTCCCTGCTTGCTGACGGGCGTGGAACGTATGCGCTCGAATTTACCCGTGGCGGCTGGAGCAACCCGCTCGGTCTGCCGCGCCCTACCCTCCAGCGGGTTGCGTATTTTTTGCAGGATGAGGTTTTGATACGACGCCACTGGAGAGTGCTCGACCGTACACTTTCCAATGAGCCGGTGGAGACTCAACTGCTGGAAAACGTCTTGCAGGTGCAGGTGCGTTTTCTGGATTTTCAGCGCGAATGGCGCGATCAGTGGCCGCCCCTGGACATGGATCCCGCGGAGGGACTGCGGGCGCGGCCATTGCTGATTGAGATTACCCTCGAATTTTCCGATTTCGGCGTCATTACGCGTCTGTTCGAGGTGTCGGGATGACCGGGCACACAGGATTGCCCGTTCGATCAACACGCCGGCGCGAGAAAGGAATCGCGCTCGTGACCGCGCTTCTTATCGTTGCGCTGGCAACGATATTCGCCGCGGAAATTTTATGGGCGGTCAGTTTGCAGGTGCGACGGGTATCGAGCGCCCTGTACTTCGACCAGGCATTTCAGGCGGCGCTGGGGGCCGAAGCATTTGCCGC
Source organism: Chromatiales bacterium (assembly GCA_002868855.1). Classification (GTDB taxonomy): domain Bacteria; phylum Pseudomonadota; class Gammaproteobacteria; order Steroidobacterales; family BM003; genus BM003. The sequence continues at coordinate 9,909 of PKUM01000173.1, read as the reverse complement.
ACAGATTCTGCGCCAGGACCTGCAGGCCGGCGACGAAGATCATCGAGGCGAAGAGTGGGCTGTCGACCTGCCGCCATTGCCGCTGGAAAAGGACGGCCAGATCATCGGAGAAGTGGCAGGATTCATTGAGGACCTGCAGGGCCGGGTCAACCTGAACAACCTGGTCAATGACGCGGGCGAACCCGATGAAGTCACCTTGGAACAGTTACGCCGGTTATTTCAGACGCTGGAGGTCGATCCGGCTTTCGCCGGATTTTTGAGCGACTGGATCGATCCCGATATCGACCCCGGATTTCCGGACGGTGCCGAGGATGACCTGTATTCCGGACTCACTCCTCCGCACAGGACTGCAAATATCGCGGTCACGAGCATTAGCGAAATGTACTCAATGCCGGAGTTCAACCTGGAGGCTTTCCAACTGATTGCACCCTACGTTTCGGCATTGCCACGAGGAACTCTCATCAACGCGAATACAACCACGGCATTCGTGCTCAATGCGCTGTCGGAAGACCTGGATCTGGGTTCGGCGGAAGGTTATGTCGAATCAGCGGTCGAGGGCGGCCTGGGGTCGCTTGATGAAATCCGTGAACGAATAGGCGAGGAAGCTGCTGAAAAGTTGACATTAAGTAGCCAGTATTTCCGTCTGACTGTGCGCGTGACGGTTGGCACGTCAAGGCTCACAATGTACAGTTTGTTACGCCGCGGTAATGGCGGTACGGTCCGTACAATACTGCGTAGCCTGGGTACCGAATAGCATGGCCGACTTCTTGATAATCCGGCTCGACAAAAAAAACCCCGAGAGAGCGAGCTGGGTCAAGACCGATGCGTCTGGCGCCCTGCAGGGAGAACCGCAGCACGGTTCGCTGGCGCTCGCTGCTCCCCAGGCCACCAATCGGCGGGTGTGGATTCTGGTTCCCGCCAGTGAAGTGCTTCTGACCGAGGTCAATATCCCGGTCAAGGGTCAGAACAAGATACTTCAGGCAGTACCGTTCGCTCTCGAAGAGCGTGTGGCAGCGGATGTCGAACAATTGCATTTCGCCGCGGGCGCACGCAGCAGCAACGGCGAAGTCCGCGTGGCGGCTGTCGAGCGCAGCCTGATGGAGCAATGGCACGCCGCTTTGGCCACTCACGGCATCCAGGCCGATGCTATGTACGCCGACGTCGAGGCACTGCCGCGGGTGCCGGGGACAGCGACTCTGATTCTGGATGGTCCCGAGGCATTGTTGCGCCTGGCCGGCGAAGCGTGCGTTTCTATCGAATCGGACAACCTCGAGTTGCTTATTCCGGATGCTCTGCTCGACGCAACCGAGGACAGTGAAGATGAGGAGACGCCCGTGCGTCTGGACGTTTATGGAGGCAGTGACGAACTCGAACAGCACGGCGACTGGCTGGAACTCGTTCGCGGACAAATCACCAGCCTCGAAGTGCGCCAATTGGCAAATGGAGCATTGCCGCAAATGGCTTCATGGATCGTCACCGCCCCGGGCATAAATCTCCTTCAGGGCGAGTTTTCGCGCCGCTCCGACGTCGTGGGGCTTTTCTGGCGACCGTGGAAGGTTGCCGCGAGCCTGCTTGGTGCGCTGGTCATCGTGATGCTGGTCAGCCAGGGCGCTCGGCTGTGGCAACTCAAGCGCACCGAGGCACAACTTGACAGTGCTATTGAGGAAGTTTTTCTGGCGGCGTTTCCAGGCGTAAAGGCCGTTCGTGATCCGCGCAACCAGTTACGTCAGCAGCTTGCGATCCTAGGCGGCGGAGACGCTAATTCCAGCGAATTTCTGCCAATGCTGGTTGCCCTGGGCCAGGTACTCAAGGCAAGCAACAATACGCGTATTGAAGGATTGAGTTTTCGCAACAATACGCTTGACGTACAGTTATCCGCGCCAGACGTCGCGGTGCTGGACAAAATTCAGAAAGCCGTTGCCGATAACGGGTTCGACGTTCAGATCCAGGCCGCCAACCCGAAAGACGACAGGGTCGAGGGGCGGATCGCCATTCGCGGAGCGGGCGCATGAGAGAGTGGCTCGAAAGTCTGCAGCCGCGGGAGCGCTGGATGGTGTTCGGCTGTGCGGCTTTTGTTGCGTTGGTTGTGTTGTATCTGGCAGTGCTGCGTCCGCTTTACGGGGGCGTCAGCCGCGCTGAAACGCGGATTCAGGAAAAACGCCAGCTTCTTGCCGACATTAAATCCGCCGCCGCGCAGGTGCGGAGTGGCGGGCGCACGGTTCGGGTCATCGATACCAGCCAGTCGCTGGTTGTCGTGGTTGACCAGACCACGCGCAAGAGCGGCCTTGCCGGGGTGCTCAAGCGCAACCAGCCAAATGGCGACAACGGCATACGAGTGCGTTTTGATGATGCGCCTTTCGATCAGGTCCTGTCCTGGCTTGGCAACGTCCAGGTCGATTACGGTCTCAGTATCGTTTCCGCGAGTTTCGACGGTGGTGCACAGATCGGACAAGTAACGGCCAACCTGGTTCTGGAAAGGCCCGCTTCGTGACCCGAAATCGCGTTCTGATCGCAACCGGAATTCTGCTCTACCTCTGCTTCACGATCGTGACCCTGCCAGCTCGCGTGGTTCTGCCCAGAGTACTGCCGGATACGATGACACTCGATGGCATCGAGGGGTCGGTCTGGTCCGGGACGGCGCAATCACTGCGCAGCGGACGGCTTTCCGCAACCGATATCCAATGGGACTTCAGACTGCTGCGCCTGTTTCGGCTCCAGTTGGCATACTTCGTAGAGCTGCAGATCCCCGGCGGGTTTGCCCGCGGCGTCGTTGCCCTGCAACCAGGATCGGTGGCGCTCAGCAACGTCAGCGCCGGCATGCCCGTCGCTGAACTGGCGCGCCTGATTGCGCCGATGAATTTGCGGGGCCAGGCCAGTATCGAAATTGCCAGTGCCCGGATAGTCGAACAGTGGCCGACCAGGCTCGATGCCGTGATTCGCCTGGGGAATATAAATCTGAACCAGGCATCCGAGATTACACTCGGCGATTTTCAGCTGGTTTTCGACCCCGCCGATGCCAATGCAGAAGAGATCGTCGGTAAGGTCTCCGATCTCGATGCTTTGCTTGATGTAGACGGCCGGGTGAAGCTGTTGCCGGAGCGTGGCTATGAGGTGGATCTGCGGGTGCTTCCGGCGGACGCCGAGCGCGAGAGGTTTGATCGAATGCTGCGTCTGGTACCAAAGGACGAGGACGGTCGCTATCAGTTGTCGCTGTCCGGATCGCTTTGAGCGCTCATTCGGCCGGGTCGTATTCCCAGCTGCGCCATCCGTCGAGCAACGGAAAGTACAAGCCGAGTTTCAGGGTCTCACCCGGATAGATTCCGCTCATCAGCGTCGCATATCTCTGCAACTGTTCACGGTAACGCACGACTTCGCGATCGAGGAATTGCTCCCGGCCGGCTCCCTCATGGGCGCTGGTCTTGTAGTCGACTATCCAGCGTTGCCCATCGCGGTCACGGAACGTTCTGTCGATAATCACATTGGACAGCCTGCCGTTTATCAGACCGCTGACACTTAGCTCGCAATCCGCATCGGCATGTCCGCCGTCCAGCAACCATCGGCCGCGCTCGCTGGCCAGCGCGCCGGTCAGCGCCGCCACCACTCTGTCGCATGCATTCTGCAGATGCTCCGCCGGAACGTTCTCATTGCGCAATGCCTGTACGATGTTGTCGGTCTCGGCCAGCAGGCGTTGCCGGTTCCATGCGCCGGCCCCGTCCGTCGCGATGCGTTGCAGGAGACGATGGGTCACAGTGCCGACCATGCGTATGGTTTCGCCCGCCCAGTCAAATTCAACGGCCTGAAGTTTCTGTTCCGTTGCGGCCGGGCTCGGCCGTGCGGCAACCGATTCCAGTGGCGGCGCTGGCCGCCAGCCGTTTTTGAGTCGCCACCAGATCGGAGACCTGGCAGGAGACTCCGCGGCAAGTACCGGTTCGTTCCAGGCTGTGCTTGCCGACTCGATTTCAGCGGCGAGCGGCGACCATAGATATGACAGTAGCGAGCCGGCGACGGGCTTCTCGAATTCACCGCTTTCCGGGTTCCGGTTTAGTCCGAAGACCAGGTGCAATTTCTCACGGGCACGGGTCGCGGCAACGTAGAGCAGTCTTGCAGACTCATTGCTTGCACGTCGTTTTTCGATGCCGGCGAGGAATCCGTTCAGCGAGTCGGTTGGCTCGCCATGCGCGGTAATCGGCGCAAACAGCAACCGCGGCTCGCTGCCCTCACCGCCGATTTCCATCCACCGCAGTAACGGTCTGTCGTCGGCACGCGGTTTGCGGTGCAGTCCCGGCAATATCACCGTGTCGAATTCGAGCCCCTTGGCCTTGTGAATGGTCATTATCTGAACGCTGCAGCCTGCACCCGGATCCGGTGATGCGTACAAGTCGTCGAGCCCCGTGTCGAGTATCTCGATGTCCTCGATATCGCCCGCGGTCTCCAGTCCATCCAGAAATTCGAAAAAAGCCTCGACATCGTCGACCGCCGAGGCGCTTCGCAAAGTCGCGGCGCCGCCGAGCGCCAGCCACATTCCTTCGACCCAGCGTCTGAGACTGCGCCGTCCGCGCTCCGCATCACTATCCCGAAGGCACGAGGAGAGTCGCGCGATGCGCTCACGCCCGTCCTCCGCTATTCCCTCGAGACGTTCGCCTGCGAGCAGCAAGTCCGCAATGCAATCGCCCTCGTCTCCGCATACGGCCAGAAGATCCGCATGCCTCAGCCCGACAAACGGTGCCCGGAGCAACGACAGCCAGGCTGTACGGTCGCCGCGATGGAGCATCGCCCGCGTCAATGCAAGCAGATCGCAGATGTGCGGTTGCTTGCGCAGAGCCTCGATTTCGACGGCCTGAACCGGGACTCCCGCTGCGCGCAGCGCATTCATGATTGCCGCCAGGTGCGGTCGGCCGCGCACCAGGATTGCGCAGGTCCGCTTGTCCTCGCCAACCCGCTCTCGCGCCACGATATCGACGACACATTGCGCCTCCTCCGCGTCCGACTTGTCCGCGATCGGATGAATTTCGACCGCCTCTGCACCTTCGTTTGCGGTATCTCCGCTGGTGGCGGGTGCGTAGCTGACCGCCCCGTCGAGTGGATTATCACGCGCGGCAAGGACCGACGGAAACACGCGATTGAACCACTGGATCATTGCTGCAGTGGAGCGGAAATTACTGCTCAGCTGCAGGTCCAGCATGCGTGGAAGCGCCAGGGCGCCACGCCGGGCGGCGAGAAAAAGACCTACGTCGGCATCGCGGAACCGATAAATCGACTGCATCGGATCACCGACACAGAAGAGGGTCCGGCCATCGTCCGGTTGCCACCCGGCTGTCAGGCGATTGAGCAACTCGACCTGGCCGACCGAGGTATCCTGAAACTCATCCACGAGAATGTGGTTGAGACGGTAATCCAGCAGCAGCGCCAGATCTTCCGGTGCATCTTCATCGCCGAGCGCGCGGCCAGCCGCGAAGGCCAGACCGGTGTAATCGATCTCACCGCGTTCTTCGAACAGCAAGTCGAGCTCGGCTGCCGCCCGGGGCAGCAAACCTAGCAGAGCCTCCAGAACCTGCCATTGATCGTCCGCAAATCGCGGCGCGGGTAACTCGGCGATTGCATTCAACGCCGCGCCGATGTGCTCGTCCTCGCGCAGCGTCGCAAGCAGTTCGAGCATTCGATCTTTGGCCGGCCGATCAGCGGTAGAAAAACCGTTGCGCTTGTTGACGCTTTTTCTCACGCTGCCCGACTGGGTCATCACAAATCCGACCAGCGCCTGCCAGTGCGGAAGATTAGCCGCGGTCGCCAGCGGAAAATCCTCTCGCTGCCCGAGCGCGCCGAGATCGTGAACTGTCTCGGCCTCCTCCATCTGCGCCGCGGCGATTCGCGCGAGATCGCACCATTCGCGGCCGAGTTCGTCTGGCACCCGCTGCGCATGTCGTTGCAGTTCACCCGTTACCGTTGCGGCGAGGTTATCCTCCAGCTGCTTTCTCAGGTCGGTCCGGTATGCCGAAGTGACTGCATGCCTTATCCAGTGATCGCGCCGCGCCAGCATACTCGCGATCATCCCGACAAATCGCTCCGGCGAATTGTCGAGATGCAACAGCACGCGCTCTACCTCGTCACCGGCTGCGCCAGGCGAACCCAGGTAACCAAGCAATGCTTCCGCGGCACTCTCGTAAATCGCGCCAGGTTTGTCGGCGATGCGAGTATTTGCCGCGAGCCCGGTGTTCATCGGCATCTGCCGCACCAGCGATGCATTGAACGCGTCGATAGTCATGATTCGCAGACGGAACGGACAGTCGAGCAACTGCCACTGCATGCGCCGATCCTGCTCGAGAACATCACGGGCGAGATCGAGGCTGAGGCGCTGGTGCGGCGCTTCCGCGGTCGCGCCCGCGGTTGCCTGCAACAGGTGCTCGAGGACCCTGCGGCGCATCTCCGCCGCGGCCTTACGCGTGAAAGTAATCGCGAGTATCTGTTCCGGCGATTCGACCCGGGCCAGCAAAGCGAGAAAACGCTGGCTCAGCAACTCGGTCTTGCCGGAGCCTGCGGGCGCCTGGACGATAAACGAGTGCTGCAAATCCAGCGCTTGCTCCCGCGCAGCCCGATCATCGTTGCGCGTCATGCTCATGGCGATCGATCCTGGCGTTGCAACTCGTTAATCCGGCACAAGGTTTCGAGATCGCAATAGCGACATGCCTGGCGATCGGGGTCGACCGCTGCCGTTCCGCTCATGAAATCAGCGGCGAGGGCATTGAGCTGCGCCTGCCACGACTGCAGAAGATCGCCCAAGCCGTTGAAGTATTTGGGGTCTGGCTGCGGAATTTTCAGATCCGGCCCCGCCCCGAGCACGGCGCTGTCGACTCCAACTCCGTCGAAACCAACCGCGCCGCTTTTCACGCTGATCACCGCGACGGCGGCGACCGGAGCGGAGCGGGAGATTGCATACAGTGGCAGCTGCGCATCGCGAATCCGCGCTCCACACCAGTCTCCACGTCTGGCGGAACCGGTTTTGAAATCAAGGACGGCCAGTCCCCCGTCTTCAAGCCGGTCCACCCGGTCGAGCTTGATGGTGAATTCGAGCGCGCCGAGTTTCATCGACTCGCGGCTCTCCATTTGTACGACTTCGAAGAAACCGCGTTGCCGTTCGATGTCGAGAATCTGCGCAACCAGGTTTTCGAGGCGTAGTGCCTCGATCCGAATATGGCGGCGTTGCGCGCTGTCGTCGCTACGTTCGCTGATCGCGCGCAAAGCTGCCTCGACGCTGTCACGCACGAGTTGTTGCAGAGCGGCGCTGTCTGCCCTTTGCAGTCCGCCACTGCCGCCGAGTGATTGCCATACCAGTTCCATTGCGCGATGCAGGGTAATGCCGCGGGTACGCGGATCGATGCCGCGTGCGGGAACTTCCGGCGAACTCGCACTCAGCCTGTGGCGGGCAAAAGCACGGAACGGGCATTGCGCCTGGTCGGTAAGCAGTTGGCTGCCGCCACCCGGGACTCGCGCCGGCTGCAGCGGCGGCGGGCTGTCCCATGGTGACGATTCGAGCGCGCCAAGCTCCTGGCTTTGCTGGCGCCGGTAATTTGCGGGACCGACCGGCTCGCCGGCCTGATCCTCGGCGATGTGAGCCAGCAACGGGCTGGGAGCCATATCGCGATCCTCCAGTCGCGACGGCCAGCTGAGCATGACGTCTTCCGCACCGGCCAGGTAACTGGAAAGCAGCCAACGCGAGTGGCGTAATTGGTTATCGATGCTTGATGACGGCATGTCGAGTTTTCGCTGCAGCGAAAATGGAATCAAAGGATCCGGACGCGGCGGTGCGGGCCATGCTTCGTCGTGAAGCCCGGTCACCCACAGGTGGTCAAAACGCAGCCCGGCGGCCTCAATACTGCCCATGATCTCGATCGGGGCGCCACGGTCCTGAACCTGAAACACGTTGTTTTGCAGAATACGGGTCAGGTACGACAATGCACTCTTCACGCCAAGCGAACCCACAACAGGATCGAGACTCGCAAACTCGGCCAACCGCTCATGCCAGTACTCAAGCAGTTGATACTCGGCGCTGTTCGGAGTGCGCTCTCCCGGCCAGCCGAATGCGCTCAACTGTGCGGTGAACACCGTCACCCAATTACTGGGCAGCCGCGAGCCTTCGACTGCGGGCAAGTTGGCAATACTCGTGGCAAGCGAATCATCGGCCTGTTCGGCGAGCCACCGAAGTTTGCTGATGTCCACCCTGCGCCAGTTTCGGCGCCGGATTTCGAGGTCGATGGCGGCTCGCCCGCAAGCTTCCTTGGGTGCCCGGCGTAGGAATGGTGATCGCAGCAGTCGCCCCGCTTCGCGATAGTCGATGCTACGGCAGGCGATGCGCAAAACCAGCAATGCCTGCGCGATCATGGGCGCAGTGTCGCCCGCCGGACCCAGCGACACATGAAAGAGCCCCTCGCCGTCCCCCGCTCCGGGCAAAATCGCACCGGGCGTGAGGATATCGGCGAAAACCCGCTCGACCTCCTGACGCCTCGCTGCGAGATCGCTGACGACGACTCCGACCCGCCTCTCCGGATCGACCCCGACCAGTTGCCGCGCCCACATAGCGGCGGCTTCCAGTTCGGCGCCCGGGCTGGCGAAAGCCACTCGCCTGGATCTGTTCGCGGCCGGGTATTGCGGTGGTTCGACAATTTTGCCGCCCGCAGCTTCGACCCGTCGCAACAGGTTGAGTTGTTGCGGCGAGAGGCGCTCGAATCCGACAAAGGCAATTGACGGTGGCGGAGCGATCAGCCCGTCGGCGAATGCCGCGCCAACGATGTCGGCGAGGTGCGCGCTTGCAATCCAGGCCTGATCGTTGCACTGCTGCTGAAACCGCATCGCCCAATCCGCGAATTGTCGCGCCGTTGCATCGCCCTGCGTCGCCAGAGTATCCGGCGTTATCTCCCAATTGACCGCCAGGCGCCAGCTTTGCATTGCCATTCGGGCCAGAGCGTGTTGACGCTGAACGGACAGCTGCGATTCGGACGCAGCGCCGACACAGCGCTCCCACAGCGCGAGTTCCTGCGTGGCATTCAGGAAATGCCCCTGCGTGGCATTGCCCCCCAGCCAGATTGCCTCATGGCATTGCCGCAACCAGCCATCGAATGCCGACACGCGCGGGCTGCGCCAAGCCCGATCTCCATCAAGAACGCGCTGCCGGGAGTAACCCTCGGAAATCTCGCGCGCCTGTCGGCGGGTCGCCGTGACGACCACCCCATCGCGCTTTAGCATTGCAATAAGAGCTTTAATTAACAGTGCCTTATTATTACTTTTTGAAGTTAAAAATCAGAAAAGCTGGATTGCTTCGGCCTCGCACAAAGCAGCGATCTCGGATTCGGAAAGATCCAACCACTCGCGCAGAACCCGACCTCCGTTCTCGCCGAGCCGTGGCGGTGCGCAACGATACTGCACAGGGGTCGCCGAGAACCGCACCGGGTTTGCAACCCCCGGTATCGTGCCTTCGGTTGCATGCAGATCGATACGAAGTTCACGATGACGCACCTGCGGCTCATCGAACACGGCGTCCACGGTGTTGACCGGGCCACACGGAACTCCGGCCTGTTTGAACCGGTTAACCCACTCAGCGGTATCGTGCCTCGCGAGTAGCTTCGCCAGTATCGGCAGCAACGCAGCGCGGTTGCGGACGCGGGCGCGATTTGTGACATAGTCGCTGTCGTCCGCCAGTCCTGGCTCGCCAAGCGCGGCGACGAAACGGCCGAACTGCTTGTCATTGCCGACTGCAACCATGATATGTCCGTTGCGCGTCGCAAACGCCTGGTAGGGAACGATGTTGGGGTGGGCCGTTCCAAGGCGCACCGGCGCGCTGCCACCTACCAGGAAGTTCATCGCCTGGTTCGCGAGCATCGCGACCTGACAATCCATCAACGCAATGTCGATGAATTGCCC
>PKUM01000327.1 GCA_002868855.1 Chromatiales bacterium | reverse complement strand
GCAACCCTGCTGACCAGCGCGCTGCGGGTGAGCGCCGCCGCGTCGGCAACGGTAAGGTCACGCGGCGTCTCACCGGCAAACAGCGCCGGCGACGCGCCGGTGGTTTCCGATCGTCCGGGAATGACGATCACCAGGTTCGTGCCCAGTGAGGAAAATTCGCCGGTTACGTAACGCCTGGCGCCTTCACCGAGCGCGGTCAGAACCATGACGGCCGCAACGCCAATTCCCATCGCCAGCAGCATCAGTCCACTGCGCGCCGGTGTGCGGCGCAAAGACTGGAACGCAAACCCGGTGGCATCGAGCGCTCTCACTGCTGTCGCCCCGAGGTATCCGCGACGATCCGGCCGTCGACCATTCGCAGTCGGCGCGAAGCCCGCTGTCCAACATCCGCATCGTGCGTGACTACGACCAGCGTAAGACCTTCAACACAGAGTTGCTCCAACACGGCAATGACTTCCGCGCCCGATGTGCTGTCGAGGTTCCCGGTCGGCTCGTCGGCAAGCAGCACGGCCGGGCGCATGATGGTGGCTCGCGCGATGGCTATGCGCTGGCGTTGTCCGCCCGAGAGCTGGTCCGGCCGGTGATTGGCGCGGTCCGCCAGGCCCATCGCGACGAGTGCAGCGTCGACACGCTCGCGCCGCTGCGTGGCGGCAACGCCGGCGAGCAGCAGCGGCAACTCGACGTTTTCAAATGCACTAAGCCGCGGAACCAGGTGAAAGGACTGAAAAACGAAGCCCACTTTTCGACCGCGGACCGCGGCCTGCTCGTGTTCGTCGAGCAATGTCGTGTCGCGTCCATCCAGCACGTAACGCCCGCTGCTAGGCCGATCCAGCAAGCCGACGATGTTGAGCAAAGTCGACTTTCCCGATCCGGAAGGCCCCATCAATGACAGGTACTCGCCAGCGCGAATCGTAAGGCTCACATCGTCCAGCGCATGAACCTCTTCGCCACCGACCTGAAAAACCCGCGAAATCTGCTGCAGCTCGATCATCGGACCGAATCCGGGCATGGCGCAATGCTGCCGCTACCCATCTACTCCTCGCGCGCGGCGACGCCGGCCGCAACTCCCTCTCGATCCAGAGACAAAACGACGCGTTCGCCGCCGACCAGGCCATTGGTAATCTCGGTGTACTCCCAGTTGGCCAGCCCGGTCTCGACTTCGCGCTCTTGCAGCAAACCGCTGTCCGGGTCCAACACCAGCGTGCGGTTGGAATCGAAAATCGCCTCGGTCGGTACCCGCAACACGCTCCCGCTTTCGGCAATGATCACCTCCACGTCAGCGCTGTAGCCGGGCAACAAACCAGCGGCCGCCTCGGCTTCGATTTCAGCTTCGATCTCGACTGTCCGCGCCTGCTTTTCGATATCAAGCACATAGGGTGCGATACGTCTCACGGTGCCCGGAAAACTGCGATCCCGAAACGCGTCAAGAGTCACGTCAGCACGCATGCCTGCACGAATCGCCGGGGCATCGACTTCGTCGATCGGCGCCGCGATATAGAGACAACTCGTATCGACGAGATCGATTGCCGGCGGCGTGGCAATACCGACCGGCGACGGCGTCACGAACTCGCCGAGCTCGCCGTTTACCTCCGCAACGATACCGTCGAACGGCGCGACCAGGCGCATCCGCTCCAGCGCCGCGACCGCTACCTCGACCCGCGCCTGCGCGACCCCCACGTTGCTGCGCATGGCCCGGCACGCAGCCGCGCTTGCGCGCGCGTGACCCGACGCGACGTCGGCGTCTTCTTCAGACGACAGTCCCCGTTCTCGCAGTTTGCTGACCCGCTTCGACTCGCGGCCCGCGACATCGGCCTCGGCGCAGGTTTCCTCGGCACGGGCCCCGGCCGCTTCCACATCGCGCTGGGCCAGCCGCAACTGCGCCTCGAGATCGTCATCCCACAGCCGCAGCAGGAGTTGCCCCTGCTCCACCCGGTCGCCTTCGGTCACGGGCAGCGCGGCTATCTGGCCACCGACCGGAGGCGCCAGCTTTGCCCGACGGCAGGCCTTGACGGTTCCGGCCCGGGTATTTGCAACGGTTTCGCGAACGATGCCTTGCGCCACTTCGGCGACTATCACGCTGACCGGCCGCGGCCGCAGTGCGTTGAAAACGACGCCCGCCAGACCGAGCAGGATCACCAAGACGATGATCCATTTAGAGGTGCGACGCAGCATTGTGATCCACCCGCTCAGTTGGCGGCGGCAGGCTCCGGCCCAGGGAAAACGACGACGCTCTCGAAGCCCGACTGACTGACGCTCGCAACGCCAAAGAAGTAGTTATCCACAACGACATTTTCAAGCGTGTAGGTCTCGACATCCCCGACGAACCGGCTGTGCGTCCACACCGCCGCATCGGTAGGCCGCCAGTAGATTTTGTAGCCTGCCAGGTGCGGCGCCTCGCGGCGGCCGGCGCGCTTCCAGGAAAGGGTTGTATCGGGACTGACGGCTCCGGTAATCGTCACCCGAACCGGCGACGGCGGCGCCCAGGCCAGCGAGGCGAGCGACACCGCGTTCAGTGCAGTGAGTTTTGCGGCATATTCAAAATTCACGCCTTCGAGGACATCGCCGTATTGCACGCCGTTCTCAACCCGGATGTCCTGATGCTGGCGATCGTAATGTTCGTTGGTCTCCATCACCCGGACGGCCGCAAAGCCCGCATCGTTGAATGGCCGGTGATGACCGCCGCGGCCGAACCGGTCGAGCCGGAATACCAGCATCGCGTCGAGGTTCGGAATATAACGATCAGCCATTACATCGATGTAGCGTGCCAGGTTGCGTGACGGGGAATCGTTCTCTCCACCGTGAAACCTGCGCCAGCGTGCCTCCTCGGGAGTTTCCACCGCGCGCGTGCCCTCCGAGAAGATCCGGGCGGTGCTGTTGTCGGTCACACCGTTGATCCCGCTGATATTGCCGATCATGTCGTTATTCAGAACGGCCTCGACCCGCCAGCCGTCTTCACGCGCCTTGCCGGCCATGATTTTGCCGCCGTAGAGCCCCTGTTCCTCGCCCGATAACCCTGCATAAACGATTGATCCGGAGAATTTGTAGCGCGACAGCACGCGTGCCGCCTCCAACACCGCGGCAAGCCCGGACGCGTTGTCGTTTGCACCGGGCGAGTCCGAAGTCGAATCCATCACGTCGGTGACCCGCGAATCGATATCCCCGGAAATAACGACGTATCGGTTCGGATCGGTCTGGCCGCGTTGGATTGCCAGCACGTTGACGATCTCGGCGCGCCCGGGAATCCTGGTTTCCCCTTCGACAAACGAACTCTGCAGAACGACTTCGAGACAGCCCCTGCAATCGCGACCTATTTGTTGAAACTGGGCCTGCATCCAACGCCGCGCCGCGCCAATGCCGCGCGTATCGGAACGGGTATCCGACAGGGTGTGGCGGGTACCGAAGCTCACGAGCCGGCTGATGTCGCTGCGAATCCTCGCGGCGGATACATCCTGAGCTATCTCGTGCAGCACCGGCTGCTCGAGCGGCGGTGCCCGCATGCCGCGTTGTTGCGCGCCGGCCGGCGCGACCGATAACAACACGATGAGCCCGAAAACCATCGGAATCTGTCGACCCAAAGCTCATGCCTCTGAATGCAGGACGGCCATCAACGATACCGCAATAGCGGTTGCGGCAAAACCGGCGCCCGGTCCGGATTCCTATTGTTTGAGATGGCTATCCAGAAACGAAACCGTCAAAGCCCACGCATCCTCGGCCGCCTGCGGATCGTAGCTCTGACCCGACGGGTTGGCGAATGCGTGTCTCGCTCCCTCGTAGACTTTAATCGTCACGTCCTTGCCAAGTTCGCGCATCGCAGCATCGAAGGCATTGACCGATTCGAGCGGAATTCCGCGATCCTCGCTGCCGAAAATACCCAGCACCGGCATACCGAGCGCATTCAGCTGTTCCGGATCAGTCACCAGCCGGCCATAGTAAATCACCGTCGCGTCGATATCGGCCGGCATCAGCAGCGCGGTATTCAAAGACCAGCCACCACCGAAGCACCAGCCGAGGGTGCCGACCCGCACCGCTCCGGCTTCGGTGGTCAGATAGCCGTAGGCCTGGCGCAGGTTCTCTTCGATAGCAGCGCTGTTTTTCATCGACAAACCCACGAGTTCGCGCGCCTCCACGGCGTTTTGCGCGATTTTGCCACCATAGAGATCTACCGCCAGCGCCACATAACCGTGCCCCGCCACCTGTTCGGCCATTGCGCGTATGTTGTCGTTGAGCCCCCACCATTCGTGGATCAGGATCACTCCGGGCAGGTTATCCGTCGCATCCGCCGGCCTGGCCAGGAAGCCGCTCACCGGAGTTGCGTCCACCCGCGCGTATTCCACGCGTTCGGTGACCACCGGCGCAAGGACCGCGCGCTGCGAACCCGGATTGGACACCGGGGCATGGTCCCGATGCTCGCGGCTCATGCGTTCGACATAGTCCTTGTCTTCCGGCTCCGCTGCCATCAGCTGCATCGGCACCGAGGCAACAAGTAACAGGATCGTGCAGCGCAACGCCCGCGGTATGACAAAGTTGAACATATGCGGCTACTCCAATTTTCGCGGCAGATGCCACGGCCATGACCATTACGTTATCCTCCGCCACCCACAACCCGCAACAACGCAATGCCAGTTCATCAGGAGACCATGCATGCGCGCAATGCAGACGCTAGTCGCCATAATCGGCTTTGGCTCGATTCCGTTCGCCGCACTTGGCGAAACAGCCGCAGAGCCGGATCTGGAATACCCGGTGCCCATTCTCGCCGGCGCAAACTACGACCCCGATATCCCGACTCTGGAGAGCCTGCTCGGCTTCAGCGTCGGAAAACGGATTGCAGCCCCGGCCGAGATCGAGGCAGTCATCAACGCCTATGCGAAAGCCAGTTCGCGGGTCGCGGTTTTCGAATATGCGCGCAGCTACGAAGGACGGGGTCTCTACTACGTCGCCATCAGCACTCCCGCCAATATTGCTCGTCTCGACGAGATTCGTGGCGGATGGGCGAAAATCGGCGATCCGCGCGAAATCGAGCCGGATGACGCGGACGAGTTACTGCAACAGCTTCCCGCTGTTGCGTGGATGGCGTATTCGATTCACGGCAACGAAACCTCCGGTGCCGATGCGGCACTGGCGCTTGCCTATCACCTGGCCGCGGCCCGCGATCCGCAAGTCGAAGCCTTGCTGCGCGATACCGTCGTGCTGATCGATCCGATGATGAACCCGGACGGCCGCCATCGCACCAGCGAGCAACTCGCGCAGCATCGCGGACGGCAACGCAATATCGACGACCAGTCGCTGCTGCACACCGGCTACTGGCCGTGGGGTCGGACCAATCACTACCTGTTCGACCTGAATCGCGACTGGATCTATGGCGTCAATCCCGAGAGCCGCGGCCGCATCGCCGCGGCCGGCGGCTGGAACCCGCTGTTGTTCGTGGACGCACACGAAATGGGCGCGCAGGACACTTACCTGTTCTCGCCACCGCGCGACCCGCATAACCCCAACTTCCCGCCCTCGCTGGGGCCCTGGGTCGAGCGGTTTGCTGAAGACCAGGCGCGCGCATTCGACGCGAACCACTGGCCCTATTACACCGGTGAGTGGAACGAAGGCTGGTATCCCGGCTATTCCAACGCATGGGCCGGACTTCGCGGCGCGGTCGGCATGTTGTACGAGCAGGCGAGCGTGGATGAGGACGGCATTCTTCGCGCGGACGGCTCGGTGCTGACCTACTCTCAGGCAATCCACCATCAATTCGTCAGCAGCCTCGCGAATCTGCAAACGCTGCATGCCAATGCCGACCAGCTGAAACGCAATTTCCTCGAAATCCGCCGCGCCGCGGTCGGCGCCAACGGACCGTATGCGCGGCGCAGCTTTGCCATCCTGGCGGACGGCAATCAGGGCCGAATCGAGCGCTTTGTCGACCTGATGCAACTGCAGGGCATCGAGGTATATCGGCTAACCCAGCCGTTGATGACCCGCGCCCGGGACCAGCTCGGCCGCACCAGCAGCGTGCGTCTGCCTGTCGGAACGCTGCTGGTACCCAACCGGCAGCCGGAAGCCAACCTCGTCGCAACGCTGCTCGAGTTCGATCCGCGCATGCCGGAGGAGACGCTGAAAAAGGAGCGCCGCGAACTACTGATGCGCAACGACTCGCGACTCTATGACGTGACGTCGTGGAATATTTCGATGATGTTCGGGCTGGAGGCGCTCGAGCTGCCGATTGCGCTGCCGCAGCAGGTCGAGCCGGTCAGTACGACTATCGCCGCACAGGTGGCGGTCGATGGCACGGCGCTCGCATATGTATTTGACGGCCGTGACGACCGCTCGGTCGCCGCGGCGGCCAGGCTTGCCGTGCGCGGCCTGACGGCACGCGTCGGCGAAAAGGAATTCACGCTCGACGGCACGGCGTTTGCGCGCGGCTCCGTGGTCGTTACGCGTTACGACAACCGCGACGAGCAGGAGCTCGCAGGCGCGATCAATGCGGTTGCGGCGCAGCTGAAGATCGCGCCGACTGCGATAACGAGTGGCTGGGGGCCCGGCGATGCGCCGGATCTCGGCGGCGGATATTTCGTCCGCCTGACCGCGCCCACGATCGCGGTACTGGCGCGCGGCGGCATTCGACCCTACGACTACGGCAATGTCTGGAAACTGCTGGACCAGGACATTGGCATTCGGCACAGCCAGATCGACGAAGCGTTGCTCGCTGAGACCGATCTGCGCCGCTACAACGTGCTGGTGTTACCAGACCGCTGGCAGGGCGAGCTCGACAGCGCCGCCGTAGAACGGATTAATGACTGGGTCGCGGCCGGGGGCACGCTGATTGCGATCGGCCAGTCCGCGGCGCAGCTGGCACAACCCGATCAGGGTGTGGACGCGGTGCGCGCGCTGCCGCAGGCGCTGGAAGAGCTGCAGACTTTCGAGCTGGCGGTGTTGCGCGAAGCGATGGCGGATCAGGACACGCGGCTCGGCGATAGTGTCTGGTCGCACGGTGTCACAACCGACTATCGATTCCCGTGGCCAGCGGATGCCGACTGGCCCGAAATCGAGGAACTGCAAAAACGGGACGACTGGCTGAAACTGTTTATGCCGCAGGGCGCCTTCGTGGCGGCTCGCGTCGACACGGAGCACTGGCTGAGCTTTGGCAGTCCGGCTACGTTGCCGGTGTTGTACGGCAACGCGCCCGTCTTGTTCTCGGCTCCTCCCGCCGAGACGCCGGTTCGGCTCGGCGCCTATCGTCCGGCGGCCGACGCGCAAAGCAGTGCCGCCGGCGAAGACGAGGCAGTGCGCCGCGCCGGCTGGCTGGCGTTGCCCGACGAACAGGGCCTGGACCTGCGCATGAGCGGGTTACTGTGGCCGGAAGCGGCGCAACGCATGGCGCACGGCGCCTATCTCGTGCGCGAAACGGTCGGAGACGGGCAGATAATCCTGTTTGCGGCGCCGCCGTCTTTCCGCGGTGCGACTCTCGGTACGATGCGGCTTCTGGCCAACGCGCTGGTCTATGGTCCCGGGTTTGGCTCGAGCCAGGCAATTCGCCCCTGAGCCCGGCCAGGCGCGGCGTTTTGCAGCGACTCACGAGCGAGAATCGCGCGCTTGCGCGATACGCCCCAACGATAGCCGCCGAGGCCGCTGCCACTGCGCAGAACGCGATGACAGGGAATCAAATAGGCCACCGGGTTGGCGCCAACCGCTGCGCCGACCGCCCGCGCCGCCGAAGGTGAGCCGATCCGCCCCGCCAGTTCGCCATAGCTTTGGGTTTCACCCGGCGCGATGCTCAGCAACGCGCGCCACACCTGTAGCTGAAAATTGGTTCCGCCGAGATGCAGCGTGAACGCGCGATCTCCACCGGGCGCAAAAATCGATTCGGCGATATCCCCGGTTGCCGCCTGATCGCGGTGCAGCCTGGCAGCGGGCCACGCCGCGGCGAGCGTCCGTTGTGCCGCGGCGACGCCGGTGTCGTAAAAACCGAGATGACAAAGACCGCGCATTGTCATCGCGACGAGGCAATCGCCATACGGACTCGAGTGCCAGCCCCAGGCGATTTCCAGCCCGTGGCCGCCGCTGCGGTACTCGCCCGGCGTCATGGCCTCGATTGTCACGAACAGATCGTGCAGGCGGCCGGCGCCGGACAGACCCGAGTCCAGCGCGGCATCGAATACGCTGCGGTCGCTCCGCAGACTGTGTTTGGCCGCGTCGAGCGTGATCATTTTCAGTAACTGTTTGGGTGTTATCCCGGCCCAGCGGCGGAACAGGCGATTGAAATGATGCGGACTGAGATGAACCGCACGCGCCACCGCCGCGAGATCCGGTTGCTCGCGGTAGTGGGCCGCAATATAGTCAATGGCGGCGGCAATCCGCCGGTAGTCGCGTTGTTCGTTCATTGGTGCAGTGTAGCGCCGGGGCGGACTACGACCCACCCGATTCTTGCTGAGTTCGCCGCACCGCAATTCCCTGTAAATGCAAATCACCAGGCCAGGCCCGATGTCCTCAACTGAAACGCAGCCAAATACGCTGACCCGGGCATTCGGGCTGTACCGGTCGAAACGCTTCGCCGAGGCGCTGGAACTGGCGCAAGAAGTGCGCAATCGAAAACCCGAAGCCGCACTGGCCTGGTACCTCGAGGGGCTGTGCGAACTGGCGCGCAACGAACCGGCACAGGCTCTGGCGCCACTGCAGCGGGCTGCGCTGATCGATGCCAATGAGGCGGCCTACCTGGAGCCACTGGCAATCGCGTTGCTGCGCCTGCACCGATATCGAGAGGCGGGCGCGCGCCTCGAAGCCCTTTGCCGGATCGCACCGACGCCGCAGAGACAATTGATGCAGGGCCGCGCCTGGTGGCGCGGCGGCGATTACCCGGCCGCGCTCGCCTGTTTCCGCTCGGCTGCCACGACCGCTACCCAACCGGACGCGGCCCTGACCCTTGCCAAGGCACTACAGAGCCTGGGACAGCGCGAAGAGGCCGGCAGCGTGTTGCAGGCCGCGTTACGGCAGTGGCCCGGCGATGCCGACCTGTACGTGACGCTCGGCGTCGACCGATTCCGCGACGATGCCCCGTCGCTGGCGATAGACGCGTTTGCGGCAGCGGTGCGGCTCGCGCCCGGACACACCCTCGCGCATTGCCTGCTCGGGATCACGCTGGCGTTTGCCGGGCGCCCCGACGACGCAAGCGGCCATTTCGAAATAGCCGGGCAGGATCCGCGAACCGCCCCCGCGCTCGACGCGTTCCGCTATATGCAAGGTGCACCGGCAAAACGCCACTTCGGCGTTTTCACCGACACGCTGCGCTATGCGCTGGATCAGGCCGATCCGGCAGGGCTTGCACTTGAGTTCGGGGTTTATCACGGGCGCTCTCTCAACCTGATCGCATCGCACTGGCCCGGAGCAGTGCACGGGTTCGACACTTTCTCCGGGTTGCCACAGGACTGGAATGCGGACAATCCGAGCGGCAGTTACAGCACCGACGGACGGCTTCCCGATGCGCCCGCAAACGTAACGCTGCATCAGGGCTTGTTCGATGAAACGCTGCCCGCCCTGCTGGCAACCACCGACACATTCGTCGCGTTTGCTCATGTCGACTGCGATCTGTACGAGTCGACGTTGAGCGCACTCGAACCGGTCGCTCCGCGGCTGCGGCCGGGTTCGGTACTGCTGTTCGACGAGTTTTTTGGCTATGAAGGATGGCGCGACCACGAGCACCGCGCATTCAGCGAAATATGCGCGCGCTTCGACCTGCAGTTTGAACCGCTGGCGTACAGCCTTTTCGACAAACAGGCGGCGATACGCATCCTTTGACGGCGCGGGTGCTGGGGGAATCGCCCAGATTCCGTCGCGCAATGAGCTCCGCTTCAGGGCCGGCGGATTCAACTGTCCGGCAAAACTTCGCGGGCGCGGGCGCGGCCCGCCCGGCGCATGAATCGTATCGATCCGCACAACCCGCGTTGCTTGCGCTTTCCGCCTCTCGAGGTCAGGCTGTGCGCGGTACACAAGGCAAACGAGTCAAATGAAATCACGCTTGGCGATACCCGGAAACAAATCCGTTCCGGCAATCATGGTCATACTCCTTCTCGTCGCGGGCCTGGCTGCCAGCCGGGCGGATGAGGCGACCGCGGCGTTTCTGGAGAACCTCGACCGTTCAGAACTGGCGATTGCGACCGCTGCGGGCGAAATTCACAAGTTCGAAGTCTGGATTGTGCGGAATCCGGCAGAACGGGCGCGCGGACTGATGTTTGTCGAGGAGCTGGAACCGGACGGCGGGATGCTTTTTGTCTACCCCCGGCCGCAGATGGTCGGTATGTGGATGAAGAACACCCTGATACCTCTGGATATGCTGTTTGTCGAGGCGGATGGCAACATCGTCCATATCGCCGAAAACACCGTTCCCCATTCACTGGAAACCGTCAGTGCAAAAATGCCCGTCAGCGCGGTACTGGAGTTGCGCGGCGGCCGGGTTGCCGAGCTTAAGATCGCCCCCGGGGACAAGCTCCGGCACGCTTATTTCAGCCCGCTGCGGCGGCGCAGCGGCGGCAGCTAGCGCCGCAGTACCGCAAGCCAGCGACCGAGATTCAGAAGACTCATCAAAGAGGCGGAAACGTAGGTCAAAGCTGCGGCTTTCAGTAGCCGCCGTGCATGCGGCAAATCCCCTTCCCTGAGATAGCCGCCTTCCTGCAGAAGCGGCAGGGCCCTCGCGAAACTGGCGTCCATCTCGGTTGGCAGCGTCAACAGGTGCACGAAGGTCGAGAGCCCGACGCTGCCGACGATTGCCAGCGGTATCAGCAGGGCGGCAACCGGCGAACGCGACAGAATGGCCAGGATTGGCAACAGCATCAGCAACAGCGCCGCGATTTTTTCGCCGTGCGCCGCGACCGCCACCAGCCGCGTACGCAGGGCCAAAGGCGTGTAGCCCTCGTGGTCCTGCAGCGCGTGGCCGACCTCGTGAGCAGCGACGGTTACCGCCGTCAACGAGCGGCCTTCGAAATTATCGGGAGAGAGGCGCACGACCTTCGCAACAGGGTCGTAGTGATCGCCCTGGGCAGTGGACTCGACCGCGACATGGCTCATGCCGAGCCCCTGCAGCAGGTGTGCGGCAAACTGTCCCCCGCTACCGGGATAACGATCGCCGGGTTCGCTGTAGCGGCGCATTACCTGGCGCACCCACAACCCGGGCAGATAAACCAGAGCCGCAATCGCCAAAATAACGACAACCCAGATCATCCCCAGTCAGCTGTGCAGGCGGCAGGCGTTTCGGGTTTGCGCCGGCAACCGCCGCAACCGGTCGGCAATCAGCTCTCCGGCGGCGGTGGCGGTGGCGAGGCGCACGTTACCTCGTAGCGCAAGTCCATGTGATACAGGTTCAGATCGCTGGGCTGATAACGGCGGCGGCTCAGAACCTTGTACGACTCCGGACACAGCTGGCGCAGCCGCAGCCACGTCTCCAGCCAGCGCATCCGCGATTCCTCGGCCTGTGCATTATTGTCGGGGTATTTCGCGGTCAGTTTGACCTCGTAGATCAGGATACTGTTGTCCTGGGGCGATACCCGGATATTGCTGTAGTCGTGACGATCGAGATCCTGGCTCTCATGCGGATTTATCTCTCCGCAGCTTGCAAGCAGCAGCACGACCAAAAACAATATGGCAAAACGCAACAAATTCATCATCAAGTGTCCGCAGATCCGCAGGGCCGGCGACCATGATAGCCAATATCATGCCCGGGCACCGCACCGCGGTCGGCGCCTTTGGTCTAAGCTTGCACGCAACGGCAACCAAACCCAGGTTCGATCCATGACAATCAAAACATTGCGCTTGCTCCGGATTTTTTTACTTCTCTTTCTGATCGGCACGGCCGCAACGGCCAAAGCGGCGGCGGACTGGAAGTTTCCGGCCACCGCGCGCACCGTCGTCGTCGGCGACATTCACGGCGCATACGACGAACTTGGCGGGCTTTTGCGCGAGACCGGGCTGGTCGACAACGAGTTGCGCTGGACCGGCGGCAACACCCAGCTGGTGTCGGTCGGCGATCTGCTCGATCGCGGCGACGATTCGCGCAAAGTCATGGACCTGCTGATGCGGCTGCAACAAGAGGCGGCCGCGGCCGGCGGCGCGGTGTATGTGATTCTCGGCAATCACGAAATCATGAACCTGACCGGGGATCTGCGTTACGTAAGCGACGGCGAATACGCCGCGTACCAGGATATGGAACCGGCAGCGACCCGGGAGCGCGCGCTGGCCGCGTTCGTCGCGGATGCGAGCGCCAGGGGGCTGTCCGCAGACGAAGCTGCAAGCACTTTCGGGCAACAGTTCCCGCCCGGCTTTTTTGGCCACAGCGCCGCATTCTCAGCGACCGGCGTTTACGGCAAATGGCTGCAGAGCATGCCGACGATGATCATGGTTGGCGACACGGTTTTCGTACATGGGGGACTGTCCCCGGCCCTGCTCGAATCGGATATTCCCACGATCAACGCCTCGGTGACCCAAACCGTGGCGGACTACAACCGTATCTGGGACGGGGTCGCAACACGATTCGAGGTCCCGGTAGCACGGCGCGGCCGGGGCGACGCGCTACGCGGCCTCGGCGACGAAGAAGCCGCCGCCGCGGCGGCACAACTGGAAACGCTGCTCGAATCGCCGGTGCTCGGCCCGGTAGGGCCGTTGTGGATTCGCGAAAATGCGTTGTGCCACGAACTCACTCAGTACGACACCGTCAGATCGATCCTGGACCGGCTAGGCGCCAAACGCGTTGTTTTCGGCCACACGCCAACGGTCTCGCGGCGGGTCACCAGCCGTCTGGGCGGGCTGATCGTAATGGCGGACACCGGGATGCTGCGCAGCTACTACGAGGGCACACCCGCGGCGCTGATCATCGAGGGCGACAACCTGCAGGTTCGTTATGCGGGCAGCCAGCGCGCGGAACCTGTCGACGCCGAAATCCGGCGCATTGGCGAACGGCCCGGCAACCTCAATGACGACCAGCTCGAGGAATTCCTGGCCAACGCGGAGATCGTCGCAACCGAAGAGGTCGGAACCGGTGTCACCAAGCCGTTGCGGGTCACACTGGAACGCGATGGCATCAGCGTGCAGGCGTTGTTCAAGGGCGTATCAACCCCGATTAGCGGCAACAGCCAGCGGCGCCGGCAGCTGATCGAGAAATCCGATCGTTACCAGCACGAAGTCGCCGCATACAAGCTGGACCGGCTGCTCGATCTCAACCTGGTACCGGTCACGGTCGAACGCACTGTCAACGGCAACCCCGGCGCACTGCAATTCTGGGTCAATGGCCTGATCAGCCTGTTGGAAAAAACCGAGCAGAATGTAAAAGCGGACGGCCATTGTCCGATCAACCAGCAGTACAACCTGATGTACGTGTTCGACAGCCTGATCCTGAATACCGACCGCACCCAGCAAAACGTGACATTTACCCGTGACGACTGGATGCTGGTGTTGATCGACCACTCCCGTGCATTCAGGTTAAGCCGTAATTTGCCTGCGGATTTCCGCAATTTTCCGATTCAGGTGGGCGACGAGATGGCACGACGGCTAGAGCGTCTGGACCGGGAAATGCTTACCGGAGAACTGGGCGAATACATTGACCGGGATCAGATCCGCGCCCTGCTCGCCCGGCGCGACGATCTG
Source organism: Chromatiales bacterium (assembly GCA_002868855.1). Taxonomy (GTDB): domain Bacteria; phylum Pseudomonadota; class Gammaproteobacteria; order Steroidobacterales; family BM003; genus BM003. The sequence goes on along the minus strand of PKUM01000327.1, from coordinate 4,212 downwards.
TTGAAGCAGTACCGGAAATAGGCACGACGCCTACTTGATCCGGCGCACTTTGACGGTCGGGTTATAACCGTCGACCTTGAGGTAGTAGACGCCCATGAAACCGCGTTTTATCTCGACCTCCGGGTTTTCCGATTTTCTGGCAACGAGCTTGCCGCCGGCAACCTGTCGCCATACCTGGCCGTTTTCAAGCGTGAATTCGGTCTTTCCCGACCAGCCGTCGAAGATGCCGTCAATGCGGCTGCGGATGAGCTTGGTTTCGGCTGCGCGCTGTTCTTCAAGCCCGAAGTCTTGACTGTCAGCATCGGCGGCGGCGGGGGCTGTCTCCGGCGGCGGCTCCGCCGGGGGCACAGCGGGCGCAACGGGTGGCGGCGCAGCCTGCGCCGCGGCTGCTGTCGCCGCCGGGGCCGTAGCAGCAGCACTCACAGGCGCTGCCGCAGTCGCCGCAACGGGCGCCGTGACTGCGGCTGCCGCACGTTTACTCAATCCGTCGTAACAAGCGAGACGCTCGATCGAATCGAGGATTAGCGCACAGCGGCGCAAATCCGCGCTCAGGTCTGCGCTCGCACCTTGCGAAAAAAGAACCAGAATGACCGCCGTTGCGGGGACCCGAAGTTTTTTCATGATGCGTACCTGATCACTATCGTCAATGCGAACACCAGCGCGGCGAGTTCGCAGCAGACCACGTTACCGTATCGAAAAGGGCCGGCATTCGCCGGCCCCAATACACCCGAGTTTCAAGTCAGCGTCAAGCGGTCTTCTTGCGCGACGTCTTTTTCTTAGAAGCGCGGCGGGCCGTTGTCTTTTTGGCTGCCGCCTTCTTCCGGCTGGCCGCCTTTTTCACGGTCCGTTTTTTCGCCGAAGCCTTGGCGACTTTCTTTTTCGCGACTTTCTTTTTCGCGACTTTCTTTTTCGCTACCTTTTTCTTCGCCGCTTTCTTTTTGGCCCTGGCCAATGCTTTCTTCGCCATTTCCTTTTCATGTGCGCTCAGCGCTTTGCTCATGCCAAGCGCCTTGCGTGCATACTCACGCGCCTCGGAGAGCTGCGCACGCAGTGGTTTGAGGTTTGCGCGATGCTCCTGCAGTTCCGCCTTCGCATCGTCAACCAGTTGTTCGAATTTTTTTATCTGGGCCCGGATCTTGCGCTTTGCCGCCGCGGTCTTCGCGCTGGTCAGACGTTCCGCCTCGCGTGCAAGCCGGTTGCGATTGCTCTGAACACTGCGATTCAGGCGGTTTATCTGATTGCTGAGCTTGCGGGCATCACGCTCGAGTGCGCGTGCTGTGCTGTGAGTGACCCGCACAAACTCGCGTTCCGCTTTTCGGATTCCCTTCTCAAGCGCCGATAGCTTTTGCGTCATTACCCTTTCCCCTTGCTTCACCAAGATGTGTATCGACATTAACTTAGTACAGGTGCGTCCGCATTGCTACCATTGGGTGTGTCGCGCCGCAGCGTCGCAATCGCGAATACACACGCGTACAAGAGTCCCCGTTGAAACCAGTGAACGATGCCCGCAACAACTTCGATATCGATTCGCTTCGCGTCGCGAGCGAACACGGTGACTGTGATGCGTCGGTTCGCCTTGGGCAGTTGCTGTTGCAGCGCGGCGGATTCGGCAGCAGCGAATTCGACGAAGCAATAACGCGGCTGGAACAGGCAGCCGGCATGGACCACACGGAAGCGCAGTTATTGCTCGCCAACGTCCTCGCCCAGGTCCACGCATTGCCGGACGCGGATGCGCGCGCCGCGCACTGGTATGACGCAGTCGCGCAAAAGAACCACCCGGAAGCGCTCGCGCGGCTCGGCGATATGTACCTGACCGGCCGCGGCGTCGCCGCGGACGACGCCCAGGCGCTTGCCCGTATTGAACGCGCCGCGCGCCAATGCTATCCGCAACTGCAATGCGATCTCGCTTACATGCTTGACCACGGTATTGGATGCAATGCCGACCCGGTTGCAGCAACGTCATGGTTCTTGCGCGCCTTGGCGCAGGGAAGCCACCAGGCCGCATTCGCTCTCGGCCTGCGCTATTACTGCGGCAGAGGCGTCGGCCGCGATGCGGCCGTTGCACAAGCAATGTTCGAGTGCGCCGCTGGTGGCGACTTCCCGGATGCGTGTGTCTGGCGCGACAGGCTGGACGAGATCACGAGCAGCAACGAGAAATGCGACGCTGGCCTGCTTGCGCAGCGGATTCGCGACCAGGTGAGAAGCCTGCCACATCAGTTTGCCGCTGCGGGCATAAGCGAACTCGACAGCGGCGAATCCGCCACTCAAAAGATGACTGCCGTCATCGAGCGCCACTGGAGTGCACTCGATGACCGCCGTATATCACTCGATCCCGGCCACAGAAGCGCGCGCGCCAAAGCGACCGGCTGGCCGGTTATTGCGGCCCCTGGCCTGCCACAATTGGAAATCTGGCAACCGCGGGTATTTCGCATCCCGCACTTCCTGAGCGAGTACGAGCGCGCTCACGTTATTGCCCTGAGCGCACCGAGGATGGCAGCGGCAGCCGATTTCAGCCGCGATGCGGCGGAGTTCGAAAAAGACTTTTTTACCGGCACGGCTGCACGTCTTGGCGCCCACATGTGCGATCCGGTGATCCGCAACATCGAAAGAAGGATCGCGGTTGCCGCGATGCTCCCGGCGCGTCATATCGAACCACTGTCGGTGCTGCGCTACCAGGATGACGATGTGTACGAGGCGCATGTGGATTATCTGACCCCCGATCGCCTGGAAGGGGCCCATGGCGGCCAGCGCCTGGTTACTTTCATCTGCTATTTACGGGCACCGCGCGAGGGCGGTGAGACCGAATACCTGAACGCGGAGCATGCCGTTGCCGGTGAACCGGGACTTGCCCTGCTCCATTACAACTGCCTGCCGGACGGCCAGCCGGACGAAATGAGCCTGCACGCGAGCCGGCCGGTGATTGCAGGAGAGAAATGGCTGTTGCGCACGGCAATCCACTCGCAGAGTCTTTATGAGCCGATCGCAGCGGCGAGGGACGCAACATGAAAAGCAGCAAACGGCAGTTGCATCGCTGGCGGGCACTCGGCCTGATTCCGCTGATGCTGCTGACCATCTCGTGCCAGAGCGTACCGGGCCCTCTGGCCAGTCCGGACGAACCGCACGGTGTGCTGGTGGCGGCAGCGCCGCCGGCCGGTCTGCAGCCGATCGCGATCGCGTACATCGACGATCGCAAGGTCGGAGGGAAATCGGCCTACTGGGTCAAACCGGGAATGCGCCGCATCCAGTCGCGTCTTCTCAGCGGCGACTTCGCCAAAACCCTGAAATCGAGCGGCGAAACGGGGCAAAAACAAGGCGAGCTGATGCTCGAGGTCGAGGCCGGCTATCGCTACCTGCTGGTCGGCGAAGTGACTGCACGCCGCGAATGGCGGGTTTTCGTGCTCAAAAAAGAGCCATTGAAGGCCGCACCTGCAACGAAAGAATAGCCAGGCAAAAAACGTAACCTTATGTTTTTATTGAATTTGACTAAATCGGGTTCCCGGGGAAGACTTGTGTTCTTTTTACAACACATCAGAACCCGGCCCTACCCGCCAACGCGATGTTGCTGAATTACAACAGTGCGCAAAACGTTCGTCGTTTGCGCAACACGAGACAAAAAAGTCGGCCCGGCGCGGGGCCGTCTTCAGGTTCACCAACCGGCCCTCCCGGACAGAACCAAATAGCATATAAATTATTGTTTTTATTTAAAATAAATCTCATACCAAGAAGCGACGAAGCGGCCCGCCAAAACTGGCCGGGAAGCGGTCCGGCGGAATCTGTGTGTTTATTACAACACCGGACTTTGCTTTACGCCCAGTTGTGCTAATATCGCCACCACTCGCAATGCGCGGGCGTTTGTTGCCAATCTGCATCAAGCGGACGTAACCGGCTCCAGAAGCCGGATTTAACCAAACCAAATAAACCTCTCCCTGGAGGAATTGCATGGAAAACACGCTTAGAGACGCGGTCCGATACGCTCTCGTCGCGGGTGCCGCCGCCTCTGTAGCTTCCCCTGCCGTATTTGCGCAGGACGAGGACGCTGCCGAGCTCGGTAAGGTACAGGTGACGGGTTCGCGTATTTCGCGCACCGACATCGAGACTGCGAACCCGGTGTTCGTGGTAACTCGAGAGGACATCGATCGCACGGGTCTCGTGGGTATCGGTGAAATCCTCGAAGAGCTGCCGATTGCCGGCTCCGGTCTGAACACGGTGTTC